>CAYXJU010000136.1:0-4376 GCA_964464765.1 uncultured Candidatus Bathyarchaeia archaeon | reverse complement strand
TCCTAGTCTAGTGGAAGAGGGCCTTCGATGTGAATTCTCCTCTTCAATGCTTTTCAAGATTAGGGATTCTCAGTGGTTTTGAATCTAACTCGTTGACGATGATTGGTACTATCTGCGAATGAACCAATACCTTATATGACAAAAAAGCAAGTGATATTCCACTCAATCAAAGAATTTTATTGTTTAAACAGGTTGAAGAAATTGTCCGATGAAAACAGAATACTAGAGATCAAGAGCATCGAACCAGCCGAATTTCATCAAGCTGGTTTGTCCAAAGAAAAGTTGACGAATCTGCTCAAGCAACTCGTAAGGATAAGGCAATTTGAAGACAAGGTTGAAGAACTGCATCTTCAACGAGGCTTACTAATTGGTGCAGCCCATCTCTATCAAGGTGAGGAAGCCATAGCAGTAGGCGTAATTTCCGCTTTGAAACCAGCCGATTGGATAATTAGCCACCATAGGGGCCATGGTCACGCCATTGCAAAGGGAATTCCAACAAAGTACATAATGGCTGAACTTTTTGGTAAAGCCACAGGGGTGTGTAAAGGACTGGGTGGTTCAATGCATGTCAGCATCTACAAGGAAAGGGGCGGATTATACGCCTCAGCAATAGTTGGTAGCCAGATTCCAATAGCAGTTGGGGCTGGTTTAGCCGTAAGGTATGAGAAACAGAATTCAATGATAGCCTGTTTCTTCGGCGATGGGGCTACTAACACAGGGGCTTTTCACGAAGGGCTCAACATGGCATCTGTTTTTAAAGTACCGGTTCTCTTCGTCTGCGAAAACAATCAATTTGCCATGTCAACAAGGATTTCCAAAAGCTCAGCGGCGAGAAGCATCTCAGAAAGAGCGGCTTATGCATACAACATGCCCACTTTGGTGGTTGATGGCAATGACGTATTAGCTGTTTACAATGCTACTCTCAAGGCCATTGAAATCATAAAGAAAGAGACCCCTGTTTTCATGGAATGTCTAACGTTCAGAATGAAGAGCCATAGCATTCACAGACCAGTTGACGAAACAGAAGAGTGGAAGGCATGGAAGGAAAGGGATCCGATCATTACGTTACAGAACAAGCTTCTCAAAGCAAGAGTCGTCTCTGAAGACGACATCAGCACTATTAATCAAGATGTTCAAGAAGAGATCGAAGAAGCACTGAAGTTCGCTATTGAAAGCCCAACCTTGACATTTGCTGAGCTCGAAAAACTAGTTTACCCAAGAGGACAAAGACTATGAAAGAGTTGAAGTATGTCGAAGCGATTACAGAGGCGCTAAGAGAGGAGATGCGCAGAGATAAAAAAGTCATAATCATAGGTGAAGAAGTAGGAGTGGCAGGAGGCGCTTACAAGTGTACAAGTGGGTTTTACGAGGAATTTGGTCCTGAAAGGGTAGTAGACACGCCAATATCTGAAGCAGCCATTGTGGGTGCTGGGATAGGAGCTTCCTTGCTGGGTCTAAGACCTATTGTAGAGATAATGTACATGGATTTCATTCCTATAGCAGTAGAGCAGATTGTGAATCACGCTGCAAAGATGTGCTTCATGAGCGGGGGACAGTTTGAACTGCCATTGGTAATCAGAACGCAGTACGGTCTTGGAAGAGCTTATGGTCCTCAGCATTCACAATTCTTTCCATCTTGGTTCTTAAACACGCCTGGTCTGTTCCTTGCTCTTCCCTCCACACCATATGATGCTAAAGGCTTGCTCAAGTCAGCAATTAGAGCAAACGCTCCTACCATATTTATCGAGTGTGCGAGTCTCTACTTCAAGCTGAAAGGCCCTGTACCAGACGAAGATCTAGCAATACCTTTTGGCAAAGCAGACGTCAAAAGAACTGGAACAGACGTAACCGTAGTTGCGATCTCCCGAATGGTTCAGGAAGCTTTAGAAGCAGCAGATGAACTTGCAAAGAAGAAAGTCAGTATTGAAGTTGTGGATCCTCGAACCCTGATTCCTCTAGACAAAGAAACTATTGTCGAATCTGTCAAAAAGACGGGACGGGTTGTAGTAACCTCAGACGACGTGAAAACGGGGGGAGTTTGCAACGAAATTTCTCGAGTAATAATAGAAGAGGCTTTCAGTTACCTTGAGGCCCCAATAAAATGCGTGGCAGCGGCAGAGATGCCTGTGCCCTCATCACGAACACTCGAACAACAATACATCCCTCACAAAGATAAATTGATTAAGGCGGTGAATGAAATCATATAAGGTAGAATCAAACTGTACAAAACACGCATTGCAAAACCCTGCGGGATCCCATAAGCAAAGAGAAACAAAAAAAAGGGAACTGGAAGGGTTACCAGTATCTTTGCATGTCTGTGCAGTGGGTGACGAACTGCGGACCCGTTTCGCGAATGATCACGGTTTCTTCAATCTTGCCCCCGCCAACTCCAGGGACATGGTTTATGTGACAAGCAATTGATACTGACATGTTCTTCTCGTAGACATCTGTCGTATCCTTGCCCATGCAGGGAAGTTCGTCTTCGAAATCTATTCCCACAGCATGGCCGAAGGGCTCCCCGGTTGTGTAGCCCTTCTCAACGAATGGCTTATTCATTTTCTGCCACAGATCTGATGATTTGACTCCTGGTCTGACAGTCTTCCATCCGATCTCGATAGATTCATGAAGAGTGTCTATAAGATCTCTGGCTTTGTCCGAGATCTTGCCGAATCCAATCGCCAAGCCGTTATCTGAATAGTAGTCTTTCACTTTGCATCCGAAGTCGAGCCTGACGAGCATGCCGTCTTTCAAACGCACATTGTTGTAAGGCCTCTTAGATGTGAAACCAGAGTACACCGGACCAAATTGCATCCAGCAAGCGCCGATCATCGTGGCACCTTCCTTGTACATCGCCATGCGACCAATCATTGATGCTTCTGCCTCGGTCATCCCTTCTTTCAGGGATTTGAGAACAGTCATCGTCCCAAGATCGTTTACCCTCCCTGAATTAAGGATCAGTTCAATCTCTTTCTCACTCTTAATGGATCTTAATTTGTCCAAAAGGTGTGTCCATTCGATTCTCGCTTTTGGAAAAGCCTCTTCCAGCACCTTGTATATCTGCATAGGGAAGATAGGCCAATCTGTCAATCCCATCTTCTCAGGTCGTTCATTACGTGTGAAGTCTTTCATTGTCGCCTCAAACTCGTTTGTGGTTTTGACGTGTTTCTCGTCCAGCCACGTCAGGTCTAAGGCCTCGTCGTAGGTGGAGTTTGCCGCAAATAGAGTGGGATCACCGTCTCTAGGCACTAAGCATAAGGTGCAACCTAACTGTCCAGGCCAGTGATAATGCGTTGCCTCAAATGGCCTGAAGTTCGTGAGATAGTACACGTTTCTAGTTCTAGTGAAGTCTGCGTAAGTGATCAGTGCGTCAAAGTCTTCTTTTCTCATAGATTCTTGGGTGTTCTTCACGCGTTTCTGGAAGTCCTCTTTCTCAAACAGTTCGCTAATCTTATATTGTAACGACATAGGATTACCTGCTCTTTTCCTGAACTGAGTTGTCTGCAAATATAGGCTCTTACGTTTTTATGCTTTATGCACGGTTCAACCAGTATGTAACCTGTTACCGAAAATCTTTTTCCATTATGCGGAATCGCATTCGCGAAGAATTGTCCATTGAAAAAAGAGGGAAACTTGTTTCATTCTTCGAACTCTTTAACAGATTTCATGCTCTCGCCGATTAGGAATTTGAAATAGCTGTTCTGCCCTTGTTCATCCATTAGTTCTCTCCGGAATTCAATAACGGCGTCGAGATCGGGAAACTCCCAAACGACCATGAGGGAGTATTCGGTACCAAAAACTGGTCCATAATATCCTTTTAGCCTAACATCTTTCTTCGAATGCCACTTTTTCAACAAAGCAATGAATTTCTCAAAATTCTTATTCCGTATTTCTTCGGGTAGTTTTCTGTACTCCGCAGGATGTTTGTAGAACATGATCGCTCCTATTGGTTTCTTATCGTTCAAACGTCCATCTCCTTCGAGCTTCTTAACCATCTAAGGTTATTGCGTACAAATAAAAGCATATTTAGAAGATTCATGAAAGCTTCGTTTCGCGTGATTGCGGTCATCTTTCAACCTCTGGTTTTCGCGCGCGCAAATTTCTTCGTCTTTCTCACCAAAAATTTGTGTGATCTATGAGAAATCTTAAACAACAAGAACACCAACAAATCAAGTACTCAACAAAAAAAGAATTTACTAAAAAGGGCTTCTTGAGCATCTTAATCTAGATAAAAGAAAAAACCCTTCAAAAGACGATCTGACACTACCAGCATCATAGCTCATCCCAGACTTTTTTCTCTCCCTCAATCTTCCGAATATCCGTGACATCCTCCACAACCTCAAGACACCCCACATACCCGCCCTCACCATCACGAACCG
>CAYXJU010000135.1:689-4706 GCA_964464765.1 uncultured Candidatus Bathyarchaeia archaeon | reverse complement strand
TTTCTTGAACATGGGTTCTCAGGTGAGATCCTTTGCAGGTACATTCATACGTGCAATTGGAATCTCAGTGACTGATTTTGAAGATGGGCTGTTGCAGTACATAGACGAGCAGTCGAAGCTTCCTGCACCTGAGTTCATGATCAAGATCCACGTTGCAGAGGCCGCTGTTACTGATTCAACTTACATATGTTTCTCTCCGTCATTTGCAACGCCAGATGACTACTACTCTACATCAACCAAGCTGAAGGCGGGGGACTATGCGTTTCAAATGTTACCGAATGGTGAAGCTGTCAGCCTTGACTCTAGAGTTGCGCTGAAGAAATATCATTATGAAGGTGACAACTACTCCTACCTCTACGTGGGCGTATATTCTACTCATGTTCACCCACACGGCGGTGAGATGCTAGCTATTTTGGTAGGTTATGGAACAGCTGTGCCCATCTTCCGATACTACTGGTACCAAAACACGACCTCCTATGAGTACATGTACGATTTCCCCTTAGATCCGTTCCCAGATGGAAACTCCATTAGCGTATCGCAATATAGCGTTCGATCAACCTTTGTATCCACGGCTATTTCCAACAATGGTCCGATTATGAAACATCAGACAATTTGTTACAGCTCGAATCCGACAGCATGCTACTTCGCCGTAGTCTACGATAACTCTCAAATACGATTGACCTTGGTGATTTGCATTTCAAGAGACGAATTGTATGAAGCGATCTTCTTAGTCTCTGGAATTTCTTATGTCGATACTCTTTCGATTGAACAGCTAAATGGTGTCTGATTTGTCTAGTCAGTCTCGAAAATGGAAGCTGCTCGGCATCGTTCTAGTGATCGTTATCATTATCGGCGGATTTGGGTACTGGATCATTAGGCCTAACCAAACCAATACAATAACGAGTATTGTCACATCCACCAGCGAATCTGCCTACAAAACGGAACTCAGCTCGTCATTTTCGACGACTTCACCTACTGAATGGATATATATTGGTGCAGCAAAACCTGTGAATTACTACTTCTCGTTGCTCGAATCAACCAAGACAGAACCATATGTGACTCTGGCTAAGGAGTTGAAGAAGCTACCTTACCTGTTCAATGCCTCTGCGATAGCCAAGATCACATACTTGGCGCTGAATGCGACGAATCCTGAAGTGAAAGAAGCTTTTGAACTAATGATCAAAGGCGGGACACCAGACCAGAGAGATTTCAGTTATTCTGTTCCACAATACAATACTGAGCTAGAAGTATTGTATTGGCTTGCCTGCCAAAACGAGTTCAAGAAAGACGATACCCTTGTGCTAGCAGTAGCGATGGTCAATGGCTTATGGGTGAGCGTGGGTGACAAGGGAGTTGGAGCTGCAGTTCTTAGAGACAGCAGTCTCATGTTAGCGTTCGGTAGAGAAACCTCTGATTGGCAGAGATCAAGAGGGCTGTCTTACAATCTTGAAGAATATCCTCTCGAAGCCAAGATCGCGTGGGCATGGACTGGAAACGTCACTCCTGTGTTTGGTCCGTTCGGCCTTTCTGACAACTTAGATAGCCAGAACTTCATGAAGAAGAGACTGCCTTTTGAAGGTTATTCGTGGAACACCGTTTCAGTTGACACATTGAGAAAGATGCGAACAAGGATGATCACCCCTGAAGCAATGTTGCCTCCTCTCGAAGCGCCAGGCCAAGTAATATTCGACGTGAGTCCCATCGTAACGATGCACAACTTGGAGTATTACTTCTATTTCATGAATGACAGAATCTACGGGCCATCCTCTGAACATTGGGATTACGCGGATCTGAGATGGGACAATACCTCCCGATACATTTCGCTCGACGGCAAAGTTGTCAAGAACTATCTGATATTCAACATTGACGCGATGTTCCGTGAACACTACATGAGAAATGGGAAATTGACGGGGGGTTGTGCAGACGAAACTGCATGGATCGATGCTTGGGCAAAGTCTGTTGGGATTTCGACCACTGCTTTGTGGCGTGTTGGGTGGGATAAAGACTATCACATCAATCGGTACAGTCACATGTTCAGCGTCTTCTATGATCCTCTTGCCAGTAGATGGACTGCCGATAACCTACAGCTAGGAATAGGTCGAGGATCGGGAGAAAGATACCAATTAACCAACATATTCAAGCCACCTGTGAATCAACATGATTATCTGAGGACCAAATGGTACGACAATCACTTCATGATTACAGGCAATTTCTTCCATACAATCTATGATCTGACCAATGAGGAAATTGCGAATACATGGAGCGTGGGCGTATCCACCGCTGCAGTGAAGCAGTGGCTGCTCTACAGCTAGCCTGAAAAAAGGTTGGTTGGATACCATATAGAGAAGTATGGTAGCCCGGGAAACACCATCACTGAAGCGTGAACTCACACAATTCTTGCCTGCGGCCTTCCTGATAGGTATGTCCCATTGTAAGTCAAAGAGCGCTATCGTAAGCTCTATATGGATCTCTGGATGGATATACCAACCATGCCCAGAACTATTCCGTATCTCGCTTCATTAACCATTGTGGTTGTCGGTTGTTTAGGGCTTCTCCATGTTCAACCTGGCATGGCGCAGCCATATCAACCCACGCAGTTTCCAATGTACGTGGTAGATGGGTTTGGGAGGAATGTTACTATCATGCGGGTTCCTGAAAGGATTATTTCACTTTCGCCAGGTAACACTGAGACTCTATTTGCCATAGGTGCTGGCTCGAAAGTCATAGGGGTCACTAGGTATTGTGATTATCCGCCTGAGGTTGTTGCCAAGGTTCAGAATGGAAGTTTGAAGGTTGTTGGAGGTTCGACAGATCCAAATATTGAGATTATCGTTTCACTTCATCCCGATTTGATATTGACATCTGGTGACTTGCAGAAGGAAGTTGTTGGGAACCTAGAATCTAGGGGAATGACTGTTTTCGGCCTAGCCCCAAGATCGATCTGGGACATATTAGAGAACATACGACTTGTCGGTAGAATCACAGGATTTTCTGACACCGCCGATCAGCTTGTCCAAGGAATGAGAACACGAATCCAGGCAATTGTTGGCAGAATTCAAGATGCCTCTGACAAAACAAGAGTATACTTCGAGGTTTGGTATGATCCATTGATGAGTGTGGGGCCCGGAACCTACATAAACAACCTTATCGAGATGGCTGGAGGAATAAGCATTTTTCATGATTCGAAGGCTCCGTATCCAATAGTGAATTCTGAGACTATTATTCAGTTTGATCCACAAGTGATTATTGTGGGCGGGAAATACATGCATGCATCAGGAGAGACACCGAAGATCAAAATCGAAAGTCGGCCCGGGTGGACATCTATCAGCGCTGTTCAAGATGGCAGGATATACGAGATCGATGATGACATCGTATACAGAGATGGACCAAGGATAGTTGATGGACTCGAAGAGCTAGCTCTAATGATTCATCCAGAATTCTTTCAAGAAACAGGTATTCGTAAGTTAGTCATAAACACATCTCCACGCTTGTCAGACATTGGTTTCACCATAAATGGAGTCAACGAGACAACAGACGCCAACGGAACGATTACAAAATTTCTCAAGCAAGGGTCCTACACCATAAAACTGCTCAATTTTTCATTGACAGTGGGATCTGAGAAAATGGAATTTCTGCAGTGGACCGGAGCCTCCTCAGAAAAGAATCCTGAATTAATTGTCGATATTGAGAATGATACCAACCTGACAGCCAACTATCATTCTTCCATCATTTCCAATTCTAGTCAGACCTACAGGGAAATCCTCGGGGTTATTTCAATTATCTTGGTACTTACAGTCATAGCGATCTTGCGGAGACGTTCGAGGAGAGTGGATGCATGAAAGGAATCAAATATCTTGTATGGCTGTGTACACGGGCTTATGAAAGGAAGGCAGCGTACTCACTGGGAGATGGAAAGCCCCATCCCAATGAACTTGGAACAAGTGAGGCCAAAGCCTTTGTCAAGAAGGCAGCTGATTTTGGTGTCGAAAATTTCTTTATGACTGGGGAAAACGGGGA
>CAYXJU010000135.1:0-679 GCA_964464765.1 uncultured Candidatus Bathyarchaeia archaeon | reverse complement strand
ATCATAGGGTTTGCTTCTGAACTCGGGTTCAAACCATACATAAAGACAGACGGCTGGAAGGTTGACGAGAGCGTAGTCAAATATCTGGCTTCGTGCAACTGTCAGGTTATCGTCAGTATCGCTGGACCTCAAGACGTTGATGAGATGTTGAGAGGTAAAGGAGCATACAAAAGAAGTCTCGATGCGGCAAAGTTGTGCGCTAGAGAGGGCATACTAGCATCTCTGAGTGTGAAAAACACAAGATATGTCGTCTATGAGATTCGGAACCTTGTGAAACTTGCTCAGGACATCGGGTCAAAAGGATTCAGTCTAGCTGACCTGATACCTCAACCTATCTGCGTAAACGACCAAGTATCAAAACTGGGGCCGCTAGAGCCTACCCCTGACGAACATGAAAAAGAGTTGAATGAGATCTACGCGTTGAGCAAAGAGAAAGGGGATAGTATATCACTTTTGGCTTACGACATATTCTACAACCGCATCCGGGCCCAGCATGACCCTAATCTTAAGCTGAAGAGCCGATGCAGCGTATGCCACAATCTTGAGAGCAACGAGTGGCTTGAAGTTCTCGACGACGGGAAAATCTATGGCTGCAGTCCATTGGGCCTAGTATTTGGCGACGTGAGAACAGACTCCTTTGAAGAGATCATGGATCGGATACATAGCTCTGAAACCGTGA
>CAYXJU010000134.1:1521-4724 GCA_964464765.1 uncultured Candidatus Bathyarchaeia archaeon | reverse complement strand
GAGTTGGCTGCTCTATGTCCGGTTTGGCAGTATGTTACAACTTCTTTATCCTTTGTTACTCCCGCTTGTCCATACATTTTGAGGAGATCATTAGCAGATTTGAATGTACCGTCTGGATTGAGGTTCCTAGTCCACTCGACATTTACAGCTCCGGGAATGTGTCCTCCTCTCTTTGCTTTAACATCAATTCCCTTGTATTCTAATTGCGATCTAGCGTCGAGAAAGACTATCTTTGGATTGTTCAGATTTTCAAGGATGAATTGTGCGGTTGCCAAGACTTCAGGTCGAACTGTTGCTTTGTAGACCGTTTTCTCAATGACCGGGACTTCTTTGGTTGATGGGTTTCCGTTTTTTACCCAATTGCTCCAGCCTCCATTCAAGATTCTAACATCCTTATGGCTATAGTACTCCAGGGTCCAAAAGACTAACGATGCATCGAGGCTGTCACCCTTGTCATAAACTACCACCGTGGAATCCGAGGTTATTCCCAATTGTCCAAACATTGATTCAATCGTTTCCTTCGGAGCTACATTTCTGATTCCATCTGCAGTTGTTCTAAGATTCTCAAATTCCAAGTTAACAGCATTCGTAATGTGTCTTTCACCATAGTCAACCTGGCTTCTAACGTCAACTATTCTAACGTTCGGATCCGTCAAATGATCCAGAATCCAACGACTGTCAACCAGTAACTGAGGGTTAGCGTAACCCACGGAAATCGAAGTCTGACGCCAATTGTACAGGATGTAGCCTCCTACCGACAACACGATGATTATGATGGCTATAATAGAAACAATTTTCTTGCTAAACACGGTAGTCACGCGTTCTTCTTGTCTATTGAGATAATCTTGGACTTATCTGTACTGTTTTCAAGTCAAATGCGGCATGAACAGCCTTTGGCTGTTTGTTAGTATACTACCTCTACCTCTTCCATGACGGCCTCTGGAACGCTGATCTTGAGCTGCTGTGCTCTTTTCATGTTGATTATCAGGGCGGTCTTTTGCGGATTTTTGATTGGAATATCTTCGGGTTTTGTTCCATTCAGTATATCGAGAGCTATTTCGCTTGCGGCTCTTCCTTGTTCGCTTCCAGGCAGAGTGACCCCGCATAGCGCCCCGCTCTTTATCGTGAAGTCGAAGAAGGCAAATTCTGGAAGGGCATTGTTCTCCAGCGTCCATCCTAGTACCTGCTCGGGAGGGAGACTTTCCTCGGCTTCACCTTGCTTGACAGTGTGATAGGTGAACAATCCGATCGCGTCGACTTTTGATTGAAGCTCGTTAATCTTTGCTTTCCACGCATCAAAATCGTTTGTAGTGTAATACTCTGTAACCTCAACGGGCAACGATGTCTCCTTTATGTATTCGAGAAAACCCTGCGATGTAGCACCATCGTCCATAACCATCGCGACCTTTCTCACATTGGGCACAATTCGTATCAGAAGGTTTACACATTCTACGTAATGGTGCACTTCAACAACTCCTGTTATATTGCTGACCGGAAGCCCGTAGTTCTTGGGCTTGCGGTTGACGCCGCAGAAAACAAAGGGAATCGTCTGACCCTTGAATTTCTTTGCCACATAATTAGTGGCATTGTCATCAAACGCGATCACAACATCAGGCATGAATTGTTTGATCTTGTCTAGAGCTTCCCCTGTGACTTTGTCTATCCATTCTGAACTCGTATGTCTCTTAGTGTCCATATAGAACTCTTCGATCACAAGCCCTTTATCCCATAAGATGTCCATCACACCCGCTGTCTCTTCGATTACCCAAGGATGATCAGGACTGTAGCTGAAGATGAGAAGCACCTTCTCGCTCGGCTTCACGGCGGCTTCGCGAGGTATCATATATCCAATGGCAGTTCCAGCTGCAAGGCCAATTACTGCTCCTCCAATTGTTCCCACATAATTCCTTCTATCCACTTTCTCTTCTTTGGGCATAGCCTATCGCTTCACGAATATGAGTTTCCGACGTGTAATATATGACTGGTGGCTGATCAGGAAGAGAATAGGTTGGCCTGCAGACTGCTATGAAACGTGTTTGCCTCTCGGGCCAGAACCAGTACACAGGCCACATCCTGATCGTGGCCGAGTATAACATCTGAACTGGAATTGTCCATGGAATAGGGATAGCCAGTCTCCGCGGCAATTCCAATACCTATGCTAGCGCTCACACATCTCAGGTAACGTCTTCTATCCTGTCTCTCTCTTCTCCAGTGGCTTTGTTCATCATTAGACCAACAATAACTACGCTTGTTTAGGTTTGCCCAGGTCATCGATCTTGGCATTATTCAGTCATTAGGTGAACGATTACCAGTCTCCATTCAGTGTCATATGCACATATGGTTGTCCAATATGCTTCCTTCTTTACCACTTGACCTGACTCCAGTGTCTTGTAGTACTGGTACGTACCGTAGCCAGATCTCTCCGCTGATATCTTTCTTCCCAAAGTCAAGAGTTCAGGGTAATCCTTGTAGATAGGATCCGAGAACAGCATCTTTCCTTGCTGCGCTGGATCGTGATCATAGATTATCTTTCCATCGATCTGCATCGCCCATGCAGTATATGAAGTTCCATTCAAAACCTGCGTAGCCACGGCTTCAAGAAGAACACTAGGTTCGATAACGATACTCAAAGACCCTATGAAGACTCTGTCAACCGTGAAAATTGGCGCAGCCATAACAACACCGTCAAACCCCTCAACGAGACGTATCATATTGCTCATCACAGGCCTCATAGTTTTCTGGAGTCGAATCGACTGTTCTTGGTCGCTGATATCCGCTCCCTCAATACTGCTGTATTTCGCTGGTTCCACTGCAACGATCACATCATTCTTATCGATTGTCGCCGCGTTGACTATGAATGAGTCGCTTGCAACCAAGCTGGTTAGTATAGCGCTGGCTTGAGTTCCCACTAAACCTGTGGACGAAAGCTGTTGACATGAGGCTAGGAGGCTTCCATCAAGCCTCCACAGTTCCGAATCGGCTTGGGATTCCAATTGTGCGAGGATCAAAGGCATCTCTGATCTCACCATTAGCTCATTGTTCTCCTTGCTAAGATCTGCAGTCCTGTTGTACAGGAATACGTTTGACACCGATAGGAAAACCAAAACGACGATCAAAACACAGACTAACGTTCTGTTCGTCTTCGACATATGATACTCAACTCTCAGATGATGAAGCAGAGTGAATCTTCATATTTATGAGGT
>CAYXJU010000134.1:0-1511 GCA_964464765.1 uncultured Candidatus Bathyarchaeia archaeon | reverse complement strand
GCACAGGTATGTTGTGTCCGAAAGGAGAAGGGCCATGATTCAGGGTGTTATTGGAAGCATTTTATACCTGTTGACAACCGCATGCCTCATGATTGTTGTCGCACTTTTGTTCTCTGGGAGCGGATTGTTCAAGACGTCGGAGTCTGAAAACAGATCAAGAGAAAAGATCCTGATCTCAATCGTTTTTGGGTTGCTTGCCATAGCTGGAACGTTGATGGGCACTGAAGTAAGTGGTGCAATAGCCAATGTCCGAGAACTAGCGCCGTTAATGGCCGGACTGATAGGAGGGCCAATCTCTGGAATGCTAGCGGGCATAATTGGAGGTATTCACAGATACTCGTTGGGGGGATTCACCGCTCTTCCATGCTCAGTTTCCACTGTTCTTGCTGGAATCATATCGGGAATTGTTTCGAAGAGAATCAGAGGGAGAATGTATCTGTTGAAAGGAGCGATACTCGGTTTCGCTTTCGAGTCTGCGGCAATGGCGCTAATTCTTGTTTTAGCACAACCACTCTCCCAAGCAATAAGCGCTGTTGGACAAATCGCAGTTCCAATGATCACTGCAAACACAATAGGATTGGTAGTCTACCTTTTTCTGCTCAATCCGAAATCTCCTTCCGAAACCAAATCGAGGCTTTGAGAGTCTGTTCACTGACTTCAGCATCTCAGACGTGAAAATTGACTGCCGTTATCGATTGCGCGAACCATTACCCCAAAACGAGCCAAAAGTGCATTTATCGCGATAACTATTGCCAAGATTGCCAAATACACATACACCGGCTTCTGGCGCCCTTCACTATCCATTTCTCACCCTCATGCATCTGCTTTCATGAGGGAATTTGCCGGATAGTATCTAAAACCGAGAGAGACTCGAACCCACTTGAGTATGGGCCGGGACGTATCCCGCACTTAGTTGTTGGCGGGACCGCGGGGGTTCCACCATATATATGGTCGAATACCTGCAGATCCCATTGTTTCCAGACCAATGAATTGCTCAAAGATCTCTCTTTTCGCCTTCAACCAGTGATACACAAATGAGCTGTCCAGTCAAGATCTGTAAATAATGGTCCTAACCATTTATGAATTGCCATACTTGGCATTCGTGTATCTTATCCAGACAAGTTGAAACTTTCGAATTCGAATCTCCCGGGGGAGATTCATGCATATGCACGAATTTATACCAATAGCTCTTTTTTCATATCACGGATTGGAGATTTTGTAGCTTGCATATTTGAAAAACGCTTTCTTTCTCAGAAAAGTCTGGTATAGTTCTTCTGCTCTTTTAACGAGAGAGAACTGCCTCGACTGATCACTATACATGACATCGTTCCAAATCCACCAGAAACATGCATCAATGTTAGAGGTGTTTGCGTTGATTCGATTTACCATGTCCAAATATGTATCGATATAACTAACTTGTTCTTCTTCATCATATTTCCTGTTGCTATATAGACTTCCGGCACCGCTCCATTGCCATGCCCCTTCATATGTACAACACCCAAATTCAGTGT
>CAYXJU010000133.1:0-4746 GCA_964464765.1 uncultured Candidatus Bathyarchaeia archaeon | reverse complement strand
GAGTGGTGTATGTCCTTGTCTCGGGCTTGCGAGTGACGTAGTGAAGGCTTGTTCTATAGCTTCGCCTTTTTCTCCAATCACGAGATCGATATGCCCAATCTCGTTACCGGATCCTACTAGAGCTTCCCCAACCATTGTTGGCATGGGTCTATCTCCGAACATACACTTGGCATAGAACTAAAATGTCTTTCCAATTCTCAGCCTGGGAATTGAGAGTTTGAGATTGAAGCGATCTTGATGTCGTGAGCCACTTGATACCATCCTGGGCCGACTGACCGAATCACTCTCTCACTCTCGATATTGAATTTGCAACCAAGATCTTTTAGCGATGTTTCAACACTTGCCTTGGAGGCGGAAACGGGGGCGACATCTTTCCCAGCATGAGTGAAGTTCTCTAGGTTTATGGTTCCTCCATTGCTTTTCAGAGTTGCTAGTGCAGATGGAAGATATTCCAGCGATCTCTCTGGAAGAGGCATTAAAACTCGATCAGCCTTTCCTTTCAGAAGGCTTTCAGTCATTAGGGCGGCATCACCATATACACAGACAATTCTGTCCAGCATCTTGTTTTCCAGAACGTTTCGAAACATTCGTAAGAATGCATCAGAGTTAATATCGATCGAATAGAGTTTTGACAGCCTTGTTTCCTTCGCGATTCTCAGTGAAAAACTTCCCACTCCAGCAAACATGTTAACAATCAACTCACCGATACCGTTGCTAAGTTCAGAATCCTTGACCTGCTTCGCGATTCTAGTTCTTTCAAAGGCTAATCGTGGTGAGAAATAGTCCTTTTCCAGGTCAACCTCAATCTGGCATCCATGTTCCCTGTAGATTGTTGATGATCTCCTTTTTCCCGCGAGCCATTCAAGATCCCTAAGTCGAAAATCTCCAGCGACTGGACCTGTCTGCATGTAGACGACTTTGATGTTTCGAGCTTCCTTCAATAGTGTCTGAGCAAATTGCACCATGTCTTCTCTGACAGGTTGAGGCATCTTGAGAATGGCTATGTCTCCTACTATGTCGATGCTCTTTGCAGGAAGGGAATCTTCGGCTTTCAGATTCGATCTCTTTGCGACACTCGAGATCAATCTTTCTTTGCGCATAGCCATCGCTGACACTCTAAGTTTTGGACCAAGAAAAATTGATTGCCGGTGGGAATGGATGAGCGTCTTTTCAGACGTTGCTCCCAGATCACTAGTAACAACCAGAAAAAAGGGTGCAGAGACTACTGCAGTCTTTCGCCACACGAAGGACAGAAGATTGAACTCATAGAAACCTCAGCGCCGCACTTGGAGCATCTTCTGGTTGCGGCTGCCATGGGCTGGCGGCTGATGTTGTCAGTCTTATGACCACGTCTAGTCGCAGCTACGGCAATGATTGCTACGATAGCAATCGCTGCGATGATCAAAGTGGTCAGTCCACCGGGTATCTGGTCCAAGAAGGACGCTTGAGGAGGCGGCGCGGCCTCGACTAGGAAACTCGCTGCAGCGCTTTCCGAGCCTTCCAAGTCATCGTTGCCACCCCATCTTGCAAGAACAGACCATGGTCCTTCCATGTCTGGAGTGAATGAATCGGAGAATGCTCCGGATACAGAGGTTGCTACGTGTCTAGTCAACTCGAACCCATCAGATCTATGATAGATGATGTCAACCGTTGTCGCTACTCCAGGTGACAGAACGCCTGATACCGAGATGACATCGCCCATTGTGATGGTCGTCGGGTTGACTGAGAGGGATATTGAGCTAGGTGATGTGGGTCTCTCAATGACTAGTTGGACAGTTGTTGAATGCGTTACGCTACCGGCTTGACCTGTTATTTGGAGCGAATAGGTTCCGGGTGGAGCTGAAGATCCTGTGGATATTCCGAGATTGGATGAGAAACTTGGGTTCCCTGAGTTGGGACTGAACGAATAGGTTGTATCTGGCGGATTGCCAGATAAGCTTAATGTGACCAGTTGGGCGGTTCCTGAAACAAGCATAATGTTTACAGTGAAAGAGGTTGACCGCCCGGCCTTCACTGTTTGTGATCCAGTTGTGGATTCGATGGCGAAATCGAATGGAGGTTGCTTTGCAGTCACTGTGAGAAGAGCGGTTGTCTGATGCACCACACCCATCGCTGATCCCCTCAGAGTGATCGTATAGGTGCCAGGAGGAGTGGCTGTTGAGGTTAAGATGTTCAAGCCTGGTGGACTCGGAACCATCTGATAATTGATTCCCGGTCCCAACCCAAGAACATCAACGTTTATGGTTGTTCCGCTGTAAGATGGATCGCTATAGGTTATGAAAATCTGGTATCTTGCAGTCTGACCCTGTTCAACAGTGAGACTGGGCGGCGACAATGTGAGACTGAAGTCGAATGCGCCTCCGACAACTACATTGACGCTTGTAGCCTGATTTCCCGGTCCTGGATATGGAGTTCCTGCTGGATTGGCTGCTATTGGAATCGGATAGGTTCCGGGTGATTTTGAAGGGTCAATATTCACAACCATTGTGGAGACGAATGGTGCAGGCACATTGTTGACTGTGAAGCTCCACGTGATTCCGAGTTGTGCCGGCGATATCGGATCTACCATAAGATTGACGTTGGGATCTCCCGGTATGGAGCCCGTAACGTAGACAGTGAACGAGGTTGACCCTCCAGGAACCACGTTCCTTGTCCCAGGACTCGCGGAAAGCCCCCACGCGAAAGCCCCGGGGAGGATCGCGCCGACCGATCCACAAGCTATTAGTATCAAAATCAAAGTGGACAAAATTCTGCTCGATCTCTTCAATCCGAACAAAGAACTATCACTAACAGTAGAATTCCACTATAGGCGATCTTAAACCTTCCCGAGCATATGTGCAAATCTTCACATAGACCGGAAACTACAAAGAGGATTCTTCAAAATGCAGTAGTCAAATGCCGGTTTTTAGGAGATCTTTGCACAATCTAAGTGGAGCTAGAAAGTGCGATTCTTGAATCTGTTGAACTAGCTTGAGGGCAGATCTTCTTACTGTTTTACAGAGGCCCCGCATGTGATGCAGTATTCGACTCCTGGTTCAACCGGTGCTCCACACTTTGGACAATGCGACACCTGTTTGACTGGTTGCGCAGCTGTTCTTCCCCTTCCTCTTTTACTTACTACTATTCCGAGTGCTACTGCTGCGACAATCACTATGAGAATCGCCAGATACGTTGGATTCGTTAGGATTGAACTAAGGTTGGCTATTGAGTATTCATTCTTCTCCACGTTCAATCCGACTGTAATGGAGTGAGTTTTTCCTCCTCCTGAACCATGGATAGTGACCGAGTAGTTTCCGACGGAAATTGATGATGACGTTTCTATGACAAGACTGGAAGTGAAGGGCGGTATGCCTGATGATGGGTTAAACGTATATGTGGCGCCATTTGGGAGACCTGAAACGGTAAGCGTCACCACATCTTGGAAACCTTCCACCTGCTGAATATCTATTGTCAAAGTAGCCTTCTCACCTTGTTTGACGGTGATCATTGAGGTTGAGGAAGCCAATGTGAAATCCAATGCCTCCTTTACCGTAATGGCGGATGAAGCGGTCCTTGTCAACCCTCCGCCTGAGCCTGTCACTGTGAAAGTGTAGGTTCCTGTTGTGGACGCAGTTGATGCATCAATAGTTAATGTGGATGTGAATGATGGGTTTGCGGATGGTGTTGAGAATGTGTACAGTAGGTCTCCAGGGAGGCCGGTTAGACTGAGAGAGACCAGCTGTGGAGTGCCACTTATCAGAGTAACCGCCACCGTGTAATCAGTCTTCTTACCAATGTTCACCGTTTGCGTTGACGGCGACACCACTATTGAGTAATCGAATAAGGCCTCGACTATCAGTGTCACTGTCTCTGTTCGTGTCAGTCCTTCGGCAGTTCCCACAATCGTCAGACTGTACGTTCCAGGTGGAGTTGATTCAGAAGTTGTTATGGAAAGAGTTGCAGGAGAACCACCTGCGAGCTTCCAACTCATGCCTGACGTCAGACCTTGAACATCAGTTATTCTCACCGTGACATCTTCATAGTATGGGTCACTGACTGTTCTGGTAAGACTGTACTTGGCTGTCTCTCCCTTCTTGATTGTTATTGTCGAAGGAGTGACTACTAGTTTAAAGTCGAATGGAGTTGTCTGGATCACTTGAAATGACGTGGTCCCTGTGTAGATGTCCATTGTTAGTCCCAGCGTCACCTTGACTTGGTAGTATCCAGGAATTTGAGTTGCTTCAGGCGGGATTGTAGCGGTGTAGATTGCCCCAGTGGTTATGGATATAGGCCCAAAAGTGTAGCTCATTGGTCCGTAGACCTCTATCGTTACACTGGCCGAAAGCCCAGATCCCACAGTCTCAAAAGAGACTCTAACCGGCTCACCAACATCGTATACGGCTTGATCAGTGTATACTGCTATTGTGAACTGGCCTTCAGCTTTTGGGACTGCTATCGACGCAACTAGAAATAGAACCAGTAAACCTGCAACGAGACGTGTTCCCAAGTTCAAGATCTTCATCCCCAAGATCGTCTTTCTTCCAGACAGGGGACATCTGAGATTGTTTTAAAGCTTGCCAATGGAAATCACGGATAAGATCTCTAATGTCAATCCGTCGAGATTTTACTGGGAGATGATGAGGAAAATGGAGATATCAGAGTTCCAGAATCTTCTCCGAGAAAAAGTCGGCGCCAAAGACAAGATGATGGGCCGAGAGTTTCTTCTGAATGTCTTGGTTGAAGAGGTAGGCGAGTTGTCAAGAGCTC
>CAYXJU010000132.1:0-4778 GCA_964464765.1 uncultured Candidatus Bathyarchaeia archaeon | reverse complement strand
CAGACTGCAGCACCTGCAACCTCAAGAACCGTAGGTACAAAAAGTCTCTTCGGCAGAGCTTGTTGAAGCCGTGATAGGAGTGATTTTGAACTAGGCATAGTTGCTCGACCTAGCTATCGCCATGAAGAGGATTCAAACATGACAAAAAGCCTGCTAGACAATATGAGCTTTGTAGTTATAGGCGTACCGAAGGAGCAGATCCTATTCAAGGGCCACCATGGCGGATGCACATTCTCGATGAGTCCTGAATCACAATGCCAAAGAAGACTTGTCAAAAGCCAAATTTTCTGAAATCTATTGACTACTTCAAGCTGGTCTATGTCAGGATTTCAGTTTGAATGAGAAATCGTTAATTTGGAAATTCAAGATCTCTTCTAGATGTTCTCTTGAAGTGAGGCTGTCTCGTTGTTAGTGTTTTCATATTGATTTGCCCAGTAGGCTATGCTTCTGAATTTGATTGATTGTTTTTTGCTGTGCGAGGCTTTGATGTAGAGGATGCTAGTATGAAGTAGGCGGCACGTATGGTGATGTTCTTCAGTCCTAGGCTGTCGGAATATTCCGAGTTCATATGTAGATGTCAAGATAGTAATTTTTTCTGTTGGTGCTAATGGCTTAAGTGTTTAGGGCCCAAAGGCTTAAGTCTTTTTGAGCTCCCACAACTAACATGTTAGTCATGGAACCCGACATGTTTCTGCAATCATTGCAACTTGGTACAAGTCTCTCCAGAGGAATGACTGAATGAGTCAGCAGAAATCTGTTGAGTTACGGGATACCATTCGACGATTCAGAGATTACTTGAACACGGATCCAGGAAGATGGCATCTTAATTATCTGAAAGAGAAGGAACCGAAAGAGACACGAGAAGTACTCGCCAAACTCAAGGAACTCCCCAAAGACGGCACCGACTTCGTGGACCTAGTTCTCTATGGCTTGCTACCAAATTCCGATACCAAGTACGCCAAACGGGTGAGCATCGCCCCGTCGTTCCTGAATATTAAAAAATTCTTCGGTCGATTCAATTACTCAGAAAATGATTGGCGGGAATTGGCAAATCTCGTGTATGATTTGGTCACGAAGTTCCAGCGAGATCCCGATCATCTTGACACCTTCATAAGAGACTTTATTTCCCATAGGTTGAGCAAAGCGCTACAGTGCGGGTCACTTTCCCCAATATTCTTCGCCCTGAACTCACACTTCCCGATCGTCAATAACCGCGAAAAAAGTACATGTAGGAAGCTTTCGTTCCTCATGTTTGGAGAAGTCGATGAATTAAGCCAACGATTGGAAAACTACCTGTCAAACGTAGATAAGATTGCCAAGATCACCGACACGCTCAGCGCGACATATGATTTTAAAGAAATCAAAGACTTGGCGATATTCGACTTATTCTGCTATTGGTATGACGAACAGGAAGAAGGAGAGGTTTCTGCCATTGCTGCTCCGAGGGACAGGAGAACGCTCGTCCCACCCCTTGAGGAAAAATATCTGGGTAACTTTTACCAGTCAATTGCTTGCTCAGAACCACAGCCTTTCTACATTGGAATAGCTGATCCGCGCAACCTTCAGAAGCTTGATTCAGAGAATAAGATAATCTACAACACCGAATTCCAACGAGGCGAGGTATGGGACCTTCCCCGTAAACAGAAACTTGTGGACTCTATACTAAGAGGGTACAACATCAACACTGTGTTCTTTCGTCAACTGCCCGATGGAAAGTATGAGTGTCTCGATGGCCAACAGCGCCTGAAGACATTATTGAAGGAATTTCTCAACGATGAGTTTCCCATAAATCCGAAATTCACGCCAGAGTTCAAGCGAGAGGCATACTTTAGCGAGCTTCCTGAACCTCTGAAGCTTCGTATTCGAAGCTACGCTATTTTTGTCATCATTTTCTACACAGACAAAGACGAAGAAACATGCAAGATATTCCTTAGGCTTCAGGAAGGCCTTCCACTTAACGCCCCAGAGAAGCTCAACGCCGTTATGGGATTGCTGCGCAACGAGATAATGGACTTATCAAAGCATCATTTCATAAAAAATCTTGGAATCGAAGACTACCGATTCGCGCATCGATATATGACTGCTCAGATTTTCCTTCTTACGCTCCGCAATCAGTTAACCGATGTGAAATTTAGAAACTTGGAAGAGATGTATGCCACATACAAGACCACAAAACCCTCGGAGTCTGTCAGGAACAGCATAGAGCGGACCCTTAATTTCCTTGACAAGCAATTTGGAGAGGACGCCAAAATTATCGAATTCAGGGCCGACTTCGTGACTCTATATCTATTCGCAAAACATCTCTTAGAAAACTATGCAGTCGACAGAGCGAATGTTAACCTCAAGGAGTTCATGATCCGATTCCTTGCAAAAGTTGGAGAAGTGGAGACAAGCGAAGGGGATAATGCGTCTTATTATGATTACAAAACCTATAGGAAGACATCCGCTGATTCCCGCACTTCGATGGAGAAGAGATTTGACGTATTATTAACGAAGTTCCTTGAATACAATCAGAACCTACTACCGAAGGATCCAAAGAGGGGATATGAAAAATGGGAAAGACTTGCAATCTACGACAGAGACAAAGGCATTTGTCAAATGTGTCACCACCATACGAATTTCGACAAGGGAACCGTTGACCACAAGGTACCGCATAGCAAAGGTGGGTTTACCACAATAGAAAACGGCCAGTGGCTTTGTGTGCCATGTAATTTGAAGAAACTGAACAAACTGGAGTAACAAATCCGGATATGTAGAGACTTAGTTTATGACACAAAATTCAAAGCACACGAGTTCGGTAGGCAGTACGAATTCTGGAACTGTTCCTTCTACACCAATGTAAATTTAATCATGCATAGATTCAAAATCTTAGATTGAAAGAGGCGCATTATGGAACCGCACACCAGAATAAAAGAAGAATGCCCGTTCTGCCACGAGCAGGTTTTGGAAGTTCTCACTTGGCCTGCACACATCGAGCTCAGGAACAGCAGGAGCGCGGTGGCAAAGAGCACTACCGCTATCAGAAAACCGGAAGGCTTTGAATTGATAAGCGAGAGGTGTTCGAATTGTGGCAAGACCGCAGGCGAGATAAAAAGGGCGTGGGCTGACGGGCCTGCTAAGGACAACAGAGAGAAGCGACTGAAGAGACTGGAGGAACTAAAGCAACTAGGCTTCTCAGGGAGGCTGAAGTGATCATTCTAGCTTAAGTCGATTCCTTCAAGCGTCTTAGCGATCTTCTGCTCTAATTCCAGAATCTTCTTCTTAATGACCTCTGGTTTTTCGTACTTCACTTCCTCATACTCTATCTCCCGGTATTTCGAGATGCTCAGGTCGTAGCCGTTGGTTTTGATTTCATCCACTGGGACGAAGAAGTGTTTCTTCTTCCTATCATTCGGCTGTTTCCCATACCTGTTCTTGAACTGCTCTATAATGTCTGGGATGTCATTCTGATTGATTTGGACTCTCTTATCGTCCAAGCTGAATCCATCATTCTCCATATCGTAAAACCAGACTTGCTTCGTAGGTTCACCCTTCGTGAAGTACAGAACAGCAGTTGATACACCCGCATACGGCTTGAACACTCCAGAAGGCATTGAGATCACCGCGTCGAGCCGGCACCTTTCGATGAGCATTTCTCGGATCTTTTTGTGTGCCTTTGTGTTCCCGAAAAGGACTCCGTCAGGAACAATAACAGCACACCTTCCTCCATTTATCAGGAGGTTGAACATGAGCTCCAAGAAAAGCAGCTCAGTCTTCTTCGTCTTCGTTCTGAAATTCTCTCCGATCTCAGACTCGTCTATGCTTCCCTTGAATGGCGGATTGGCCATGATTGCGTCATAGAGATTTGTTTCACTGAATCTCTTCGAGAGGGTGTTCTTTTGGTCAACGTTAGGATCGTTTATTCCATGCATCATCAGATTCATCAGCGAGATACGGATCATTGTCTGGTCAAAATCGTAACCGTACAGGCTTTCTTCCCTCAGGATGCTCCATTGCACTTTGTTCATCTGGTCTCCTGCCAAGTTCCCTTGTCTGACCAGTTCCTTTGATGTATTCTCTCTCAAAATGTGCTCATACGCTGCGATAAGGAAACCAGCGGTCCCGCAAGCCGGATCACAGATCTTCTCTCCATACTTGGGATTAAGAATCTCAGTCATCATACTGATTATGTGCCTTGGCGTTCTGAATTGTCCATTCTTTCCGGCTGTCTGCAACTGGCTTAACAGATATTCGTAGAGGTCTCCCTGCGTATCCCTGTTCTGCTCTTTGATGTGCATATCATTGATAATTTTAACAGCCTCTACCAGTAGCGATGGCGTCGGAATGGTGAAGGCGGAGTCCTTCATGTATTTGCTGTAGATCGACTTGTTTCCGCCATTCAGCTCTCTCAGGAAAGGAAAGACATTGTCCCTTACGTGCTCGAACATAGCCTCGGCAGACATCTGCGTCCATTTCGACCATTTGCATTCCTCATTACCCTTGAAGATGGAATCATGTTTCTTTCTGACAAGCTTGGCATTTTGCTCCCTGGCAATATCTTCGTCTTCTAGTCTCCTCATGAAAATGAGATACGACATCTGTTCAATTGCTTGTAAGGGGTTGGATATTCCTCCACTCCAAAACTTGTCCCATAACAAGTCGATTTTTGACTTCAGTGTTGAATCTAACAAAACAATTCCCCCCCGAACGCCTTCTTGGATAAGAGGTTAAATAAGTTGTCAATTTCCTCTCGTTGTTGTTTTCCCAAGTCTAACGTCTTTTCAAATGCACAATAGGCT
>CAYXJU010000131.1:0-4805 GCA_964464765.1 uncultured Candidatus Bathyarchaeia archaeon | reverse complement strand
ACCTTTGATTGACCTTCAAGTTGGGGCCTGCCTCCATGTCACAAAAGAAACCGCAGTTCTAGTTGAGACGATGGCCCTTGGAGGCGCGAAGGTTGCCTTGTGTGGGTCAAATCCACTCTCAACTCAAGATGACGTAGCATCCGCGCTTGCAAGATTCGGGGTTAACGTATTTGCATGGAGAGGACAGACGTCCGATGAATACTATGACTGCATCAGAAGTGTGTTAGCCTACAAACCGAAAGTGACGTTGGACGATGGTGCAGACTTGGTCTCCACAATTCATCGTGAAAGACCTGATCTGATCAGTGGTATGTTTGGTGGAACAGAAGAAACTACGACGGGGGTTGTTAGACTTCGCGCTATGGCAAAGGATGGGGCACTCAAATATCCGATAGTCGCTGTCAATGATGCCCAGAGTAAGAGTCTCTTTGATAATCCATTGGGAACGGGGCAATCGGCTCTTGATGGAATCATAAGAGCTACGAACGTTCTATTCGCCGGGAAGGATGTTGTCATAGTAGGATATGGTAGGGTTGGGTCTGGAATAGCTGAGCGAGCGAAAGGTCACGGCGCGCGTGTGACTATCGTTGAAGCGAATCCAATCAACGCCCTCAGAGCAGCCATGTCCGGGTTCAAAGTAACAACAATGAAGGATGCCGCCAGATGCGCGGACATACTTATCACAGCAACAGGCGACCTTAACGTTGTAAGAAAGGAACACTTCATGGAGATGAAGGACAAAGCGATCTTGGCAAATGCTGGTCACTTTGATGTGGAGATCTCAAAACCCGACTTAGAACAGATCGCGGTTTCGAAGAGACGACTTAACCCCTGCGTCGATCAATACACCCTGAAAGGCGGTCAACGACTATTTCTTCTTGCGGAGGGGCGCCTCGTGAATCTGGGTTGTGCTGAAGGTCATCCGAGCGAGGTTATGGATCTCTCCTTCTCGATACAGCTGTTGAGCGTGGAACACATACTAAAGAACCGAGGGAAGCTTCGTCCAACAGTGGTCGATGTACCGAAGGATGTGGATTTTGAAGTTGCTCGTTTGAAACTTCAAGCGATGAACGCTCGTATTGAAGAGTTGACTGATGAACAGAAACATTACCTAGCTTCGTGGGAGATGGGAACAGGGTAACTAACTTGCACGCTCAACCTGTTCTACTGAAACATCCATTCTTGTCAATATCTCTTCAGTGACCTCCACCGACGTGTTTCTTAGACCACAATTTGGATGGACATACGCGAGGTTCTCAGCACCGATTCTTTGAATTCCTTCATTCAACAACTTCGTGACTTCTTGCACAGACGCTATTGCGCTTACACTGGGGTAGGTTGTAGGTATGAAGCCGTAGCCCAACTTCTTTCCCGAATCTCTGAAGGCTTCCTTTGAGAGCAACTTCAGATTCGGGACCTCAACCTTTCCAGCAAACGCAAGACTGAGAATGTCCACATCCAATCTCGTCAAGCGATCGAATAGTCGGCTAGTTCTTGTTAGATCTCCGCATACGTGGACGCTCAGTCGTCCATTACCTCTTTGAAAATGTTTAAGGTCCGCCACGATATCGTTTATGAGGGTTGTGGATTGAACTGGATCCACAAATTTTGCAGAGATCCCGGGTTCATCGATCTGAACATAGGCACCCAACCTCAACAGTTCATCAATCAATGGCCGCAGAGCTGATGCAAAATCCTGATAGAGTTCAAGATCAGCGACACTCCGATAACCCTTCAGTCCTGTCATTGCGCACGTAAAACCTAGAGTTGTCGGACCTGTAATCTCAACCTTCAACCCAGCATCATTCCCTTTGTCGTGGAGATACCTCCTTGCGAAGTCAAAGTCCTTGAACTTGTAAAGTTCATCGACACGACTTGGTGGATGAACCTTGCCTGTTACTCCGAGCTTCGATCCACTTCGCGTCAGACCAGGGATCTGTTCGAAGTAATTGATCATGTCACTTCTCTGCTCTCCATCAGTGACTATGTCGAGTCCGTGCCTTAGCTGGAGGTCGATGGCCTTCTTTATTGACAGCTCGATCGAGTCGTCTAGTCGGGGTAGGCTGCCGACGATCGTTTTCTTGATCAAGTCTTGCATTACTCTGATTCCAACCACTTGCTCGATCAGCATATCTCGTATGCTGTGAGATTAAATTAAGTATCTGAACTTAAATCAAAGTGGATCTAATAAAATGCGCCATTTACGGTGACAGAAGTGAAAGCTGCAATTTTAGCTGGTGGCGCCGGAAGTCGACTTTCACCGATCACTCAATACGTGCCGAAATGTCTTATCCCGATTGGTGGAAAACCATTTCTAAACTATGTTTTTGGCTACTTAAAGAAACATGGAATCTTGGAAGTGGTTATGCTTCTCAGTCCTAATGATGCGAACGTGTTCAAGAATCTGTACGGCAGTGGCAAATCCGTTGGAATGAATATCGAGTATTCGATTGGCAGGCGATGTGGAACCGCCTGCGCCTTGTATGACGCGAAGAGTTTTCTCAGATCCACGTTCCTAGTTTACTATGGAGATGTCCTTACAGATCTGAATCTGACAAATATGATAGCATTTCACAAGATAAAACGAGCTGACTGCACGTTGGCCTTGAGTCGATCTGTCCCAATTGACTACGGCGTTGGTAAAGTCAGCAAGACGGGGCGTATAGTGTACTTTGAAGAGAAACCTGTACTAGACGAGTACCCTGTAAGCATGGGCATAAGCATTTTCGAACCGATTGTACTCAATTACTGTAGGACACGAGAAGACATAGCACGAGACGTAATCCCCAAACTTATCAAGCGAAGGTTGAGGGTATTCGGATACTGCACCAAGAAACGCCATCACGACCTGGGATCTTTCAAGCACCTTAACGAAATCAAGAGGATGTTTGAGAAAAGAAACCAATACTATTGAAGATGTTTTGACTCTTCCGCTTCCCTTCTTCTCATGGCATATATGAAACCTTGAACCCATTCTTGGAACTCTAACAGTTGCAACCACCGAGTGATGTCTTTGTTTCCTTCGAATATCTTGATGTTGACAGCACCACGTATATCTGTCTCAGTAACGGTCAGTCCATGTCTGGCAAGTATCTCTTTCTCAAATGCGAGATTTGTGGCACTCTTCAAATCATTTCAACTCTTGATCATTGGATAGCACGTGCTGAAAGATCTCGGTGTATCTCGTGTCTATTATGTTAAGCTATTGTTAGTTAAGTTGCATGGAACTGTGTAGGTTGTCTTTGTGGATCATCGGAGACGTTTCAACTCAAGCTGTTCCAGTGCTTGCTGTGTGATCTCAAGACGCGCTCTTTAGCCATTCCGATTTGCAGGTCATATGAAATCCCCGAGATCTGTGTGCTCGCGATGTGTGTTTTTTGTCGCCGGTTGTTCTATCTGTTCAACAGTGTTTTCTGTAACTAATTCTGCCTTTCCATAGACGCCGTCGTACCCCGGTGCAATATTCACTGTATCATTCCTAAGCTTCTCGATATTGAGAGCTACAGCTTCGCCAGCCACGCGCGCTATCTCTTCAACTGACGTGTCTAAGAGCACGCTGTATTCGCTGCCGAAAGTCTCTATCAAAGAATTGTAGATTTTCCAGACTTTAGAGGCTGATGGCTGATCTAGTCCGTATGTTGTTGCCAGTAGCTCGGATAGGGGCAGAAGATGGACGTATCCGACTGCATGATTTGGTTTGTATCCATAGGCTCTGTCAGCCAATTCTTCCACACGTTGCTCCACTCCCTTCGTCATTCGCTTTCCACATTTAGGGCAAATATTGTTGTGTTTCAAGGATTCTTCTGCTGACATGGAAACTCCACACATTCTATGCCCTGTCCAGTGATATTTTCCATACGCCGGGTGAGTCTCTATTGTGAACTTGAAGCGCGTAAAGTCCTTGGCTCTAATAACGTCAGTAATTGCATCGTACGTAACCTCATGTAGTTCGAAAACGTTCGCTTCCCTGCCGATTCTCCAAGGCCAGTGAGAATGCGAGTCCGAGTTCGACAGCAATACAAGATTGTCCAACGCGCTGAGCCGCCAGTTCATGGGGGGATCAGATGAAAGGCCGGTTTCAAGGGCCGTCACATGCTTCGCCATGTCTTGGTAGCAGTCACTCAATCGGTCGAAACCGCTGTTCGCACCGAAAAGACCGAACCAAGGTGTCCAAGCATGAGCCGGAAAAAGCAGATTCTTTGATGACACCTCCATCACCTCCTCGACCAAGGAAGACGCAGTCATGCTCAGTGTTGGGCGTCCGTCGGAGGAGAGGTTTCCATATCTACAGAGCCTATCGCTAATCTGTGATGCCGTTTCGAAATTGGGTGTTAGAATTACGTGGTGTATCTTCTTAGTAGAACCTTGGTATTCAAAGATCGTACTTACTTCAACGGAGAGTATGAATGCAACCCTAGAATTGGAATAGAACCGTGGTTTGAAAATGCCCGTTTCATCGATTTCACTCAGTTCTCCATTTACCTCCTTGAACCACTTTGGATGGGTAAAATCTCCAACGCCAATCACATCCAATCCTTTGGCCGTTCCAAATTGCGCTATTTCCCTTATGTTCATGCCAAGACTCGTCGCTCTACTGTAACGGGAATGGATATGGAGATCAGCGATCACTCGCAAACCTTACACACCAGACATTGGAGATCGCGCCCTGCCCAAATTTAAGACATGCCAAATCATACACATCCCGCGGCTGCCCGAATCACATATCACTGGAATAGGCAATGCCGAGACCCTTTCAAACTTAAATATGTGGAAGCCTACCGCGATTCGACATCTGGTACCTCAAC
>CAYXJU010000130.1:0-4823 GCA_964464765.1 uncultured Candidatus Bathyarchaeia archaeon | reverse complement strand
GCAGGCCTCTCTCGTCGCTAGGGTGTATCTGATCCGTTCTATAACCTGATGTGACTACGGTCGGTTGTTCGGTACTTGAATCGTCATTATTTCTCATGATTGAAATATTATTCGATAAACACGGTTGGATAGCTACCGTCAGTTCATCTGTTCCGTCGGGTGACACTTGCGAAAGGGGCTCCAGGGCGATGATGGCCAGCAGGGTAGCCCAGATCAGACATTGTCGGATCGTTGCCATTGTCTAATGAATGCCTCCAGATTGCCAATATGTCAAAAGTCGGCATATCTTGGCTACCGAGCTAAAGAACTATTCCTATGCTCACAATGGATTCTAAATGGCCGGAAAATCGTGGCATGCAGCACTTTTATAGCTGTTTGCGGCGGATTCAGTACGTAGGTGGGGGAATCCTCTTGCACCAAGAGGAAGAGTATAGAGCCTATATTTTGATTAAGGTTGAATCTGGCAAAGATATGGAGGTCTTCACCAAGATTCGTGATCTGCAACACAAGTTTCCCATACGTGAGCTTGCAGCGCTTTACGGTGACTTTGACATTATTGTGAAAGTCCAGATGAGCAAGCCTGATGATCTTGAGAACTTCATATTTAGTGGGCTCCGCCCGATTCAAGGGATAGCTGACACACAGACTTTAATAGCCGCAAGATCGCTTGAATTCAAGTAGCGGAAACAATAGTTGTTGTTTAGGCTGCAGGGAATGTTCTCATCTTCGTGATTGATTTCACAACTTGTTTTGCTCATGTTCAATGATTGTGTTTCTACTCGAAATGTTGCTTTGATTGATCTTCAGACTAGAATCTGATCATGGTTGATGAGATTTCATGGTGCAGTTTTGTCCGAATTGTCGGTTGGCACTCTTCATCACCAAAGATGGAGATACCGTAGTAGCCAGATGCTACAAGTGCGGGTATAGATCGACACCTGCGTCCAAGACCATAGTCAACCCGAAGCTTACGGCTGATAAGAATGTGCATGTGATAGAGAGAATACCGGAGTATGTTGATCGGGTCTGCCCTAAATGTGGAAATAATAAAGCAACGAGAGTGAATGTGCAGACAGTGGGGGATCACGCTGGAATCTCTCAGGAGAGATCTGGTGCAGTGTATCGATGTCTTCAGTGCAATGCTACATGGCGTGACGCGTGGTAAATCAAGGTTCTGACATGAATCGAATGAATTCTTTCCTCGATCTTGGCTTCAGGGTATAGTTAGTCTTAATCTCATCCTGCAATTTGGAACATGGTTTGTTGCCATAGTTGTGTCCAGGGTAGACCATGAGGTTTCCATCCAGGACAGTCAATTTCCTAAAGAGACTGTCGTACATGTCGTTTGAGTTGCCGCCTGGCAGATCCGTCCTACCGCATTCACCGATGAAGAGAGTATCTCCCGTTATTAGAATGCCATTGACAATCAAACAGATGCTTTCAGGTGTGTGACCCGGCGTATGTATCACCTTTATGCGAACATTACCCAGATCAATCACATCACCATCTTGAACCGACACATCTTTTCTTAGGGTCGACTTGGCGTGCATCACAACTTTTGCTCCTGTCTTTAATGCTACCAAGTCATTCCCGGAGACATGATCATGGTGCGCGTGAGTATTAATGATGTACTTGAGCAATAATCCTCTTTTCTTGACGACGTCTAGGATCTTGGAAACGTTTCCCGCTGGATCAATCACCGCAGCCATTTTGTTCTCTTCATCAGCGACCAGATAGCTGAAGTTCTCTAATTCACCAACAGGAATCTGCTCAAACATCATATTCGCCGCCACCTCAAAGTGTAACATGTCATCAGTGGCTTTTCAAGATGGAAAGGAAGTGTGACTGATGCACATTCCTACGATTCACCGGTTGAAGCTTGGGGGTTGAAACAACTCGCTGATTCACCACTGGCTTGCGGGGCACCGTAATTCCAAGTATTGGAGCCGTATCGCGCAGTCTTAAGTTCTCTTGCGAGATCAACTTCGGTGGTAGTAAGATACCCTTCAGGAAGGCTGATGCCAAAAGCCTCTGAGAAACCCTTTCTCATTGCAGTGGCGACCTCTTCGAAAGCAACTTCTCTCTTGAGTTCCCTATTCAATGTGGTGATCCTATTCCGAACAAATTCAACTATCGTCTCGTTCATGATGAGTTTTGGATTCCTGAGAACTTTAAGCATTGTTTGTATGTCGAGATCAATCAGAACTGTTCCGTGCTGCAAAAGCACACCTTTCCTTCTTGCTTGAGCGTTCCCAGAAACCTTCCTTCCATTTATCATTATGTTCGGGCATCGTTGACTGGGGTCCGCAGCTTCCAGTTCCACATCGACACCTAATGACGCCAATCCTTTGAGAATACCGTCGCATACGCCCTTGTATGAAGTTAAGACGTCGGTCGTGATTCTTTCATTGCCGCAATCAACGACCACACTGTAAGTCAACTCGCGTGTGAAGTCGTGATAGACGGCGCCTCCTCCACTAACACGTCTAACAAAATCAATTCCCATTTGCTTGCATACATCCAAATTGACCTCTTTTTCCACGGATTGGAAGCGGCCAATAGATACTGCAGAAGGATTCCACCTGTAGAACCTTAGCGTGTTTGGAGTCTTCCCCTGAATCCGAGATTCTAAGATCGCTTCATCAATCGCCATGTTTGTGAAAGCATCGTTTACTTGAAGTGGCAAGAGTCTCCAAGTATCCATATCATTCAACCCCATGTGCAAAGATGTCTTTCTTGGTCAGTTCAATCTCGTCTTTTTCAAGTGGTCTTGGATAATTGTAGAATGGGCCGCTAGCATTCTCGTTGTAGAATGGTCTATTGCAGTTAGGGCAGCCAGAAGTCAGAAAAGGTTGTCCAGAATCCACGATTTGCCTAACGTCCTTTGATGAGATTCCATAATCCACCAAATCACCTTTTCGATTGAACTTCATCAAGGAATACTCTCCTTTTCCCTTTGTTATCAAGTATTGAGCCAATTGGATTCTTCTGTAGCGTGCGAGCGACGGTCTAGGATAGTTTCCCAGAGGAGTCCCATGAATAGGTGTGAAAGCAAACAAGGCGGGATAAACGCCCATGTCAACCATTTTCTGAATCATCGCGACAAGTTGAATATCCGTCTCCCCCAACCCTACAATGAAATGTGTGCTCACATGTCCCGTACCAAAGATAGCAATTGCTTCCTCAAGTGCGGCTAGATGTTCAACCCAAAGATACTTCCCACGAGCTTCAGGACCCTTGATCTTAGAGAAGAGTTGTTCTGTGGCAGCATCGAGTGGAATTCCTATTCGGTCTAATCCAACATCTGCAAGGCTTTGGAGTTGTTCACCGCGAAAAGGCTGGCATGAAAGCGATATTGGGAGAGCACTCTCGGCACGTGTCAGTCTGATGAGGTTCACGACATCAGTGAAAACCTGTGGATAGTTTACGGCTTGAATGCAGACGCGCCGAATAGGTGCATTCTCTGCTATGGCTCCAATCCTAGAGATGACTTGAGTCGGCGGAAAGATTGGCCACGTGACTCTCGATAGAGAATCAGATCTGCTTGTACTGGATCTTGCTTGAGAGCAAAATTGGCAGTTGGCGTTGCATCTACCTTCGTGATAGGTGAGCAGGTAAATGGTAGTTGGCAAAACGTCTGCGGTGCCTTTCAAGAGCCCCAAAGCGACCGCTGATCCTAGGGAGACTCGAACAAGCTGTGGAACAATCTCAGACGTGATCCTGTCATCCATCCTGTCTAGAGTGAGCTGTCTTCGTAGGATACCTTGATGTATGTAGGTATTTCGGGTTAGAGTGCCTGGTCATCTGTCACTTCCCACAAAGGTAAATTGGAGCCTCTAGGTATCACTCGCAGCATTGGGACCTCGATTACTATTGGACGATTCGATCCTATCTCAGATATTCTACGCGACTCCGGAAAACATTGAGAAATTAATTGATGGCTCTAGGGCAACTTCGTGGAAAACATTTGGAAAGAAGATATATTTCTACACCCCCACATTCCTTCCCTACAAATCAACTAGTACTTCATACACGCCAAATCCATTCCCATCGATCTCGGTAACAGGAAACAAGTGCTCTTTGAAATGCGCACATTGCAGCGGAAAGATGTTGGATACAATGATACCCGTGGAATCTGGCAACAACCTGATTGAGTTGTGTAGAAGAATAGAAAAAGATGGAGGTGTCGGGTGTCTAATAAGCGGAGGATGCAGACCAGACGGTTCGGTTCCACTGGAGAATTTTGTCGAAGCTATAAAAAAAATCAAACGAGAAACCAACCTCACTGTTGTGGTGCATACAGGCGTCTTGAGTGACAAAATGGCTCACCAACTGGCGAACGCAAACATAGACGCTGCGCTAATGGATGTCATCGGATCAAACGAGACGATACAGGAAATTTACCAGTTGAACGCAAGAGTCGAAGATTATGAAAGGTCGATGGAAGCTCTGAACAGAGCAGGCATCCCATTCGTTCCTCACGTCTTGGTTGGCCTGCACTACGGCAGGTTGAGAGGAGAGCTAGAAGCTCTTCGAACCATTTCAACCCATGATCCCGTTGCACTAATCTTCATTGCATTCATTCCAATAAGAGGAACATCCATGGAGAACATTTCTCCACCCGATCCAATCGATATTGCACGAGTCATGGTGGCTGCAAGATCACTTATGCCTAGCATTCCACATGCCCTAGGATGCGCAAGGCCGACCTCAGACCACAGGAAGAAAACAGATGTCCTTGCTGTTCAGGCTGGCGTAAACGCAATAGCGTTTCCAACAGACGAAGCCATATCGACAGCAAAATCATTTGGTTTGAAAACTCA
>CAYXJU010000129.1:0-4839 GCA_964464765.1 uncultured Candidatus Bathyarchaeia archaeon | reverse complement strand
CGATAGGCGGGACAGCTATCGGAACCGGATTGAATGCTCCTCCAGATTTTGAGAAACTTGTCGTTAATCGAATCAACGAGATAACAGGATTGAACTTTGTTCCTGCTAAGAACAAGTTTGAAGCTCTTCAGAACCGGGACGCGGCAGTTGAGACAAGCGGAGCAGTCCGGACCGTAGCAGTGAGTCTGATGAAGATATCAAATGACCTTCGTTTGCTCAGTTCTGGACCAACAACGGGATTTGGTGAGATTGAACTTCCCGCAGTTCAGCCCGGATCCAGCATAATGCCGGGAAAAGTGAATCCGGTCATACCCGAATCCCTCAACATGGTCTGTGCACAAATCATTGGAAATGATGTGACAATTACCATCGCTGGACAATCCGGAACCTTGGAACTAAACACTATGATGCCACTTATCGCATTCACCCTTCTTCAATCAATCGAGATCGAGGCCAACGCCGCAACTATGTTCGCTGACAAATGCGTGACAGGAATAAGGGCCAACAAGCAAAGATGCATGGAATTAGCTAGTAGAAGCTATGCTCTAGCAACCGCCATAGCCCCGAAGATCGGCTACGACCGAGCAGCCAGAATAGTGAAGAAGGCACAGGAAGAGAAAAAGACCATCCGCCAAGTGATGTTGGAAGAGGGTATCCCTGAAGAGGAAGTCAACAAGATCTTGGACCTGAAGAAGATGACAAAGGGTGGAAGACTCTAGAAAGTACAGTACTCGGGGTCGCATGTTCAATCTATGACTGGACTCAAGAGGTCTCTAGGACTACTCGACGCAACCGGACTAGGAATCGGCGCAATCATCGGGGCCGGCATATTCGTAGTCTTCGGCATCGCAGCTGGAGTTGCTGGTCCTGGAGTAGTACTTTCAATCTTGGTGGCTGCGGGCGTATCCTCATTCACCGCCGTCAGCTACATCAAACTTAGCTCCACAATAACAAAAACTGGAGGTCCATATGCATACGCTGAAACAGCCATCTCTCCAAGGGTTGGATTTGTTACAGGATGGATGTGGGTGTTCGAGAACATTGTTTCAGGCGCCACTGTCAGCCTAGGAATGGCCAGCTATCTTGTCTCCATGTTCCCCGAGCTTCCCATGATTCCCGTCGCGGTCTCTTTTCCCCTTCTGCTAACAATTTTGAACATAATCGGCGTCAAACAATCCAGTATTCTCAACACTTTACTCAATGTCTTGAAACTCTCAGTTCTATTTCTTTTCATTGCCATCGGTCTAAGCCACCTGAATTTCAACTATTACATTCCATTCATGCCGAATGGAGTTGAAGGTATTCTAAGAGGCGCGGCACTGATCTTCTTCGCATTCATAGGTTTCGGGAGAGCTCCAACAGCCGCCGAGGAGATAAAGAACCCTGAGAAAACGATCCCCCGCTCCATAATCCTCGCACTTTCATTCTCGGCTGTTGTCTACGTTCTCACGGGTTTCGTAACGATCGGATTGGAAAACTATCAAGCGTTGAGTCAGTCAGGGGCTCCAATAGCTGACGCAGCGGCACGTATTGCAGAGGTCTTCTGGCTGAAGATCTTGGTTAGCGTCGCAGCCATAGCAGCAACCTTGAGTGTTCTCTTGACGACACTGATTGGAGTTTCTAGAGTTACCTATGCTATGGCGAGAGACAACGACTTACCCAAGTTTCTCGGAAAAGTTCATAACAGGTTTCATACGCCTCATCTTGCGATTGTGCTCACAGGTGTCGCCACCGCCATTTTCCCATTGATCGGTGACATTCAACAGACTGCAAGTGTGACGAACTTCGGCGCCCTCTTCGTCTACTCGATCGTCAACCTTTCGGCTATTTTTCTGGTTAGAAAGAGTTCGTCGCGTACCAATCTACGTGCTATCCCCCTCTATGTCGGCTTTGTTTCTTGCGTAATGCTCATGTTGTTCTTGAATTGGCAATCGTGGGTAATCGGAGTTGTATGGATTGCAGTGGGATTCACATACTACTGGATACACAGGAAACATACTCATCACTCATGAATCTGATCCTAACATGAAAAAAATTGAAAACGATATTTTTGTTTCAGCTAGCTTCATTGTCCAGTCCGATTGATTCAGATCGCGTGGAACACAATTCTGGAAACTCATACCGTTAATGTATTATGCTCGAACGAATGTAAGTTCTCGACGTGATGGAGAATTTCATGCGGAAAGAAACGCTGCCTTCATTCAACAAAATGTTTCTGTCGATGATCGATCATGGCTGGAAGAGAAGAATCATCTATGAGCAAAATCTTCTGCAGTCGCAAGTCAAGTTGAGATGATGCGTTGTGAAAGGTAAGCTACTGAAACAACCAACTATTCCGCCGAAGGTGGAAGCCGCGAAAGATGTCAGTGAACTTGCGGAGAGCATGCGCTACATAGGTTTCCAAGGAAGGATGTTGGCTGCGGTTGTCGATGTCTGGTCGAAGATGCTGAAAAAAGAGAACAATGTGATCTGGCTTGGACTTGCGGGGGCAATGGTTCCTGCAGGCATGAGAAGAATCATATCGCATCTAATCAGACGGCGCATGATAGATGTCTTGGTGAGTACTGGCGCAAATCTTTACCACGACACCTTTGAGGCGCTTGGTGGTCACCACTACCTTGGGTCGGCACATGCAAACGATGTTCAACTGAGAAAGAATAGGGTAGACAGGATCTACGACATCTTCGCAGATGAAGACCGATTTTACAGGCTTGACGTTTGGATCCAGAAGAAGTTCGCGCCAATGCTCGTGGACAATTATCCATATTCATCTAGAGAAATATTGCACGAACTAGGTAAGATGCTTCAGGACAAAGCCAAAGAAAAAGAGTCAATAGTATTGAGCGCATACAATGCAAAGATTCCCATCTTCTGTCCAGCCTTCGGTGACAGTTCCTTAGGATTCTCCATCATGTTCGCAAACAGAGCGGGTCGTTCAATTCAAGTGGACTACCTGAAGGATGTTCATGAAAGCTCGTTAATCACTCAGAAAGCTCCCAAGACAGGCGTAATCTATCTGGGGGGAGGCGTCCCAAAGAACTTCATTCAACAGACTGCCGTGATAGCGAGCTACCAGACCAGACACGACCGAAGCCATGACTCCGCGATACAGATAACCACTGATATGCCTATTTGGGGTGGCCTAAGTGGATGCACATTCGAAGAAGCACAAAGCTGGGGAAAAATTGGTCCAAGAGCCAAGATGGCCGTATGCTACTCCGACATAACTATAGCCCTTCCGATAGTGGTCAATGCTTTGAACCAACGGTTTCCAAAGCTTCGTAGGACCGTTCCAGAATTCACATGGGAAAACAGTGGTCTTGAACTAGACTTTCACAGCGAAAGGCTTTGACTCGTCTCTATTTTCAAGAAAGAATCTGTATTCTCCAATCACTGCGTTCTAGCGTATCCTTGATTGTACTAGTGGCTCTTCGGAATCGTATTAGCTGTGTGTTCTCTCATTTCTATGGGAATGTATTTCCGGTTGAGTCTTCCCGTGTATTGGCCTGAGGGTCTTATCAGTCTGCTGAGTTGGTACTGTTCAATAACTTGGGCAGTCCAGCCGGCCATTCTGCTGCAGGCGAACATTGTGGTGAACATGTCGACTGGAACGCCAAGGGCGTAATAGAGCGTGGCCGCAAAGAAGTCCATGTTTGGGTGAAGTTCTTTCTCTCGGAAGACTGCCTCCTGCAACTTCAGCGACAATTCAAACCAGTGCAGGTTGTTGGTCTTTCTGCACATTTCTTCCGATAGTCTACGCAGAAACGCGACCCTCGGGTCGTCTCCCTTGTAGATTCTATGGCCGAAGCCAGGAATTTTCTTCGAGTTATTAAGGGCATCTTTAACATAGTCGTCAACGTTCCGTTCATCCTTGATCTTCAGCAGTGTCTCCATCACAGCTTGATTTGCTCCTCCATGAATCGTTCCCTTCAATGTTCCAACAGCAGTTGTCAGAGCCGCGTAAATATCTGATTGCGCTGAAGCCGTAACCCTAGCCGCAAAAGTCGATGCGTTCAAGCCATGATCTGCGTGGAGAACCCAACAAATGTCCAACGCTCGGGCTGTCTCTTGGTCGGGGTCAGTTCCCTTCAGCATGTAGAGGAAGTTGGCTGCGTGCCCCAGTTTCTTGTCCGGTTCAATTGGCAAGCGTCCGTTTCTAACATAATTGTGAGTTGTAATGATAGTCGGTACCTGGGCAATCATCTCTATCGCTATATCTAGGAGGGCCTCTTCACTGTGCTCTTTCACTTTGGGATCGAATACCGCCATAGCTGAAATGGCTGTTCTAAGAACATCCATAGGCGGCGCCGAGTGTGGAAGAGATCCTATCAGAGTCACTAGCCCCGCGGGTATCCTACGGTTGGTAGCCATCCTCTTTGCAAATTCGCTAAGTTGTGTCTTAGTTGGCAGTGCGTTGAAAAGAAGAAGATAAGCAACCTCCTCGTAACTCGAATGTTCCGCCAACTTCTCTATATCGAATCCTCTATAGACAAGTCGATTTCTTTTTCCATCTACAAAACTTATCTTTGTTTCAATATCCGAGCCTTGTTCAAGGGGAAGCCTGAGCGGAACTCCATTCATTGATCCCAATGCAATCTTGCCGCCGAATACCTTCAATGGTAGCGCATGACTTATCGTATAAGCTCTGCGCTTCTCTCGAAAACTTTCGCCAGCGGTTCTCACATGGCTGCTGAATCGACTTGGCGTTTTTCCCACTCTGGACAGGATATTATACGGTGAATCGAAGCCTGCCATCAAGTCTCGTGTCAAATTCGTCAAAATGACTTCAAAAACGCTCCACCAATCGTGGTCTTTCCGTAGCACCAGTCTCTGATATGT
>CAYXJU010000128.1:0-4861 GCA_964464765.1 uncultured Candidatus Bathyarchaeia archaeon | reverse complement strand
GAAGGTTGGATACTGGACATCTACCCTAAGATTGACAGCATAGTTGTCTGGCTAAAGATGCGTAACGGCCAGGCTATTCGACTGGTGGATTCTTGGCAACAATGTTTCTACGTGGCCGGTGAATACAGAGACCTCGTTCGCTTGACAGATGAGACGCGAATTGAAGGAATAAGCCTTGAGGAAAGGTTCGTTAAACCAGAAGACGAAGAGCTCTCCAAAGTTCTGAAAATTCCAGTTCCGAATTCTCATGAGGCTGAAAGCCTCGCAGAAAAGGTGCTAGTCCACGGTAGATACAAGCGCTATGAGCTATACAACGTGGACGTGAAACCAAGCCAACTCTACATGTATGAGAAAAGGATCTATCCATTCGGCTATGTTAACGCCATCACCAAACCAACAGAGGTCGTCTGGCAAATACAGGACAACCTAGAATCTGTGGACTATGAGATTCCACCGCTCAGAGAAATTACACTCTCTGCCAGTATCCGAAAGAAGAGGAGATTACCGACCAAGGCCGACCCAATCGAAAAGATTACGATAAAATCGGAGAATGAAACCTACGAATTCAATGAATGTGACGAGTATTAGAGTCTTCTAAGACTCGTTGAAACTGTTGGAACACTCGATCCAGACGTAATCTACACCAACAACGGAGACGATTTTCTCTTTCCCTATCTTGCATATAGAGCTGCGGTGAACGATATCTCGGATGAGTTTATTCTGGGTCGTGAGCAGTCCCCACTTCGGATCTCACATGAAAAAGGTCAAAGCTACATGAGTTATGGACGGGTCTGTTATCGTCCTTTGCCTACGAGACTTCCCGGGAGGCTTCACATCGACCGTGAAAACTCGATGCTCTACAAGGATTGCGGTTTGCCAGGCATAATCGAAGTTGCCCGTCTATGCAGGATACCGGTGCAACGCGCAAGTAACACAACCATCGGAACCAGTATGACCTCAGCGCAGTTGTACGAGGCTAGTAGAGAACACGTCTTGATTCCGTGGCAGAAAACGAGTTCAGAAGAACTGAAAACCGCCAGCGAACTCTTGCTTGCAGACCGTGGGGGATTCTATTACGCGCCCAAAGTTGGTCTACATGAAAGCGTTGGTGAACTTGATTTCACTTCACTCTATCCTATGATCATGTTACGCTGGAATTTGAGCGGTGAAATAGTCCGCTGCAAATGTTGCCCAGATTCGAAAATTCGTGTGCCTGAACTAGATTACAACATCTGCGAGAAGAGACTAGGAATTGTTCCAAGAAGCCTCAAACTTCTCATAGAGAAACGACGAAAATACAAGATGCTAAAGCAGACAGCGACCGACAATCGTCTTCGTAGCATCTACGAGATGCGACAGCAAGCATTGAAATGGATATTGGTCTGCGCATTCGGTTATCTAGGATTCAAAAATGCCAGATTCGGCAAGATTGATGCACACATAGCAACATGTGCTTTCGCCCGACAACTACTGAAAGACACTGTTCATCTGGCTGAGGCTAAGGGATTCAGGCTGATACATGGCATCGTAGATTCCTTATGGCTAAAAAAAGACGGTGCAACCGAGGAAGACTATCTTAAACTGAAGGCTGATATTGAAAAAGAGATGTCACTTCCTATATCTTTTGAAGGAATCTACCGCTGGATAGTTTTCTTACCCTCAAAGATCCATAGAAATGTTCCAGTCTTCAGCAGATACTACGGCGTCTTCAGGAATGGAAAGATCAAAGACCGAGGCATAGCAACTAGAAAGGGCGATACGCCTCCAATCATCAAGAAGTGCATGCAAGAAATGCTCTCGCTACTTGCCGAGGCTGAGAATGCAAAACAGTTTCATCAGAAGCTGCCAGCAGCCATGGAGGTAGTTGAACAATACATCGAGCTCTTAAGATCAGGGCATGTTCCTTTAGAAGAGTTGGTTATTCGAAAACGTCTTTCCCATGATCCAGATAAATATCAAAACGAGGTTCTCCATGCCATAGCCGCCAAACAACTGGCAAAAGAAGGCGCCCTTCCAAGCGCAGGCGAATCTGTTCGCTACATAATTACGAATAGCCAAAGCAAAGTTCCGGATAGACGAGTTATTGCTTTAGAGTTATGCGAGGACAATTCTAAGTATGATGCCAAAGCTTATGTTGACTTGCTCATCTCTGCTGTAGAAACGATGCTCATGCCATTTGACACATTCAAACGGTCTCTCATCGATTCTCGAAGTGGCTAGGTTAAACAAGGTATACTTATGTGTCAGAGATTCGGTTCTTTGAATGCTATTCACAATGTCGGACATTCTTCTTGGAACATGTGGCTGGAGCTATGCTGAGTGGGAAGGCATATTCTAGCCTCAGAAACAGTCCAAGCTGAAGCAGTACTCTTCTATCTTCTCCACAACCGAGATTGATTCCACGTTTTACTCTCTGCCAAGAGATGAAATAGTTCTTGGATGGACAAAATATACTCCACAAGACTTCGTATTCTCTGCGAAACTACCCCAGATTGTAACTCACAAGAAAGCACTCGATGTTACCAAAGGGATCCAAAACGATCTGAGTCAGTTTCTTCAAAGCATGAAGCCTCTTATAGACGCAGGAAAGCTCGAATGCACCCTTGTCCAGTTGCCTCCATATCTGAAGTTCAACGCTGAAAAGTTTGAATCATTTCTATCCTTATTACCAGATCTTCCCAGCTTCGCTGTCGAGTTCAGACACAATTCATGGATGAATGAAGAAGCATTCAAATTGTTAGAGAAGTATCAAGTAGCTTATACAATCGTTGATGAACCGCTACTTCCTCCAGAGACTCATGTGACTTCAGACATCGCGTATATTCGTTGGCATGGCCGAGAAAGCAGGGCATGGTTCAACTACAAGTATTCAGAGGATCAACTCAAGGAATGAGTGCCTAAAGTCAAGCAGGTTGCTGAAAAAGCCAAGAAGGTGTTTGGCTATTTTAACAATCATTTTCATGGTTATGCTCCTGAGAACTCTCTTCAAATGATGCAGATGTTAGGCATAGTAACGCCACATGGATCTGCAGCGCTTCAAAGACTCACCCTCTCAAGAATTCCAAAGAAAGTCTCATCTGAGGTTCGTGGTCTTGAGGCTTGGACAGGCCCAATAGGTACAAAGGCTCTAGAAGCACTTCTGCTGAAATTCACGGATTCTGAAGTGCTGGAGGCTGCACGATCTATACCCGACAAGGATTTTTCACTGCGAGAGGATAGCAAGCGGAGATTGGCGGCATATGTTGGAGATACAACTGTTGAAATTGATTTTCAGGAACGAGCAATAATCCATCATTGCTCCCTCTGGTCGCGATCGATTTCTGAGAAGAGGTTCTGCAAACATGTTGCCAAGGTATTCTTTACTATAGGTCCAGAAAGATCTAGAAACATTCTTTCCCTAATTCATTCTAATGTGGACAGTTGGAAGTTCGAGTCAAAGCCGGCAGTTGAGTTTCCCACATAGCCAATGCAGTTAGTAAAGTGGGTTGGGAATTGGAAAAACGGGAGTATCAGCTACAAATCGCTGAGAAAGCATTAGTGGCGAATACTCTTGTCGTTCTCCCAACAGGCCTTGGTAAAACGATCATCGCCATCTTAGTGGCTGAGAGACGCTTGAACCAATTGAATAATGGTAGGGTAGTGGTTCTGGCTCCAACTAGACCCCTGGTAGTTCAACATTACACAGCCTTCAGCAATCATTTCGACAAATCAGAATGTAGTCACTTGACGGGTCAGATACCGCCTGATAAGAGAGTCAATATCTGGACTGAGGCAAAATTCGTTTTTGCGACGCCTCAAGTCATAGCGAACGATGTCCGCGCCAATCGTTACTTGCTTTCAGACGTTTGCCTATTGGTATTCGATGAGGCACATCGATGCGTGAAAGACTACGATTACACTGAGCTGGCGCGTATATATCAAGAGACCGCTTTGAATCCATTAATCCTCGGCTTGACTGCTTCGCCTGGCGGACAGATGGGACGCGTGGAGGAAATCTGTGAGAATCTATTCGTTAAACAGATCGAGTCGAGAACGGAGTACGATGAAGACGTTAAACCCTATGTCCAGACGATAAACGTGGATTGGAGACGTGTCGCTGTACCCGCCAGTTACCGAGCCATCAGCACTCTTCTCAGAGAAGTTTACAATGAGAAATTGCAGAAGCTAAAAGCGATGAGGGTAGTTCCCGACATTGAGATTGTGCCAAAGAAACTACTCCTAGACTCAAGACAGCAATTAATTGCTCGGCTTAAGAAGAATCGTTCAGGCTACATCTTTGCAGCGTTAACACTTCAATCGCAGGCGATTTCACTTCTCCACGGAATTGAACTCATTGAGACTCAGGGCGTTGAGAACCTGAAAGCATACCTTGAACGCATGTCACAGAATCCAAAACGAACTGCAAAAAGTCTACTCAAAGACGAGCGAATCCAACATGCCAGGGAACTGACGAACAACCTCAACGAGGCGCATCCAAAACTTGAGATAGCCTCCGAGCTGGTTTCAGAACAACTCAATTCCAATCCAACAGCACGAATCATAATCTTCACGCAGTACCGAGACACCGTTGACCAAATCGTAAAAGCCCTTAATCACGAACAGGCAAAGCCAGTTCGCTTTGTGGGTAAAGCCACACGAGATGAATCTAGTAAAGGCCTCACCCAAGATGAGCAGGTTGAGATCCTAGACAAATTTAAGTCAGGGAAATACAATGTACTCGTCACCACAAGCATAGGTGAGGAAGGCTTACACGTGCCCGATGTGGACCATGTAATCTTCTACGAGGCCGTCCCATCCGAGATACGTACCATACAACGCCGAGGAAGAACTGGAAGAACGCGTATTGGAAAAGTCACTATTC
>CAYXJU010000127.1:0-4938 GCA_964464765.1 uncultured Candidatus Bathyarchaeia archaeon | reverse complement strand
GACCTACAACAGGGTCACGTGAGGTACGCTTAGCCTCAACTATCGCCAGAGGAGAACCAGAACCGTCCAGAAGAAGATAATCTACATACGCACTATCGGCATCGTTTCTCAGGGTCTCATCCACCGTCTTGTAATCTCGGCACTTGAAATCGGACTGTTTAGTGTCTACCTCTATCACTACCTTTGTTCGATCTTTGAGATCCCAGCCCGCCTTCTCAAGAAGAGGGTCGATCAAATCCTTTCTTGTCTGCTGTTCAGTCTTAGTAGTCACTTGTCCTGCCTGCTCTTTCACTTCCGGGATCTATGCCCGACGCACCAAATGTGACTAGTGGATAGAGAATCCTTCGAGACAGTCGCCACAAGATTCGTTCAATAGAGAATGTTCAGCTGAATAGTTATCAAGCTTTTTGCAGAAAACGACTGTCCTACGTGCGATATGGCCGTGCCCATAGGTGAATCAATTCCGAGATGATTGACAGCATCTTAATTCCAAACTAGAGGTATCTATCCAAAGTTTCTTTGGGGGCTTCTTCAACTCTAATTTTCCCGACTTTCGAAGCTCTTGGGGTCCTCCCTACTCGAAGACTTTCCGATGCAAATTCATCAATGAAGCGATCCAACGAATCGGGTATCCTTCTACCTTTGGAGACTGAAACATGTATCGGATCTGTATCTTGTTTCCATCTGATCCACCCGATCCTATTCAGAAAACTGAGGGCATTGTTGAGTCTGCCGGGTGTTATCTGATGAATGTCCTCACCAAGCCAAGATGGAAAGAGTGTATTCATTTGATCCAAGACTATTTTATAACTGACCTTGAACTCCGGAGATTCAAAATCATCTCTGAGTGGCCACAGGGAAGCGTAGACGGTCTGGGCAGTATAAGGTAGCGATGGTTCTTCTCTGATGAATTTGTACTTGAGCGCCTCAACAGGGACTGGAAAAGCGAGACGTGGATGGAACATGGAACGAAACGAGGGATCTTTGACCTGTCCAATCACCTGCTCTATTGTAATCTCTCGATCCAGAACATAACCTAAGATAGGGAAAACGGAATTGATACCTTGATTTGCATATTCTCTTGCCGCCTCAAGAGGACATAGAAGGATTACTTCGGGCTGAACTGTTTGGCTTCCCATTACATAATCGGTCTGATATTCCCCAAGATCATTCAGATGTTGTTGGAGCGTGATAGGATCTGAGCTTGTTATATACTTGTGATCCGCGATGACATTACCCGTTCTCGTGATGAGAAACAGATCCGGTCTCTTCTTTCCGCCATTCTTCTTCGGAAAGTCCTTCTCCACATAAATCTTGATAAACTGATCTTTTAACGATACTTTAATGGATCCGTATAGCTTCAAAGAGAAAATGTAGGAGTCTACGTCAGTGCGTATCTTCTTCTTGACGATTTCTAGGCTACTGGGCAATTTTGGTTTCACTGGCCAGGAGCTTTGCTGACGGAAGCAATTCTCTGACGAGTGAATACAGTTTCATCAGGCTCTCGGCGGATGCACGTTCAAAAGGCACTACTAGAATCTCATCGTGGTATCCGTAAAAATCATAGTAGCTCCCGTCTTTCCTATCGATGATATTCATTAGCAACCATGGATTAATATCATGAATCACAGCGGAAGAGTACTTCGAAATAAGAGTTAACTTCAGTGCTCTCAGGGAGTCTTCTTCAAGTTCCACTCCTGGGTCTATATGTACTGGGTTAATGACAGGTTCTCCTTTTTCCATTCTACGTGCTCGGTTTTGGAAGAATCCACGATTCTTGATGGAGATCTCCGCAATTGGTTGATAAACGAGTGTGCTGAAGGCGGAATAGCAGCCTTTCTCTCCTCCATAGAGGACAAAATGTCCATCTCGAGAAACGCGTGTCTCAACAGCCATGGCATTGGCACTAATCTTGAAACTGATGGTGTCCAGAAGGAATTTGCCACCCATCTCCTCTTCTATCTTCTTACGAACATAGGGCTGACCTCTAGGCCAAGCTCTCTTGGTTGTTCCTTCCCTAGCTGACTTTAGAAAATAGTCTCTAACTTGAAGAGTTGAACTATCCATCTGATTGCTCAGTCCATCCAAGAAGTCGAGAATTTGCTCAGATTCTACATAGGCAGGTGCAATGTTAGGGTAGAGGTGTCTAAGTGCGATCTTTGATACCTGCTCAGCCAGAGCGGAAGATTCACTTGGTCTTATTATAAGCGTCCAAAGTGATTCAGACGTAATGAGATACCCTTGGACAAACCGTCTCCTCAGAGCCACCGTGACCTTGTAGAATCTATCAGACAGCACCTCCGCTGTAAAGTCTATTTTCTCTCGCCTAGCGATTCTTTGCAGAGAATCAGGTGAAACTCGCGAAAAGAGTGAAAACACATGAAGCGGTGGGTTTAAGCCTTTGCCGTATTGCTCATCCAGCGTGGCTACCAACTGACTGGTGCTGGCCAACCGTCCTATCATCTATTCCACGCCTGCGAGTGCTAAAATGGTACGCAAATTGATTGTCTGAACCAGCTTATAACAACTAGCGTTATATCCCTTTTTAATAGGCTTGATCTTAAGCTGACACATGAAGCTATATCGAGTCGACTGACCCACTCTTGTTCTAAGAAGTCTTATAAACGGTTAGCGCGCCCTCGCGGGGTTCCAGTTCTCTCTGGAAACCGTCCTGTGTCATGTGATTGGCTTTACCATTCTCTCTGCCTCTTATGCCCAAACAACCATCCAATCATAACGTAGGGATTGAGCGTTGAATCCGCATCCAACACACGGGATCGTGGGAACAAAGATCGTGAATACCGAAATACAGTACTGCGACTATTGTAGCATCTTCACAACCCATCCTGATATTGAGCAGCCATGCAGACGCAGACCCAACCTGCTGGAAGAACTCAAGAGACAAGAAAACCTTCAGCGGCTCAATATAGAATGGAGTTAAACCCATGCGATAACGCGGAACAGTCTCCTGCAGAGTATGCCTAACGAGGTGTCTAGCAGCAACGTTCCGTAACAGCCACCGAAACCGAATTGGATTCCACCTAACAAATATTGAAAAAGACCACAGAAGTCGCTTACAGCGTCCGTCATACGATTGTCTTTTAAATACGGTTCACAAACACATATTCAGAAGGAAGAGAGGCTTTGTCCGCAAGAAAGCCTTTGCTTTTCATGCTACTCCTGATTTCTCTATTGTGGTCTGATGTAACACCTGTAGTAGGCGATCGACTAAGTCAGCTCAATCTCTACACAGACAAAACTGCCTATTCATCACAGGAGAAAGTAGCGCTCACGGTAAGTGCTAGCTACGACTTCACGTTACTCGCCACTACATTAGACTTCTCATACTCAATTACTATTAGGTCGAGAAGTGGGTCGCAGGATCGAGAGATAGCCAGAAATGACTATGTACTCAACTATAGAGAAAGCGGGTTACCGACTGACTCGAGTAGTCGTCTCGTATATCCTTTTCGGCAATCGGTATCCATACCTGCTGAAGAATTTGGTGAAGGAACGCACGGAGTATACGCTGTCGTGAAGTATCCAGAGTATTTTCTGGACTTCTTTCCAAATTATGTGAATCGTGACACCAACGAAGTAAGAATAACCGTCGAAAAGGGTCTGCGTGGAGGGGCAGGATCCTTTGATGCATTGATGGATGTTGGAGTAATTGATAAAGGGGCGAAGTGCACACTACGATACCTCAACACCTATCGTGAAAACGTGAGAGTGATTTTCTACTTTTCCGATTCGACAGGTCGAGGCATAGAAGATAAGGAGGGTACGGCATACGGTGGTAGTGGATCGTTCGATGTTTACTCTAGTCAATTCAGTGCCGGCACTTATGGTGTTTCCTGGACTGCTTTCTTAGCTTCTGACAGTAGACTTACAAACCCAATTGCCAGTTCCACAACGATAACCAAATTCGAGATCAAAGTAGAACAAAGAGGGTACCTCGACATATACGTTGGGGAAGAATCTGGCAGCGCTATTGGTGGAGCCAACATCTACATAAACAGAGGGTATGTTGGACAAACGGGCAGCGATGGTTCGTGGCACGGAGGGCCCTATGATGACGGCTATTATACAGTGAGCACGTCAAAGAGCGGGTATCAGACCACTTCACAAAGCGAGAAGACAGTGCGGATCTATGGAGGAAGCAGGAGTAGCCTATCATTATCACTAGCTAAGGAACAAGTGAACCCACCATCTGAAAAGTTCAAGGTGGATATCTGGACTGACAAAAATATCTACAATATCGGCGAGACTGTAGTCATTTTGTTCAAGACAAACAAAGGATGTTCCTACTCAGTCACCCTGTACAAGTCAGATGGTACATCAAGTGTCATTGGCCAAGGGAACGTGGAACAAGGCACGTACTACATCAGAGAAAGTGTAGGTTATCCACTGGGCGGTGTTACCGTAAGAATCAATGCCGCAGCCGGAAACGACGTCATAAGTACCGTATGCACATACAGCGTTGTAGGTAAGCCCCTAGAGCCCCTTCAGATTAATGTGTGGACGGATAAGTCTGGCTACACAATTGGTGAGACGGCTAAAATACTCTTCAAGGCGAATAAGGATTGTCATTACCGTGTGATTCTCTATGAGCCAGAGAGTACTGGCTCCACTAATCCAAAACCTGAATGGATGACAAAGCCAGATCTTCGTGAAGTAAGCTCGTCAAGGATTGTTGGCGAGGGAATAATACAAGCAGGCACTACTTACTATGTTCAGATTGCTGCAAGCAGACCGCCGGGAACAAGGACTGTCGTTGTTGAAGCATGGAGTGGGGAGGAAACCACCAAAGCATCTGCGACATTCACAGTAGAAGGTCAAGTAGATAGTGGTGAATCACTTCAGATCAGTATCTGGACTGAGAAGACCTCTTACTCGGTGGGTGAGACAGTTAAGATATTCTTCAAGTCAAACAAGGTC
>CAYXJU010000126.1:0-4996 GCA_964464765.1 uncultured Candidatus Bathyarchaeia archaeon | reverse complement strand
CCGTAGGACCACTCGCGATGCCAGACTATTACTACGAGGTCAAGAGACAGCAAGAAGAGGCTATTCGACATGTTCCAGACATATTGAAGAAAGTTACCAAAGAGTACGAGAAGATTAGTCTCAGAAAATATGGAATGATAGAAACCTTCCAAATGGACGACGCCGAGACAGCCATCCTCTGCATGGGAAGCACGGCAGGAACAGCAAGAACTGTAGCCAGACAACTAAGAGAGAAAGGAAAGAAAGTGGGAGTCGTGAAACTATGGTTGTACCGACCGTTCCCATCAGAAGAACTTCTCTCAGTTATATGCAACTTGAAGGCGTTAGCAGTGGTGGAACGAGCCATTAGCTCTGGCGCTCCTTATGGAGCTTTGTGCAGCGATGTGGCTTCTACAATCCAAGACTGCGAGAAGAAGCCCAAGATCTTCAACGTGATCTGTGGACTGGGAGGAAGAGACATCTCTCCTAAAGATATCCAACTTGTATTCGACGAAGCTGACCAAGTAGCTCGGACAGGAATCGTTAGAGACCGATTGAAGTTTGTTGGCGTGAGGGAATAATGGTAGCATTGAAAAGTCTGTCAACAGAAGAACTGTACGCTCCAGGACATAGACTGTGCGCTGGATGCGGCCCCTCAATCGCTATGAGAATGATGACCAAAGCCTTCCGAGGGCCGACCGTAGTCACAAATGCCACTGGATGTGTTGAAGTGTCGACCACAATCTACCCGTATACTGCATGGAGAATCCCTTGGGTTCATACACTCTTCGAGAATGCCGCAGCCACCGCAAGTGGATTAGAAGCCGCGTACAAAGTATTCCTGAAGAAAGGTTATAGAAAGACAAAGGTAGATGTCATCGCAGTAGGTGGAGATGGAGGAACTTTTGACATTGGCCTCCAAGCTCTCTCCGGCGCTCTAGAAAGACGCCACGACTTTGTATACATCTGCTACGACAATGAGGCCTACATGAACACGGGCATCCAAAGGTCAGGAGCAACCCCACAGGGAGCAGCCACTACAACGAGTCCAGCTGGAAAAGTAATCCCGGGAAAAAGGGGAAGAAAGAAGAACTTTGCAGCAATATGCGCAGCCCACGATATAGAATATGTCGCGACCGCGTCAATTGGATTTCCAGGCGATTACATAGACAAGGTTAGAAGAGCAATAGAGGTTGAAGGCCCAGCAGCCGTACATGTGATTGCACCATGCCCACTTGGATGGCGAGCCAACCCAGCCGACTCAATAAAACTCGCAAAACTAGCCGTCCACACAACAATGTTTCCACTCTACGAAATCATCAATGGAAGGTACAAGCTGACCATGAAGGTTGGTAAACCTGTACCGGTTTCAGAATATATGAAACTCCAGGGAAGATTCCGACACCTGTTCAAACCTGAGTTCAAATCAGAGATTGATTCGATTCAACAGCAGATCACCGAGAACTGGAACAGAACCCTAGAACTTTGTGGAGAGAAACCACAAGCCACTGCATAGAAAAAGGAACCCAACGTTTCCTAGAACTAGGGTTCCACATTTTTTCCCATTTCATACGACGATTCTTCTTGATGAACTTGATCGCAGAGAGCACCCTCTTCAAAGCTTAGACTTTTGTAGATACGTGGGCTTTGGCGCACTGTCACTAGCGAGGCTTCAGAGCTCGGTTCATATCTTTGGCTCAACTATAACCCAAAGCGTAATTTTGATTAGACATCACCTGTCTGTAGGGATAAATCCTTCCAAACATGGGGATGGCGATATCATTGACTGAACTTAGAGAGAATGAAGCGAAGACTCTGCTAGCATTGAAGAGATCGAGAGGAAACGCAAAGGTGGATGAACTTATCAAAGCCACCGAACTAGATGAATCAGCTGTCACGAGAGCTATTTTGTCCCTTTCAAACGAAGCCTTGCTGACACTGAAAGAGAAGCCTATTCACCTTCTGAGGTTAACGGACGAAGGAAGAGCATACGCTGAGCTTGGACTTCCAGAAACTAGACTCGCGAAGTTCTCTTTTGATGTAGGAGGTAAAACCTCGATTCGGGAAGCTTTTCAGAAATTGAATCTGCCAGAGTCTATGATTTCCATAGTTGTTGGATGGATTCAGAGGAAAAAACTGGGAAGGATTGCAAGAATCGGAGAAGAACCATATCTGGAAGTTGATGGGAAGCCCGCAGAGTCAGATGCGGATGGATTGTTACGATCGATGTTAGACAAGAGTGAGGTAAATCTGGAGAATCTGACGCCAGAGAATCAGAGAATCGTGGTTGAACTTAGGAAAAGGAAACTTGTGGAGGAAACTAGAAGAAACGATAGACTAGTTGAACTGACTGCCAATGGTTGGAAGAAGCTCGAAAATGGAGTTCGCGTCGTATCTGAAGTAAGCTCTCTAACCCCAGAACTGATAACAAGTGGAAAGTGGCGCGAGACTAAGCTGAGAAGATATAACATAACGGCTCCAGTTGCAGAAGTTTGGCCAGGAAAGAAACAACCCTACAATAGGTTTCTCGACGAACTACGATTGAAGTTGGTCACATTGGGTTTTCAAGAGATGACTGGCCCTATTGTCGAGATTATGTTCTTCAACTGCGACAGCCTATTTATGCCTCAAGATCATCCTGCACGAGAGATTCATGACATATACTTCGTCAAAGACCCAGAATACGGCAAGTTGGATGATTACCGAAGTTATCTGGAAAACGTGAGGGAAGCACATGAAAACGGTTGGAAGACAGGTTCAACCGGTTGGAATTATGAGTTTTCAGAAAAGGAATCTGCACGCCTCGTACTTAGAAGCCATGGAACCGCCATAAGTGCAAGAACTCTGATAAGCAAGAACCTCAAAGTTCCAGGCAAATATTTTTCCATCGCTAGATGCTTCAGACCCGAGGTTACTGATAGGACGCATCTTACAGAATTCAATCAGGTTGAAGGAATAGTTGTTGGCGAGAATCTAACCTTACGAAACCTTCTCGGTGTTCTTGAAAGATTTGCAGTCGAACTTGCTGGAGCAGACAAAGTCAAGTTTCGACCTGACTATTTTCCCTTCACGGAACCTAGCGTCGAACTGTCTGCGTACAAAGAAGGTTACGGTTGGCTGGAGTTCGGTGGATCAGGAATCTTCAGACCAGAACTTACACTGCCCTTGGGAATCAATGTGCCTGTCTTGGCGTGGGGTCTGGGCGTTGACAGACTCTTTATGATGAAGAATCAAATCGATGACATACGCAACCTCTTCACTCAAGACTTGCAGTGGATAAGACGCAAGGAGGTAAAGTAATGCCAACAATAGAAGTCGACTTCACTGACCTGCAATCTCTAGTAGGAAGAGAACTGCCAAGATCGACTGAAGAGTTGAACGAGATTGTTGCCTATGTGAAGGGTGAAGTCAAACAGTTGCTCGGAGATGATCTCAGCATCGAGATAAAGGACAGCAATCACCCCGATTTCTGGAGTGCAGAGGGAATTGCACGAGCCCTAAGGGGATTCTTAGCGATTGAAAAAGGTCTCAAGAACTACAGTGTAACCTCTCCCTCTGGCGTAATCATCAATGTAGATAAACGCTTGGAGAACATTCGCCCCTTCATAGGATGCGCAGTCATGAAGAATGTTCACCTAACCGACATTATCATCAAAGGACTGATGCATCTTCAAGACAAACTGGATGAAACCTACGGTCGCAAAAGGAAGAGAACATCCATAGGCCTCTACGAATTTGACCTGATCAAGCTACCACTTACCTACGGGGTCTCAAAGCCAGATGAAACCTCATTCATTCCCCTTGGATTCAATGAGAAGATGACACTGGAAGAAATCTTGGAAAGGCACCCCAAAGGTCTAGAATATGGTAGCATAGTCAAGGAACATGGTCTCTGGCCAATCCTCAAAGATTCACTTGGCAATGTACTATCTTTTCCCCCAGTCATAAATTCAAATGATCTTGGAAGAATTACGAGCGATACCAAGAACATCCTCATAGAAGTGACGGGAACTGTCGAGAAGACTGTTCTCGACACATTGACCATTCTAGCAACATCTATGGCTGACAGAGGCGGAACAATCCACTCAAGCATCATAAACTATCCGTACGGAAAGAAGAAGAATCCCGTAACTCCTGAAATGAAGACTAACAAGATCTCACTCTCATTGGACTACCTTAAGATCGTTCTTGGAATGGACTTGGCCAAAGACCAGGTTCTTGACTTGCTTGAAAGAGCTCGCTACCGTCCAACTATGGACGATCATGGTAGGCTTGATGTTGCAGTTCCATGTTACCGCCTTGACATTATGCATCCCGTCGACATAGTAGAGGATGTGGCGATAGCCTACGACTATAATAAGATCAAGCCTATGTGGCCGGAAGAGGCAACGGTTGCAGGTGTTTCCAAGGAGAGTGAACTCTCAGGTACCGTTAGAGAACTGATGATTGGATTTGGATTCCAAGAAGTATTGACCTACGATCTTAGTAATCCAGAAAAGATCTTCACAAAAATGAATCTACAGGAAAACAATGTTGTGAAGCTCTCCAATCCCCGCATGATTACTCATACTTGCCTTCGGAAATGGCTGATCCCGAGTCTCATGGAGTTTTTAAGTTATAATACGCATGTCGAATACCCTCAGAGAATCTTTGAGGTTGGCTACTGTGTCGAGCCCAACTCGAACCTTGAGAACTACGCTAAGGATCGACTTAAACTCGCATGCGTTGAGGCGACAACAAATACCAGTTTCTCCCAGATTGCATCCCTATTGAAATCATTGACATCAAATCTTGGATCAGAATCTCAAGTGAAAGAAACGGATCATCCAAGCTTCTTGGAAGGAAGAGTGGGAACAATTCTCCTCCAAGGAACCAACGCAGGCATAATTGGGGAGATACATCCAGCGGTACTGGAAGCGTGGAATCTAGAAGTGCCAGTTTCCGCATTTGAACTTGACATTACGACTCTACAGGCGATAAAACCCAAGGGATAGAGATTAATTTCAGACATGTGATC
>CAYXJU010000125.1:2788-5034 GCA_964464765.1 uncultured Candidatus Bathyarchaeia archaeon | reverse complement strand
GTCTCACACGATTTGGGTTCACTCACGCTGAGGCTGAAGCATGGTTAGATCAAGAACCTGATTTTGAACGGCAAATCACTCTTCCATTGAACTCTAGAAGACCACCCGATAAGTTACAAGTGTACCCATAGGGGGGGGTCAATTGCCGCGCAGTATGGCTCGAAAGTGGCTTTTTTCCAGTGCAATCAACAGTGGAACACCTACCATGGAGCACACCACAATAACGTAACCAGCCTCCACAGGTGTTGTGAAAGCTCCAGCAACAAATATCCCTGGAAGCAGCTCTGTCGGTATCGGATAGACTTGATACAATCCAAGAACAATGAGCATGAACACTCTCACCATAACATCCAACTCGACGGCAACGAAAGTTGTGAGAGCGACTGCCGGCAAGAGAGGCCGCGGATCGCCTCCACAACGATTCAAATTTCTAACAAAGAAGGCTGCTGGAAAAACTGCTAACAATCCAGCATAAACATCCCAAAGAGTCCATAGTGGTATGATTCTTGCAAGTGGGTGTAACAGGAATGCGCCCAAAAGAGCAATGTAAATGGCGATTGCTGCCTTCCATTTTCCAGTGAACAACAACCCTGAACCCATTGCCCCCACGGCTTCAGCAACGCCAAAGAAGTTCTCTACAAAGAAGAATTCAGGCTTGGCGAGGCGACCTACCATGACGCCAATGATTGACGCTGAGGCACCTAAGACCGGTCCACCAATCATGCCTTCGAGCGGTATCATCACTATACTCCATCTCCTCCACACGCCCGGGAAAAGAGACAGTGTCGCATGAAGTGCCGCAAGGACCGCTACAACAGCAACCTTCACGCTCTTCGTGTGCTTCAGAGACATGTCGACCAACCCTTCTAGATCTAAGGCAAATCTTAAGAATTGCCACAATCCGACCATTACAGAATGCTCTAGGTCGGTTATCAAATTTGACTCTAATCAAGGTCAGACTAGTCACGGGAAGAAGCATAGGACAGGGAAGAGGCAAAGAGATAGGTAAATTTTCCAAGCAATACTTTGAGAGTGTTGCCATCTGCGAATTAAACCCTGACGACATGAAGATTCTCAGCGTTCCCGAAGGCGGACACGTCAAGATAACCACCGCTTTCGGAGAGACTGTTGTAGCGGCTCATGCGTCGAGACAACATTTGCCGAAAGGAATTGCTTTCATTCCATACGGTCCGTGGGTGAATCGTGTCACAGATCCTCAGACACATGGAAGCGGCATGCCATCCCTGAAGGGAATCGAGGCCGAAATCACTCCAGCACTCGATGAACAAGTTCTTGACCTTGAGTCTCTTGTAAGGAGGTCGTTTGGCAGGAAGTGACCGAGCTGAGTGAAAGAACAATTCCTGACGTAGTGTGCACAATATGCGGAACAGGATGCGACGACCTACAAGTAAGAATCAAGGATGGCAAGATAGTTGAAGCCAAGAATGCATGCGCCATCTCCATGAGCAAATTTCTAGAGCAACACGCTGACCGCTATGCCTCGCCAATGATGAGACAAGACGGAGAGTTAAGATCCACCTCTTTCGAGGAAGCGGTTTCTAGGGCAGCGACGACACTCGCCGAAGCCAAGTACCCAATACTCTTGGGTTGGAGTCTGACAAGTGCAGAAGCAACATGCATCGGTGTAGAGCTTGCTGAACTAGTGGGCGGTGTCATCGACAATAATACCGGTTTCTGTCATGGTCCCGGTTTGATAGGTTCCCAAGACATTGGCATCTCAACCTGCACGCTTGGCGAAGTCAGACACAGAGCTGATGTTGTTATTTACTGGGGAGCAAACCCTGTTCACGCTCACCCAAGGCACATCGCAAGATACAGTATCCTTAGCAAGGGAAGATTCAGGAAAATCCGAAAAGAGAGGAAAATGATCGTCGTTGACGTGAGAAAAACAGACACCGCGAATATGGCCGACCTATTCATTCAGATCGCCCCTAATGGAGACTATGAGCTGCTCAGCGCTTTGAGGATGGCTATCAGAGGCGAAGAACTCGAGCAGCACACTATTGCAGGCGTACCATCGGAAAAGATCGAGGAACTGGCGGACATACTTGTTGGATGCGAATTTGGCATAATCTTCTACGGTGTCGGTCTCACAATGAGCCTTGGCAAGAGCAGAAATCTGGATGCTGCGCTTTCACTTGTTCGAGATCTGAACAGGTCAACAAAATTCTTGATTATGCCCATGAGAGGCCACTACAACGTATGTGGAGCAAATGAAGTTACTT
>CAYXJU010000125.1:0-2778 GCA_964464765.1 uncultured Candidatus Bathyarchaeia archaeon | reverse complement strand
ATCCATACGCTGTCGATCTAAGCCGAGGATACCCATTCTACAATCCCGGCGAGACATCGGCAGTGGACATTCTTTCGAGAAAAGAATGCGACGCCGCACTTATCATCTCTTCCGACCCAATAGCCCACCTACCCTATTCCGTGGCGAAGAACCTCTCTGAAATTCCGATAGTAACCATAGACCCACACATGACGGCCACTACTATGGTTTCTGAGATAGTTTTTCCAACAGCCATAATGGGCATCGAAACAACGGGATCGCTCTACAGGATGGATGGGGTCGTTCTAGAATGCAAGAAACTCTTGGACGCTCCCAAAGGCGTTAGGACAGATGTGGAAGTTCTGAGTGCCATTCTGGATCAAGTAAAGCACCTGGAAGGAGCGTAGGATAATGTCAGAACTTCTGATAAGCAATGGATACGTCTACGACCCCATCAACGGAATCGATGGAGAAAAACTGGATATCTCAGTAAGAAATGGGATCATAGTCGAGAAAGTCAAATCTTCATCCAAAGTGATCGATGCATCCGGTATGCTCGTCATGCCGGGCGGAGTGGATATCCATTCTCATATCGCAGGATCGAAAGTGAATCTGGCTCGAATGATACGACCTGAAGATCACGAAGGCGATGTCGAATCCAGAACACCCGTTACCAGAGCCGGGGTGGGCAGATCTGTTCCATCCACGTTTACTACAGGCTATCGCTACGCTAGAATGGGTTACACTACTGTTTTCGAACCTGCAACGCCACCAATGAAGACACGACACACTCACGAAGAATTGAACGATACTCCAATGATAGACAAAGGGTGCTTTCCACTTCTTGGAAACAACTGGTTCGTCATGGATTACTTGAGAGAAGGAAAATTCGAGGAGTGCGCAGCCTACGTGGCTTGGATGTTGAAGGCTACGAAAGGTTACGCTGTGAAACTGGTGAATCCGGGCGGCGTCGAAGCGTGGGGATGGGGAAAATACTTGACAAGTCTGGATGATTCCGTGCCGAGATTCGATATCACGCCCCGAGAAATTGTTCGCGGGCTATGCAAAGTAAACACGTATCTCAACTTACCTCATTCAATTCATGTTCACACAAACAACCTTGCAAAACCAGGAAATTATGAAACCACTATCGAGACAATGGACTGCGTACGTGACCTGTACCATGGCGGGAAACCGATCATTCACATAACCCATGTCCAGTTCACTGGAAGAAGTGGAACCGACTGGATCAATGTGGCGTCGGGTGCACCCGAAATTGCGGATTACGTCAACAAACACGAACATGTGGACATAGACCTGGGCCAGATCGTTTTCACAGATACAACGACTATGACAGCAGACGGGGGTTTTCAATTCCTGCTCCACTTGATTTCAGGAAACAAATGGGCGAATACAGATGTAGAAGCAGAAGACGGGGGAGGCATAGTCCCATTCCATTACAAAAAGAGCAACTACGTGAACTCCATTCAGTGGGGAATAGGGCTTGAGCTCGCGCTAATGATAAAGGACCCTTGGCGAGTGCAGATGACAACCGACCATCCGAATGCTGGACCTTTCACAGAATACCCTCGCGTCGTAGCTTGGCTGATGAGCAGACAGGCAAGGGGAAACGTTGCACGGAAACTGAACAAGAGTGCACACAGACGTCTAGACCTTCCGGGACTCGACCGAGAATACTCTTTCTACGAAGTTGCAATCGCAACCAGAGCCGGCACAGCCAAGACGCTGGGGCTAAAACAGAAAGGGCACCTTGGAATAGGCGCCGACGCTGACATAGCCGTATACGCAGTTGATCCCACTGAAATCAATCCTTCACGGCAATTCAGGCTCGTTAGACGAGCATTTCGAAGAGCTGCCTACACGGTCAAGGGAGGAAGAATCCTTGTGAAGAACGGTGAGGTCGTGGACACCACCCCGGGGAAGACATTTTGGGTCGATCCGAGAGTGCCCGAAGACATCTACGAAAGGATGCTCAGAGACCTCAAGGAGAAGTTCGAAGATTACTACACCATGCAGATGAGCAACTATCCAATCAGAGAAGAATACCTCTCAGCTTCGAAGAGAATCGAGACCATGTCAGGGGCCAAGAATTGAAGGAACTCGCCCTCAGACTCAAACGCAACCTGACTGTTCCCGTGGATGGTACACGCATTTCCCCAGATCTTCTCAGCAGGAAAAGCCGTCAAGATATTCTCTCACTTGAGTTATGGGAAGGAAACAGAAAAGCTCGTCTTTCAGACGTATTCGCTGTGGAAGGGGAAACCGCAAATTCACCAAACGATCTAGCTCTCAAACTCCTCGGCGATTTAAAGAAGATTCGAAGGGTCGGTCATGGAATGACCGCTGGATCGATCTTGGTACAAGGAGATGTTGGAATGCATCTCGGAGAGAGTATGTCCGGCGGAGAGATTGTTGTGGAGGGAGATGCAGGATCATGGACTGGCTCACGAATGAAGGGCGGCGCTATTGAAGTCCATGGAAACTCTGGAGATTTTGTCGGTTCGGCCTACCGTGGAAGCAGAAACGGAATGGAAGGTGGATCCATAGTGATTCAAGGCAATGCTGGCACCGAAATTGGTTGTTGGATGAAGGGGGGAATGATAAAGGTGAAGGGAAAGGTGGGGACCTTTCCAGGAATTCACATGTCCAACGGGACGATTCTAATCGAAGGAGACTGCGAAGGTAGAGCAGGCGCACAAATGACTGGAGGAAAAATTGTTGTACTGGGAAACCTGTTATCCATCTTGCCAAGCTTCACCTTCGAAGATATTCGAGACA
>CAYXJU010000124.1:0-5050 GCA_964464765.1 uncultured Candidatus Bathyarchaeia archaeon | reverse complement strand
TTCTACTAGCAGCAATCTCTTCGCATAGAAGCCATCTATCTGCATGTCTTCTGAGCTTAAGAAAGCGAAAACAACATGACTTCTTCTAGAGAAGCGGAATATTGCGAGTTCACTTGCACACAGTCCATAAATACCTGAAGACTAGTTTTGCCACTTCTGAGCCTCGGATTCCTAGAAGGCTGTTCATATGAAATTGTCAGAGATTGCAATCGTACCATTGTTGGCCTCAGAAATATCCGACGCAGCTGATATGCTTGGTAGAGCTTTTGTGACAGATCCAATGGTTACTGGACTCTTTGGAGAGATCACAGGAAAGATGACAAATCGTCTTGCTGGAGTCTTCAGTTTAATGCTGGGCGTTCTCCCAAGCGACAACATCTGCGTGAAGAACGGCGAAAGGATAGTCGCTGTGATGCGCATGGTTAAGCCAGGAGAATGCCAGCCATCGAGAAGACATGTCCTTAAGGCTCTACCTCGGCTTCTGGCAGCAACCGGAACTAGGATGCCCCGCGTCTTGAAATACCTTTCATTCTTGGAGAAGTTTGATCCAGAGGAAAGACATTTGCACTTAGGTCCCTTTGCTGTTGATCCAGAATTTCAAAGAAACGGTGTTGGCAGTCACCTACTCAATTACTTCAGCGACTATGTTGATCGTCAAGGGGTTGCAGCGTTTCTTGAAACAAACAAAGCCACGAATGTTCGACTATACAAAGGCTATGGATTCTCGACAATAAACGAGGCTTCACTATTCGATGTTCCCACATGGTTCATGTGGCGTCCGCCTCGAAGAAGCCTTGAATGATTGAGTCATATTTAGATAACCGAGGATTCATCTCTGCATAGATGTTGAGAGACGAAAGTCGACATGTTTCAATTTTGAACGCGAAACAGTCAATAGAAGGAGAATCTATTCAAGAAGTCTAAGAAGGTGTTCTTCGTGAGTGAAAAAAAGAAACTCCTGTACGTTCAGACAAGTGGTGTCGATACACCGGAGAGGCTCTATTCTCCTTTCGTTTTGGCTCAGACAGCCGTAGCTATGGATGTGGATGCAACGATCTACTTCTTGGGGATGGGCATAACCGTAGTTAAGAAGGGTGAGGCTGAGAAGGTTCAGGTTGGCGCTTTTCCAAAGCTGAAAGACGTGATGGATCAGGCAGTTAAGGCGGGGGTTAGGTTGATGGTGTGTGAGCAGAGTACGCAACTGTTGAACTTGAAGCGTGGTGACTTTGTTGAGGATGCTAAGATCGTTGGAGCCGCAACATTGAACGACTTGGTCTTGGACGCGGATGGCGTTATGTGGTTCTAGTCACAACTGAAGGTCTGTTAGAATTGTTTTCGCGTGGGTCTTCTTTTGTAATCATTTGGCATATTCTGTGCAATTAGAAAATCAAGTGAGTTATTGTTTCAGCTGCGTTCCTATTGCGAAGGCCTCGTTCATAGCTTCTGTGTTCTGCTTTACAGCGCCTTTTTCCCCGGCGGTAACCAAGAGTTTCTTGAACAGTTCAACTTGCAGGTAGTTGAGCGATTTGGTGATCATGCTTACTAGTGGATCGGAAGCCGAAGCGTCGCTTTCCTCGAAAGGAGCTACGAGAATCGCTCTCTTCCCTTTCATTCTGTGCACGAATTTTGGGTGGGAGAAGGGAAACCAACGGTCTATGAAGCATTTCAACTGGGCAGATGGACCGTACCAGTATACGGGGGTTCCCAAGACTATCACGTCGCTATCATAGAGCTTGTTGTACAGTTTGGACATATCGTCATCTATTCTGCATTCTCCGGTTCTTTTGCAGTAATCGCTGCAGATGGACTGACAGGGTTTAATGTTCATGTCATTAAGAAGTATCTTGTCGGTACTTGCCCCGACACTCTGGGCTCCTTTGAGCATTTCACTCACTAGAATATCCGTGTTGCCGCCTTTCCTTGGGCTGCCGACCACACCAAGTACCTTCATCCAGATCCCTCAAGAAATTTGTCTTTCTAGGTGACAATTGTCCTAATTAGTCCTGCTACTAAACATCTTTCATGCTCTTTATTCTTGGCGATAGTTAACCGCAAGATAGAAGTATTCTTACGTGGGCTTGATTTCAAGCTTAGTAGCGATGCCAAATGGAAAAGAAATGCGGATGCCAGATGGAGAGGAAATGCCCTGTATGTGGTGTGAGAGTTGCAGCTAATGAGGGCTTTAGCAGCTTTGGAGAGTGCTTCTGCTCAGAGGACCATTTGAACGAGTATGTCAAGCGCATATGTGGATCTTGTAGCGCTAATCAATGCTGCTAACCACGGTTCTTTGAATGCTGTCCTTACGCTATTGACTGATTCTTGTGCTGCGGCCAAAATGTATCCGATGACAAGTGCACCCCGTTCAACGCGGCTGCAACATATAAGATAACATGGGAACAATATGTGATATTGGTGAAAACGTTTGATTTTCAAAGCCTACATGGATCATGCCGCAGCTACACCAATCGATTCTCAGGTTATCGAAGCAATGCTTCCATATTACAGCGTCAAGTTTGGAAACCCCTCTTCTCTTCATTCTAGTGGGTCGGACCCTAGAAAGGCTGTCATGGAAGCCCGAGAAAATGTTGCCAAACTCGTGAGGGCCAAGAATACTGAAATTTGCTTCACATCTGGAGGAACCGAGAGCAACAACCTTGCGATCAAGGGGGTAGCCTACCGAAATCGAGACAAGGGAAACCACATCATAACCACTTCCATCGAGCACATATCGACCCTGAACATCTGCAAAGATCTGGCTAAGGATGGTTTCAAAATCAGTCATGTTGCCGCTGACAAGTATGGAATAGTTGAGCCGAGGAGCGTTGAAGCTGAGATCAACCCGAGCACTATTCTGATTACATTGGCTTATGCGAATGGAGAGATTGGAACGATTCAGCCAATCAGAGAAATCGGTAGAATCGCGAGAGAAAACGGAGTATTGCTACACGTTGACGGTGTCTCATCCATTCATCAAGTTCCAACAAACGTTCAGGACGAGAACATCGACCTGATGTCAGTTTCCTCCAATGACATGTATGGTCCAAGGGGTATGGGTGCACTGTACATCAAGCAAGGAACGAGAATTGAACCGATCATTCATGGAGGCGGACAGGAGATGGGCCTGAGATCAGGATCCGAAAACGTCCCTGGAATAGTGGGATTCGGAAAAGCGGCCGAACTTGCCCGAGAAAGAATGAAAGAAGACTCCGCTCATCTGAGGGATTTGAGAGACAGGCTCATCAAGGGAGTAGTGACGAGTGTTTCCGAATCTTATTTGAACGGCCATCCAACGTCAAGGTTGCCGAACAACGTGCACCTCAGGTTCAATGGAATCGAAGGGGAATCCCTTCTGCTCAATTTGGATGAGAAAGGAATCTCGGTAGCCACAGGCTCGGCCTGTTCATCAAAGACCCTAGAACCATCACATGTACTAATGGCTGTAGGGCTTAACGAAGTAGAAGCTCATGGCTCTCTACTTCTTACACTTGGACGCGAGAATACGCAAGAAGAAGCAGACTACGTCATCGGAGTTGTTCCAGAAGTCGTTGAAAGGCTGAGATCCTTCTCCCCGATTTGGGGCAAGAAGATCGACCTTGAAAAGTGGAAGAAAGACATGGAGCAAAGAGGGCACGAGCACTAGCTCGCACACAGACTGAACCGCAGAATCACGTGTTGCCTAACCAGTAATGATCTGGTTGAATTTCCAGCCTGCCTTCTCTACGGCCTTTCTGATTGGTCCACGAACTTTCTCTATATCAAATGAATAATCGTAGGCTTTTCCAAACGACCCCGGATCGAAGGGTTTCTTGAATCCGAAAGAAACGCCTTTCTCCTTCTTGAAGAGGACTTTTCCTTTGATGAAGCTCTTCTCGAATCCCAGTTTCGGTGTGGGAAGTACGCCAACGCTACTACTTTGATCCGTGAGGATCTCTTGATATTTGACCTCTCTCTTCACGTCATCCAACCACATCTTTGCACGATAGATCTTGGTAAGCTTCTCTTGGCTTGCCACACCATAGTATTTCGCGTCAACGATTCTCTGTTCCAGCAACAGGTCTGAGTCGTTAGATCTTGTAATCTGGAAATCTGGGCTGCCCTCTCCCATTCCCAAGAGAGTCTGGATCAATTCGTTCCTCGTCAACGCCAAATCGATCAACCTGAAAGGTACAGTTGATTATGCTTTTATATCATACCATCGAATGATCGGCATGCTCATGGTATCCTCTCTTCTCTAGAACTAGAAGCGTGCAAGAATATGGAACAAAAGGAAGCGATTGAATTTGAAATACATTCATTTTGTGCACCCTGAGAAGAAGACTTATGCTTATGGAATCTTGGATGGCAAAGACGTTAAAGTATGTGAAGGGGAAACACTCTGGAGTTTATCGGAAGCCAACGATGTTATCCCACTATCGATGATCCACAAGTATCTCCCCCCAGTTTTTCCCCCAAACATCTTAGCTTTGGGAGTAAACTATCGTTCTCATGCAAATGAAGGAAAATGGTCCCCGCCAAAAGAACCCAAGTTGTTCCTCAAGGCCAACACTAGCGTTGTGGGTCACAAAGATGCCATTGTTCTGCCGAAGATGGCTCCAGACGAAGTAGACTACGAAGGGGAACTTGTGATTGTGATAGGGAAGACGGCGAAGAACGTTGCTGAAAGCAAAGCTTTAGATTACGTTTTCGGATGGACTTGTGGAAACGACGTGAGCGCAAGAGATTGTCAGCTACGGAAGGATGGTCAATGGGCCAGAGGCAAATCATTTGACACATTCTGTCCTCTAGGTCCTTGGATACAAACAGATCAAGATATTTCACACGCGCGAATTCAGACCAGGGTGAATGAACATTTGCTGCAGGATTCAACAATTGATGACATGGTGTTCCCTGTTGGAACCGTGATATCTTACTTATCGCGCTGCATGACACTATTACCTGGAACCATAATCATGACTGGAACGCCCGGTGGAGTAGGTTTCACACGCAAGCCACCAATATTTCTAAGGCCCGGAGACGTAGTTGAAATCACAATAGACAAGATCGGGACTCT
>CAYXJU010000123.1:0-5091 GCA_964464765.1 uncultured Candidatus Bathyarchaeia archaeon | reverse complement strand
GACTCAGTTCTTCAGACTCCTACGTGGAGTTCTCTGTCACCAGCATTTCAGCCGACAGGTTACGCGGGATAGTCAGATGTAAGGTCGTTCACACAGAGTTCGCAGAAAGAAAGATTGCACCCTATTGCCGAGGCACATTTGCGGCAATTGAGAGCATAGTCCACGCTACACGAGTGAAGGAGTTGTTCAAGACGAGAAAGCCTCGCGAAGCAAGGGAGTTGATGGAACTCATGAGGTACTATGGAGAACTCGTTGACAGAGTTTCTCCGAGATCAGAGGAAGCAAGAATTGTTCACCGCATACTGAAACATGTGGGAAATCAGAAGCCCCATGTGAACTAGAGTCTCGGTTCAACGCACCCATTAGAGAAGGAAGAGCGAAAAGAGTCTATACGAAGTCGTCAATAGATCTGCGCACAATCGCCATACATATCTAGTCTGGAATTATGTTTGTAAGTCTGAACTTGCTGACGTCCACCAACCCTTTGTCTGTAACTCTCAATTCGGGAATAACCGCTAACGACATGAAAGAGAGAACGGTGAATGGTTTGTTCACTGTCGCCCCAAGGTTCTTGGCGGCCTTGTCGAGAGCTTCAAGCTTGCTCACCACTTCTTCTGCAGATTTGTCCGACATCAAACCCGCAATCGGAAGAGATAACTTCGCTAGCACATGGCCTGATTCAACCGCTGCAAGACCCCCCTCCATATCTGAAACCACGTTCGCTGCAAAAGCCATATCGCCACTGCGCACCCCCAAAACGGCCAAGTTGTGTGCATCGTGAGCGAAGGTTGATGCTATTGCACCTTTCTTTATGCCAAATCCCTTCACTAACCCTTTCCCTACGTTTCCAGTTCTCTTGTGCCTCTCAACTACTCCGATCTTCAAAATGTCACTTGACGGATCAGCTTCCAGCAGACCGTCCTTCGCCTTCAGACCATGCACAAGCTTCCCAGTAATTGATTCTCCTTCCACTATGTTGATTACCAACGCCTTTACAGGGCCATTCATCACAGGCGACTTTAGGTCGAAATCCGCTGCTGAAAGTTCTTTTCCAACTCGGACGGTTCTTCTCACGTAGCTTGGGTAATCGGGATTTCCGAAATTCGACTTTAGGACCCCGTTCTCGGCAACAATCAAGCCATTAGCTATGACTTTCTCAGGTTTCATCTCTTCAATGCGTTTGACGATGAGTATGTCAGCAAACCTGCCTGGTGCAATCATTCCAACATCTTTGCTTACTTTGAAATGTTCGGCAGGATTGATTGTTACCATCTGTAAGGCTTCGATTGGGTCGACGCCCTCCTCAATAGCTCTTCTAACAATGTGATCCACATGTCCTTCCTTGACAAGGTCCGTCGCGTTCCTGTCATCTGAGACAAGGAGGCAATGTCTAGTGTCGACCTTGGCCTTCAGCAATGCCTTCACCACTCCGTTCAGGTTCTTCATTGTTGAGCCTTCCCTCAATTCAGCCTTGATACCGAGGCGAAGATTCTGAAGCGCCTCCTCTCCTGTGGTAGCCTCGTGATTTCCTTCTATTCCAGAATCAGCATAAGCGTTCAATTGAGCTTCTGTCAGTCTCGGAGCGTGGCCCTCAATCGTTTTTCCAGACTTTGCTGTCTCTTCTATTTCTCGAAGTAGCTTCCAACTCTTCTCAAGAACTCCGGGATAATTCATTACCTCTCCAAGTCCGATAACTCCTTTCCAAGCCATTGCCTTCTTGATATCACTGGCGTTGATGGATGCGCCTGTTGTTTCTAAGCCAGGAGCTGAAGGTACACAAGACGGCACTTGAACGTTGACTTTGAGTGGAAGTCTTTTTGCCTCGTTTAGAAAAAGCTGGACTCCTTTCAAACCTAGAACGTTTCCAATCTCGTGCGGGTCTATCATGACCGTTGTTGTCCCTCTCGGAAGCACAGCTCGAGCGAATTGACTCAACGTAAGCATCGAGCTTTCTATGTGAACATGCGCGTCTATCAACCCGGGAACAAGATAGTATCCCTTAGCATTGATGACTGATGATCTGTCGCATTGAACGTCTTCAACATCTCCAATCAACGCTACGTGACTATTCTTTATCGCGACCCCAGTGTGTTCAATAATTTCTCCCGTGCAGACATTCACGAGACGACCGTCTTTAATGACAAGGTCAGCTTTCCTTCGTCCAAGCGCAACATCGATGAGACTTTTTGTATCTTGGTGGTCCACGCTGATCATCCCAGCAATGAAGAGAATACAACGGCGTATTCTGTTTTGGGAATCAAGAAAAGCCTTTTGCAGGCAAATTATTGTCTAGCTTATTGATTCTCAGAGATGAACACAGCAGCAATGATGTAATGCCTAGGAATCTTTGAATATGTTTTCAAGAGATCTATAGTGTGAGGGTTTGCATTGCAGGAAGCCATGAAAGATGAGGATAAGATCGCCTCCTGTCTTCAGCTTGCAATGCTATTGGAAGCTAGCGCCTATCCGAAGCCAGGGAATGTTCATCGAACAAAGGATTTTCCTGAGACGAGATTTGAACACTTCTTAGCCTCAGCTGTCGTGCTTGGTCCAACATACAGATGGGCTGCTCACAGAGGCGTCATGATTTCGAGAGGCACAATAGATTCTCGCAACGCAGGACTTGGAAAAGCCATCAAAATGGGAGTTCGAAGTATGATGTCCTGGCAAAGAGGTGGAAACACCAGTCTAGGCACCATTCTGTTGTTAACACCCTTAGCTACCGCAACTGGGCTAACCATGACCAGCCACAAGTTAGATACAAGATGTATGCGCACGAATCTGAAGAGAATACTTCGGTCCGCCACGCACGTAGATTCGCTTGATGTGTATAGAGCCATCTCAGCGGCGTCACCTGGAGGAGTTGGATCGAGCAGCAAGCTTGATGTGATGTCACCTGAATCGCTGACACGAATAGAAAGGCAACGGATTAGACTCCTTAAAATTTTTGAAATGTCGGCTAAACGTGATTCTGTGGCGTCCGAGTGGGTGAGTGGCTACAGAATAACTTTTGAAATCGGTTACCCCTACTTCGCAGGCTGTATTGAAGCTTCTCTTGACCTCAACGACGCGATTGTAAATACGTTTCTTAGAATTCTTTCGAAGGTCCCTGATACTCTAATAGCTCGAAAAGTGGGAATGGAGAAAGCGCGTTCCGTCTCATTGCGTGCCAGAAAATGCTTGCTCGCCGGCGGAGTCACAACCGATAAGGGTCTTCGTTTGGTGAATAGACTCGATCGAGATCTTAAGACTCCTAATCATGAACTTAACCCTGGGACGACGGCGGACATATTGTCAGCGGTTCTTGCGATTGCACTTCTGAAAGGACTAAGGCCCTGATGACCGGCTCCCGGCTAGACAGTAATCCGATCGGAAGACACTCTTCGGACAATCACTATTGGAGTATGCCTAACAGTCTCAAGCATCTTCCAAGTTACTTCGTGAGGCTTCACATGAAAGGTCTCGCCCATATCCCAAGCAGTCCTGCCAGCTCCAGAACCTCTGACCTTGTTCGCCACAGCGGAAATCTGCAGAACCTCTTCCACGCTCAAGTTCTGTCCAACCAGAGCCACCGGTGTAGACCTCGCAACTAACTTCAACAATCTTCCCAGAGTGTAGCCGAACAGACCTAGGCACTTTATGGCTCGAACAGATGTGGGTCTTGCGCTCATATGAAAACCGTGGAAACTGTACGTTTTATCGGAGTCTACGATAATTACGATCGGTTTCTTCCCTGTCTCGACAGACAAACGCTCTCGGATTCGTGTAGCTTCCTTCATGGGATCAAGAAGAGGCAGAGCAACAAGAGAGAATGGAAGGTTGCTTGTGTCAATTCCACCCTCTGAACCATGTCTTAGAGCCTGAAGGAGTCCAACTTGATTAATCGCTAGTTGTTTATGCGCCGCACCTTCTTCTATGGGGTATCGTCTCAGGCGCTGAATGTTAGTCTGACTTAAGTGGCATAAATGACCTAGAAGTCTACCCCAAACGACTCTCATCCAGCCAATGGCGATCAACTTTGCCAAGAAAGTTGGTCTTACATTCTTTTCATCAATGACTCGACCGGTAGCAACAGAGATCGCTTTCTCTGATATGACAAAGAAATCATCGTCCTCGACGATCTTGGGAACGCGCTGAACAATATCAACCAACCAATCGTATCCGGGTTTCCAGTAGGATGTCTTCACGGGTCTTGCAATGTATCTCAAGTGTGGTTCTCAGCTCATCTTGCACAGGTTCCTGGAATATCTCCCTAACCAGATCTCTCTACGGAAGATTAGCATTCTGAATATGATTCTGCGCTTTCATGGCTTCCATATGACGAGTCTCCCGAGTGTAGAACCACCTTTTGACAAGCTCGACCAACGCCAGGTACACTCCTACAAGCCCTCCAAGAACTACGAAGAATGCGATAGGCGTCTCAACAAAGCCGAAGAGTTCGCTTAGAGGTGTAAACGGGATCAATAATGTGAACCCGACTATGGCCAAGCTACTGAAGAATAGAAGTTTGCTGGGTCTGCTCTTGTAGAATGGTGTTCGCCTTGTCCTTATTACAAATATGACTAATGTCTGAGTACATAGTGATTCAATGAACCATGCAGTCTGAAATAGTGGCTCTGTTGCGTTGAACACTAGCAACATTATGAAGAATGTTAAGAAGTCAAAGATCGAACTTATTGGACCAAAGTACATCATGAATCTCTTCACAAGGGAAATGTTCCATCTCTTTGGTTTCTCTATGTATTCTTGATCCACGTTATCAGTCGGTATGGTTGATTCGGACAAATCATATAGAAAATTGTTCAGAAGTATCTGTAGGGGACGCATCGGTAGAAACCACAGAAAAAGAGAAGCTGCGGCAACGCTAAACATGTTACCGAAATTCGAACTGGTTCCCATCAGTACATATTTCATTGTGTTCCCGAAGGTCTTTCTTCCTTCCAGTACACCTTCTTGGAGCACGGTCAGATCTTTTTGTAGAAGTATGATATCTGCAGACTCTTTTGCCACATCCACTGCATTATCGACCGATATGCCGACATCAGCTGTTCTCATTGAAGATGCGTCGTTGATGCCGTCTCCAAGGAAACC
>CAYXJU010000122.1:1175-5122 GCA_964464765.1 uncultured Candidatus Bathyarchaeia archaeon | reverse complement strand
TCTTGGTGCTTGCTGTGCCGTCAGGCTTATAATCTCTCGGCACTCCTTGACTTGTTTCTAGGAAGGATGACCACATGAGCGATAAGACCACGGTTTTTGTTCGCAAATCTAGCGGAATCGTGAGGGCAATCTCGCTTAGAGACGCCATTACTTACAACATGAATTCAGTGAACTTTGGATATGCATTGACCACGTATCTACTGGTTCTGGCTACGGTTCCAGGTGCCAATCCCTCATATTCATCATTGATGATCGTTCTCATGATCACACCCTTCATTCTGGTCTACGCTTTCTTCACAGCAACCATGCCTAGATCAGGAGGAGACTACGTTTTCACAAGCCGAACGCTGCACCCATTCCTAGGATGGCTGGGAAGTTTCAGTTTGTGGTGGGCCGAGATATTGTTCTTGGGCATAAACAGTTCATGGGTGGCGACTGTCTACGTTTCCTCAGCTCTATCAAGCGTTGGGACTCTGATGGGCTCACAGGCTTTGATGGGTGCGGGAATTGAAACTGCAACACCTATATGGATTTTCGTAATAGGATCGATCGTCATCCTAGGCATTGGCGCCACCATAGTAATGGGAGTCAAAACTCACTTTGTTTTTCAAACAGTCCTCTGGATAATTGGCATAATTGGTGCGATCGTAGCATCGGCGGCGGCCTTAAGCACATCGCATCCTGAGTTTGTTCAGCTATTCAACAGCTACGCATCACAATACATGACAGCGCCAGATCCATATCAAGAGATAATCAAAATTGCAGAAGATACAGGGTTTACGATTGGAGAATTCAGCTGGTGGTCGACCCTAATAGGAGTAGGCTCACTTTTCACTGCCTTTGGATACTCTTATTTCTCAACATATTCAAGTGGCGAGATGAGAAGTGCTTCTGACGTTAAGGTTCAATTGGCGGCCATGCTTATTCCCGCTTGGGCCACGTTAGCACTTGTCTTCGCAACAGTGATTCCATTAACCTCAGCCGTGGGAGTTCAATTTCTAGGCGGATCCTTCTGGATATCCATGATAAGCCCAGGATCGTGGCCACTACCTGTGGCACCGTTCCTCAACTTCTATGTTGGATTAATGGTGAAGAACCTACTGTTACACGTGATATTGGCATTGGGTTGGATATCGTGGGGGGTTTTGATATGCGCTATTCTCTACATGATGCTAACTAGAATGCTGTTTGCCTGGTCATTTGACAGATTGATTCCCGAATGGTTCTCGAAGATAAGCACAAATCGTCATGCTCCAATAAACTCGACCATATTCATAATGGCTTCTGCAGAAATCATTCTATTGCTCACAACAATCTTTCCCTCAGCTGCAATGCTAGCAACAATAGCCGTGTACGGTGCTTCAGCAATGATGACCCTCACCGCATTCCTATTCGTCTCAATAGCAGCAACTGTCTTCCCGTATAGACGGAAAGGAATCTATGATGGATCACCGATCAACAAATGGAAGATAGGGAGAGTCCCACTTATGACAATCGCAGGCGTTTTTTCCACTGTGCTGATGATAATGCTGAACTTCTTCTACTACACAATACCAGAATTCGGTGTAACCAACCCAAGCGTCCTGTCATTCATTCTAGGAACAGTCATTGCAGCAACCATAATCTACATTCTCGCGTGGCAGATACGAAAGAGACAGGGCATAGACCTGGGTCTGATGTACCGAGAAGTACCTCCACACTAGGGCCTACGGTTTACTTGGATGGAGAGTATGCCATTCTATCTCAAGTCTGAAACATCGAGGAGAGAGACTGTCGAGACAGCTATGGGTAGAGCTGAAGCGGACACTCTTCTACGAAATGGGCGAATTGTGAATGTGTATACACGAGAAATATGTGAGGGCGATGTCTCGATCAAAGGAGACAGAATCGCTTGCGTTGGCGAAGCCCAACACACTGTGGGCAAGAATACGAGAGTCATAGACCTTCACGGCGAATATTTGGTTCCAGGCTTGTTGGATGGTCACATCCACCCTGAGAGCACGATGTTGACTCTAACAGAGCTTTCCAAAGCCCTACTAGTACACGGGACAGCGGGCGTACTCGCAGATATGCACGAGATAACCAACGTTCTAGGTGTTAGAGGCCTGAGGCTTTTCATGAAGGAAGCCTCAACCTTACCATTGAAATTCTTCATTGCCGTCCCTTCATCCGTGCCAATTTGCGGACCGCAGGTTGAGACCCCCGCCAATAGACTGGATTTGAAGGATGTGAAGCATGCACTAGATTCAGACCTCGCCATAAGTCTAGGTGAGTTATTGAATGTCAGGGAAGTTCTGGACGGAGACTTGAACGTTCATAAGAAAATTGAAGCTGCTATCTCCAAACGCAAAATTGTAGATGGAAATGCACCGGGAATCAAAGGAAGAGAGCTTAACGCCTATGTTGCGGCAGGGCCTCAGCATGATCATGAAGCAGTTACTCCAGAAGAGGGATTGGAAAGACTTCGATACGGAATGTGGCTGATGTTCCGTGAAGGATCCTCCGAGAGGAACATGGAGGCGCTGACAAAAATCCTGAGACAATCAACAATCGATTCACGCCATTGCTGTTTCGCAACTGATGATAAGGATGCTCGCGACCTAGTCACAGAGGGCCATTTAGACCATTGCATCCGCAAAGCGATTTCGAACGGCGTCGACCCGATGGTGGCAATACAGATGGCAACAATAAATTGCGCAGAGTACATGGAGATCGATAGAGAAATGGGGGCAATAGCCCCAGGCAAGATAGCTAACATCGTGGTCGTAAGGGAAGTTGAACAATTCAAACCTTCAAGAGTATTCTTGAATGGAAGATTGGTTGCAGAAGACGGAAAATGCCTACTGGACTTTCCAACGTCCACCTATCCAAACTGGGCCTTACATACTTTCAAGATCAAACCATCAATATGTGCCGAGGAACTCTTCATCAAAGCGCCGAGAAGCGCTCGGGCAAAGTTGAGAGTGATAGACGTATCTGATGGTTCCATACTCAGCACCGAACTAATCGAAGAAATGAGACCCCAAAACGGGAAACTGAATTCAAACATCGAAATGGACATACTAAAGTTATGCGTCGTCGAAAGACATGGAAAAACGCCTTCTCGAACCATAGGCAAAGGATTCATCAAAGGATTTGGCCTGAAGAGAGGCGCGCTCGCCTCAAGTATCGCGCATGACGCACACAATATCATCGCCGTGGGTGTGAACGATAAGGATCTTACTCTTGCGATCAATGAGATCATCAAGATGGAAGGAGGGTTAACAGTTGTATCTGACGGGAAGATACGTGCCTCACTACCTCTTGCTCTGGCAGGAATAGTTTCCCTCGATAACATTCAAAGAACCATCAACAATCTGACGAGTCTGGAGCTCGCAGCTCGAGAGCTAGAATGCAGATTGAATAGACCGTTCATGGTTTTGTCATTTCAAAGCAGCGCATCGATTCCAAAACTGAAACTCTCCACAAAGGGATTGATCAATGTGGATTTGATGAGGACCGTTCCCCTAATAGTAAAGTAAGGTCATTTGTCTGGCCTTGTAATGTGGATTTTTGTATATTCATGCCATCGCGAAATGATATCATGAAACTTAAACAGAGCGACTTCCAGTACAGTTACCGAAATGCCACTGGCAACCGAGATTATCCAAACAGAGAGAATTACGGTGCTTAACAACAGTGCAACAAAGATCTGAAGATATGTCCTCTGTTGGTGCTGAAAAGAATGTTGTTCACACTGAAGGGAAAATTCCGAGAGACTCCCATGAACCAATGCAAAGAGTTAGCGGCCCGATTTCTGCATAAACGACCTGTTCTACCCCCTACCGGGGTAGGGGGGTCCATCATAATGCCACACTAGCAATACGACCAACAAGCAGTAAGTGAAAAATCTGCTACAGTAAACTGTGACCCAACAATTTTGCTGTCAGAAATTGCCGCGAAATTCA
>CAYXJU010000122.1:0-1165 GCA_964464765.1 uncultured Candidatus Bathyarchaeia archaeon | reverse complement strand
TGTTGTAGTTTGCCACTAATCGTAGTTCGCCAAGGACCGCCGAACCAACGCTGTCTAGTCAACTACACTGATTGGACTTATGTGGATTGCTTTGATAATTCTGAGCTTGCCCATCTTCTTTCCAATATGCACCTGAAATTGTCCTCTATACATTTTGACCCGTCCATTCTCTACCTGAACCAAGTCACCAATCGAGACCTTGTCTATTTGATCGTTCCAAAGCAGCAGTTTGATGGACCCCGTGTTATCAGAAATCGTTGCAGTCGATAATTTTTGAGGACTACCATCAAACTTGGAGTAAACCCCCTTAGTCTTCGATTTGTCAACGACCTTCGCTTTCAGGCTCGCCCATCTAGTGTTCCTGTGGATATCACTAATGTGCATAATGACGGGACCATTGTCTGTTCTTTCGCTCAAGGTTGATTCATTCCATGGGAAACTCTCGAGGTTGGCGTGTGATAGACTCTTGACTACTGTCTCTGTAAGGGTTATCTGCGCAAGTATTGTATTATGTTGAGTAACGAGAAAGAGAGCATCATTCTCCGTTTTCATGCGGCGTTCAACCAATACGCCATTATATGATGATTTTCCATGTGCCCATGCGCGTGGAAAACACTTCAGAAATTGGCTTCTATCGAATCCATATTTCTCGGCAACTGTAAGCAGATACCATCGATCAACCAGTTCACTTCGAGATTCTCGTTTGCCACTGGGGCCTATTCTGTAACGCCATGTCTTCATTGGAAATGGTTTCATAGAATCACATCCCAAATATCCAACTATGTCATAATGGACCAGCGTAGAACTTTGTAGCCGGACATCCTTTGCATTCTTTCTCGAAGGCGTCACAGCTATCGCATCTTTCTCCGCAGGGCGCGATGCTTGCTTTCTTCTGCGCGGTCACTCTAATTGGCAGGAATCGAGGGTACATCTGTGGACTTGCGATGTAGACTTCTGATCGTCTGATACAATCCTTGACGCGTGGCGAACAGACTCCTATTACGCTCTCCAATGTAGATAGATTCTCAGCTGCGATAATCGCTAACAGATTTGAGCTGCTGAGGCCTGACAGAAATATGGTTCTTGGACAGTCTTTGAATAAACGTATCAATCTCTCGATGTCTTTGGATTTCTTAACTTCAAGCAATAAAACTCCAATCTTTCC
>CAYXJU010000121.1:0-5147 GCA_964464765.1 uncultured Candidatus Bathyarchaeia archaeon | reverse complement strand
ATCCATTAGAGGGCTTAAGGAGAATGGGATTAATCATCCTAACACGGTTTATGGTGTTGCTACGGTCCAAGAAGAGGTTGGGCTCAGAGGTGCCGCAACCTCAGCCTACTTGGTTGAACCCGACGCTGCAATAGTCTGTGAAGTTGACATAGCTGGAGATGTGCCGGGAATCAAGCCTCATGAAGCTCCATCAAAGATGGGGAAAGGACCGAGTATATTGACGTTTGATGCATCAATGATCCCCAACCAACTCTTCAAGAACTTCGTTATCGACACTGCTGAAGAACTCCGAATACCATACCAGTTGTCAATAATATCCAGAGGCGGCACGGATGCAGGGCGAATCCATATTACCAAAGGAGGATGCCCAAGCATAGTCATCAGCGTTCCAACAAGACATATTCATTCTCATGTTGGCCTCTTCAGCTTCGAGGACGCGGAGAACGCTGTGAAACTCATCAGCGGGATCCTGCAACGACTTGACAGTAAGACCGTGAAGAGTTTCACATCACTCTGAGACTGACCAGTCTATCAGTGAAGAAAGGCATATTAGAGAATGAAGTTAGCGAGAGCTGCTAAGATTCTGAAAGTCCAAGAACGAGATCTCTTCCCACTCCCAAGTATCAATTCAATAGTACGTGTTGGAAAGATCCCTAAGGCCAAGAGCGAAGTTGGATTTTGGGTCCCCATCTGGAAGATCTCTGCGAAATACAACGACAAGCAAGCGATGACGATTCTAACTATGCTAAAGAAGAGGTTGCACGATTTCGCTATAGCTTTCGAAAACGAAGACAGCTACTTAGTATTGGCGGATGAGCCTTTGGATGCAAGTTATGCAGACAAAATATTGTCAGAAATCACGGAAGAACGCAAGTCAGGAGTTAGCAACAGATAGAGAAGTTCAGACAGTAGGGACTAGCCTATTCAGCTACGCCTATCTATGCGGACTAGAATAATCTCAGGTCTTATGATTTGAGCGTGAGAGTCTTGGAGTGGAAGAAACCCACAGTGACCTTCTATCACGAGAGACTTGACAAGCCAGAAACAGAACCTTTCGCAGTGATCAAGGCAAGAAAGATCGTTGTGGAAAGTGAAGATGATGGATTCAAAGGCAACATAGTTGACTTTTTTGCATTGATGGGAGATGTTGACCAAATATCCTCCTTCAGTGCAAAAGGACAACGATATGTGCTGTGTTGGTTCGATGACGCTGAAGATGATTTTGGAAAATCTTTTAGAAAACTGGGTGGAGTAACATTCCCGTCCGAATTGTCGTTCACAACTCGCGACGAGAAAAGAACCTATAACGCATCTTTCCAAGCTAGACGTGGAAAACTAAGCTGACTGTCTTACGGGTTCTCGTCCTAACACTGGTTTGGAGCCCCGGCCGGGCTTCGATCCCGGGACTTACGGCTTACGAAGCCGTCGCTCTCTGGTGAGAATCTAGCATCTACCAGGCTGAGCCACCGGGGCGTGTCGTCCTCACTGCGCATGGAAACTTAAGAATTCACTGGTCATCAACAGGGTCAATGAAAAATCGCTTCGCATTAGGCACAAAACTGTTCTATCCAAGCCTTCTATTAACGCTACTCGTTGGTGGACCATTGTCGCGTGCGGCTGAGAGTTTGGGAGAGAGAAAGATCATTCAGATCTTCATCAAACATTTCAGAAAGATGCCAAGAATTGCTCTGCCATTTGGTGACGATGTCGCTGCAGTAGATATTGGTAAGGACAAGTTGGCAGTCCTAAAATCGGATATGCTAGTTGATAGAACCGATGCCCCTCGACAAATGACACCTTGGCAGATGGGACGAAAAGCAGTTATCGTGACAGTGAGCGACTTTGCTTCAAAGGGGATAAGGCCGATGGCACTTATGACATCAGTCGGGATCCCTAGAAAACTTCCCAGAAGAAACATAGAGCAACTTGCTTCAGGTTTGGAGTTCGGAGCGAAGGAGTATGGTGTACACATCGTTGGAGGAGATACTGACGAGTCATCTGATATTGTCATTGACATCCTCGGATTTGGATTAGGTAGAAAAGGCGGGATCATGACTAGAAGTGGAGCTCGACCAGGTGACATACTGGCTGTAACGGGGTTATTTGGCGATACATCTGCCGGACTGAGAGTTCTGCTTGAGAGGCTGAAGCTACCCAAAGAACTTCGAAGAGAACTTGCGAAAACCGTGCTTCTGCCAAAGGCTCAACTGAAACTAGGCCTAGCGCTAGCGAGGTCGGGCGTAGTAACTTCCTCAATGGATTCCAGCGACGGCCTCGCTTGGTCGCTGCACGAACTCTCAAGAATGAGCCATGTGGGGTTCACGGTAGAGAAACTGCCGACAAGTCCACTAGCTAAGAGATTTGCAGAAATCACGAAGACCGAAATCAGGGATCTCGTTTTATATGGTGGGGAGGAGTTCAAACTTGTTGTCACAGTGCGACACGATGGCTGGAGCAAAGCCAGTAGAGCAGCCAGAAGAGTCGGAGAAACACTCCACAAAATTGGCAAGGTTACTAAAAGCAGACAAGTAGTGTTACGTGAGGTCGGAGCAAGAGAAAGTGGAATCAAACCAGTAGGCTGGGAACACTTCATTAGCTGAATCTAGATTCAAGAATTAGAAAAGGTTCATCGGTTAGAGTTTTTGGGCACGGGTTTCTATCCACTTCGCCACCTTTTCCTCAGTCATATTTTCCGATTCGCTCTGCTCCCTCAGTTTCCCTTCCATGGTCTTCAAGAGTTCTCTCGGGTTCACAGGTTTGATTATGTAACCATCTGCTTTCAGATTCAGTGCTTTTACCGCATTTTCGGTTGACGGATAGCCGGTTATCACAATTTTGATCGTTTGAGGAAGTTTTCCATCAACTAATCTCAGTAACTCCGTACCTTCTATGTCTGGAAGCTTGATATCAAGCAATGCAACGTCATAGCGTTGGCTTCTTGATTTCTCCAAGGCTTCTGTACCAGTTTCGGCTGCGTCAACACTGTAACCTTCTGTTCGAAGAATTTCGCCTAGACTCTTCAAGAGAGATCTGTCGTCGTCAACGATTAGGACTCTTCTATTATCCAACCTAAGTTCACTCGCTCCCTAAGCCTGAAACAATCGCGAATGTTGAGCCCTGACCAAGCTCACTCTTAACCATAAGGCTTTCTTCGTGTACTTCGAGCACTTTGCACGCCAGCAACAAGTCATGCCCCTTTCACCCTCGTAGCAAATAGAAGATTAAAGAGTTTGTCTAACTTTGGCGGACCACCGGACAAGTTGTTGCCCGAATTCTTATGTTCGAGCCGTTGCCCGCCTTGAGGTGACTGGGATGTCTATCCATTAAAGTCAAAGATGCAACGGAGGAACAGACGATGTGAACGCAGATAGATTATGATTCCAAGTGGATCTTGTGGAGTTTGAAGGCAAAGGCAGCTTTATGATCGAGGACCGGTAGTAATCTTACTCTTAATCTACGCGTGGGTCATAATTTGGTCAGTTATGTTATAGTTGGTAATGGTCCTGCTGGAATTCGCGCTTCAGAAACTATTAGGAAAAATGATACTGACTCTGAGATACAGGTAGTTTCCGAAGAGAAGCACTTGTACTACTATCGCCGGCTACTTTCTCGATACATAGCTGGAAAGTACAAGCCTGAGAATCTTAGGGTTTACCGATCGGAGTTCTACGAAAAGAACACTATAGAACAATTACTTGGAAAATCTGTGACTAGAATCCTGCCCCAAAAGAAAGCAGTTCTACTCAACGATGGCTGTGAGATTCAATATGATAAACTGCTACTGGCGGTTGGAGGAAAACCGATCATCCCGAATTGGCCAGGTTGCGACATGAGGGGAGTAATGACGGTTCGAACTCTGGATGACGCTCAGAAAATGATTGAATACATCACCAAAGCAAAGAGAGCGGTTGTAGTGGGAGGTGGACTGCTGGGGTTGAATATGGCGGAAGCTCTGAGACAAAGGAACTTGGACGTCACTTTGCTGGTACGCGATGACAGACTTTGGTCAGCGATGCTGGACAAGAAAGCGTCAGACATAATCACAAAAAGAATGGAGAAGGAAGGGATACACGTGAATTTCATGACGAATGTTGAGGAATTTAGCGGAGATGGCGATTCAGTTTCAATGGTGAAAACCAAAGAGCGAAAGGAGATTCCTTGTGAAGTAGTGACTGTATGCATCGGTATAATGCCGAACATCAGATTTCTCGAGGGAAGTGGCATGAAAACTGATAGAGGAATACTTGTGAACGATAGAATGGAAACCAACATCAAAGATGTGTATGCTGCAGGCGATGTGGCCCAGGCCTATGATGTGGTATACAAGGATTATAGGATGAACACGAACTGGAACAATGCGCTTGAACAAGGTATGATTGCAGGATCGAACATGTCAGGTAGACATGAAACCTATTGTGGAGGTGTATGCTCAAACACAGAGAAGGTCTACGATATTGCGTTGACATCTATTGGAGTTGTCGCACCTCCATCACATGAATACCAAGTTCTGGAAAAAGATCTCTCTGGAGAGAATGTGTACAAAAGGTTCGTCCTGAGGCAGAATAAGATCGTTGGAGCTTTGCTTGTTGGAAATACTCGGGATACTGACGCGATTGAGAAACTAGTAAGGACCGAGTCAGATGTGACAAACATTAAGGCGAAACTTCTGAACGGCCTTTCAAACTAGCATATGCAGAATCATAGAAATTGGTCAAGAATGAATCAATTCGACGGTAAGGATGGTAGACCTGTATAGGCTCGCGAGTTCTTGCGACGGATAACAAGCTGGCTAGTCTTTTTCTCATTTCAACTACACTAATCCTGCGAGTATCGTAGAGATTTCCGAAGGTCGATTTGCCACACTAACACCTGCCGCCTCAAATTCTCGAATCTTGTTCTCTGCAGTCCCAGCTTTCTCGTGGATGATTGCTCCGGCATGACACCCCAAAATCAATCTTGCCGAAAAATTCTGTGTACCTATGACACTGAAGGCTTTAACCATCCTTCCAGTGCGTGTCAAAGGTTTTCCACCTTTGTAACTGATGATATGTTTGGCGGGCCCGCGGGGATTCGAACCCCGGATCCCAGGCTATCTCCAGAAACCTCCGAAGGCTTGCACGACCAAAGGTCTCTGTGTCTTCATCCTG
>CAYXJU010000120.1:0-5185 GCA_964464765.1 uncultured Candidatus Bathyarchaeia archaeon | reverse complement strand
GTATTCATTGAGCCAATTCTTCCCAGTGCTGCACTGTACATATTTGGAGCAGGTCATGTTGGTCAAGTGCTTGCAAGGTTTGCCAAGATTGTGGGTTTGCGTGTAGTCGTAATTGACGATCGTGTAGAGTTTGCGAACAAGGAAAGGTTCCCGGATGCCGACGAGATCTTGGTGACCGACTACAAGAAAGTAGAAGATAAACTCAGATTGCTTCCCAATTCCTATGTCGTGATAGTCACACATGGACACAAGAATGACCTTGAGGTTCTGAAGTCGTTTGTTGAACGTGATTTGAAATACATAGGCATGATAGGGAGTAGAAAGAAAGTTGAGGAAGTATTCAAGACTCTAGAGAAGAATGGTGTTCCAGAGAGACTATTGAAGAAGGTTCATGCTCCAATTGGGATAGACATAGGTGCCGAGACCCCGGCCGAGATCGCGGTTAGTATCATAGCCGAGATCATATCCACGATGCGGGCCACTCATCACTCTGGTATCAGCAAAAATACATAATTACTGTTCGACTCGATAGACACGTGGAACTGGTAATTTAGACACCGGGCAGGATGTGAACGCAAACAGTCTCATCATTCTCAACAGATGTCTTGTTCTCTTCGGCGACCACGAATCCATCTGCCTTCGAAACTATGCCAAAGAATGATGAATCACCCAGCATAGGGTGCGCGATCAAACCTTCAGACCTCCTTTCAAGTCTCACAAATGTGACATTCTTGAAAGGTATGAATGATCTGAAATGGATCTTTTCTGCGAGCTTGGCAGTTATGACATTCCACGCTCCTTCAGAGGGTAGCCCCCTCATTTGTTGAAGTAATGGCAAAACAAGGAAGTGGAATCCAACAATCGTTGAATGGATCAGTCCTGGTAGCATCACGATAGGTTTGCCCATTATGATTCCGAATGCAGAAACTCTGCCAGGTCTAATCTTTATTCCCTGAAAAACTAGTCCGGGCTTGCCAGCAGAATTTATAGCGTCTCCAACAAGATCCTTGTCACCCATTGAACATCCGCCAATCGTTATGGCAACATCAGCTTTGTCCAGAGCTCTTGTTATTCGGTCCCTTATTCGGTCAACATCGTCAGGTGCAACTCCACAGTCAATTGGTATACCGCCAGACAGTTCAATCCAACGTGACAACAGAATGCTGTGGGTATTCACCTTGTCCGCAAGTTCATCTCCGACCGAAATAACTGCAACTGCAGGTCTCCTGTGAACCTTAACGGTCTCAAAGTTCAACAAAGCTAGGAGTATGATGTCTTGAGGTCTGAGAATCCGGCCGGCAGACATTACCACTTCACCTTTTCTAATGTCGGAACCAGCTCGAATCAAGTGTTCACCAGGTTCAATCCGCGTACGTACTTGTATCAGATCTCTTTTGATCTGCGAAGCCATCTCCACAGCCAATACTGTATCTGCGCCTGGTGGCAGAGCAGAACCCGTTGTGATATAGCATGCTTCTCCTTCTCTGATTGTGACCTCCGATGGCTTGACAGGGTATGCTTTGCCTATGACCTTCAAACTTACGGGTTGTAGATTTGCGTTCTGGGTATCATGTGATCGAATTGCGTAGCCATCATAATGTGTCAAATCATTCAGGGGAACATTGACTGGAGATATGATATCTGCGGCCAAAATGCGACCATACGCATCACTTACAGATACCGTTTCGGAGCCTAATGACGATATTCCAGCATTTCTAATTCTTTCCCAGGCATCAGAGACGGAGATGTAAGAAAATGGTTGCTTCAATGCAATCTGCTTCTGAGAAGGCGCCTACTCACTTAAGGTCTTGGCTACTAGGACAACTAAGAAATCTCCGAAATATGGTTGGCTTCGTGGTTGTCTGATCATTAATATCGTAATGCAAATACCTGACTGTCTGTGTGATCCTTATTCATGGGCGAATGAATGATGGCAGAGTCGCAGAAATGGGTATCGTTGATTATACTCGCAGCGGGAAGATCGACTAGATTTGGATCTAACAAGCTGTTGTTTGAAATAGGCTGTAAGAAATTAATTGAACGAGTAGTGGGAACGAGTCTAGCATCAAAAGTAGATGAAGTCGTTGTAGTTGTAGGATTCGAAAGAGAGAAGATATCACCGATCCTTGAAGGCTACCAATGTAGGATCGTATTCAATCCAGAGTTTGAGAAGGGCCAGAGTTCCTCGGTCATAGCTGGAGTAAGATCTGTAAGAAACGAAGCCGATGCAATTATGATACTTCCCGGGGACATGGCTTACGTAAGTGTCGAGCATATCAACAAGATAATTGAGGAATACAATGCAGTTCCATCAAGCATTGTTGTGGCATGCTTTGAGGGCAAGATGGGACACCCAATACTTTTCGATAGAGCGCTATTCAATGAGATACTGAAGATCACTGAGGAAGAATTCGGCCTGAAAGAGGTTGTTGAAAGACATAGAACCGAGATAAGGCGAGTTGAGGTGGGATCGGCAGAGGTCCTCCTTGATGTTGATGTTCCTGAGGATGTCAAATTACACAGAAGTCAGTAGTACTTTCAGAGGGCTTAGGTTTTCTTCTCTTCGACAGTGAAGTCGCCATCTGGCATGATCCAAATCGTAAGCGGTTCAGCGACGCGTGCTCCTCTTACGGAACGTTTAGCCTTGAACCTGATATCCTCGTAGATGCGAGTGAAGTTCGCTCTCAAAGCAATATGTGCTTTGTCTGCTTGATCAATCATTATGCGCGGGATGTCAACAAGATGTGTTCCAGGTCTTATGGCAACTGGCATAGACAATCCATAAGTTCGTAACGCGACAAGCGTAGACCTTGCTTTGTCAATATTCTGCCAAGCCCGTTTTTCGAGCATTGTAATATTCTCTCGAGTCGTCTTGAGTTGTTTTGCCACCTCGGTTTGGCTCAGTCCTCTTCTCCTCATCAGAAGTACACGTATCTGTCGTTGAGTCAGAAGTCCCATGTCTTGATTCGTCATGCAATTACACTGTAACTGAGATATGTTACGGTCCAGCTTAAATGTAACATTCCATGAAAACAACTCGACAAGAGGGTTATGTTTGTGAAGCTTTCGTCAAGGGAAGCGACTGTGATTCCTACGATGGCTGTTGCTTCGGCTGTTAGTCACATGGCGATTGGTCCTTTGGTGAATAGAGCCTTTCATGTTCCGGGACCCACCTTAGCTGGTTTGGTTATCATAGTGCCACTTTTGGTAGCTGGTGCGATTACTCTACGAAGAGGAATGATCATTACAACAAGCACGTTGAATGGGGTAATATTGTCAGCGTTTGTTCCGATAGGCTTCCTAGCAATCCCCATCTATGCCATAGTAGGGGTGACTCTTGAGTTATTCTGCTTGAAATCATTCGCAATTCTGTTTCGGCCCTTATACTCGTTTCTTACAGGAGGTATTGCTAATGCAATCAGCGTCTTGTTGATCGCAGCAATTGCATTCGGCATGAGAAACTTCGTCGTGCTGTTTCTAGCCGTCGGGATAGGATTCTTAAGTGGTGCATTCGGTGGGATACTCGCCTCGGTCATATCAACTCGGATCAGAGCTATTCACTCGACAAGTTAACGACATAAGGGAATGTGAGTGGCTAAGATCTTATAGCGTCTGGACGAGCATCAGTGAGAGCATGAATGATGTAAGATACAAGCCAATAGGAGTCATTCACTCAAGTTTCAAAAGCACTGAGGGTGTGCCAATACAATCAACAGCAGCCCTTGACATAGAGGGTCTCGTTGAAATATTTCCTGAGTATGCTCAAGGTCTTCGTGACATTGAAGGGTTCTCCCACATCTTCCTGATCTATCATTTCCACAAGGCAGCGCAGCCTCAACTAATGGCGAAGCCCTACCTCGATGATTGGCCTCACGGCGTCTTTGCCACTAGAGCGCCTGCTCGTCCCAATCCCATTGGAATATCCATCGTTCGTCTAGTCACAATTGAAGAAAACAGACTTCACGTCAAAGATGTTGATATTGTGAACGGCACGCCTCTTCTAGACATAAAGCCCTATGTTCCAGAGTTTGACGCTAGAGAAACGAACAGAATTGGATGGCTACAAAACAGGATAAACAGACTCTCAGAAACAAAGAGCGATGATAGATTTGTGAAATGAATTCGCTCAATCCCAAAGACTATGACCGAATCCAGTCGATGACCGTGTCAGGATGATGAGAAAACAGTTTAGCTCAGACGTTATCCAACAAATCAGATTGGGCTTATCCTTGTTGGTAGACTGGTGATCCTGGCCATAAAATATTGTGGGATACCAGTTGCGCATTCGGTCTCGCCCTCTTTTGGCTAAGGCCTCGAGACTATCTCATCTCACTGATATCGGTTCTTCTTTATGATCTGGATAACGATTAGGGCACGTGGATAAATTGTCTTGCCCATTACAGTAGGTTCAGAATCTTGTCTGGGATTATGTATTCGTTCTGACAATGTGCGCATTTGGTCGGGTTAATTCTCTCTCTGGTAGAATTAGGAGAACCGCAATAGGGGCATTTGATTTCCAATGCACCATTCCTGATGCTGAAATCAACCGCTATGTTGTTATGAACAATTTCCATCTTTTGTTTCTGGGCTGCCAAGTTTACAAACTGCTCTTTTTCTTTTTCAACGAATCCTTTGACACTACCTTCATCATTCAAACCTTGTAGGTATTGAACACACTTTTCTTTGTCGATGAGATTAGGGTTGATCTGTGCGATTTCGGAAAAACTGGTCTTTTCCTCTGAGTTCAGCAGTTTGATAATTCTGGATTTTCTATCCAGCTCATTCGAGTAGTAGTCTCTGATCGATCCAATGTAGTCTGCCCATTCCTTCCCTTTGGACAACTTTGGTAGCTCGAACCGATGTGTATTAGATTCTCCATGCGCCCTAGTGGATATGACAAGTCTATCTGGTCCAAGAAGCCTACCGAACTCCAGTGCAACATCGCCATATATCGAATCCAGAGGAATACTTGACAGAATCTGGTAATTGTTTGATAGCGCCCCCGGGTCTCTGACTGTCAGTAACCTCAAATTCGTGAGAAGAAGTCTCTGATTATGTTTCTGAGAAGCATGCTTGATCACTGTCTCGCCAATATCAAGGATCGATGAGTATTGTGCTGTCAACGAGTCTTTTGCAGTTGTTCGAGATATAGGCCGAGTTGATGTCGTTTCCGTGTATGCGGCTG
>CAYXJU010000119.1:0-5199 GCA_964464765.1 uncultured Candidatus Bathyarchaeia archaeon | reverse complement strand
CTTTCTCAGTATACATGTTCGTGACTCCAGTCTTGGACGTTCAGCGGGCTTCTGGTTGAACGGAAACTTTGCCCCTCCACTTCTCTACTTCAATCTTCTTCTGCCATAAGGGGGATATAGCTCTCATCTTTGAGACGACTTCAGGAAGCACTCCAAGAACATATGACACTTCTTCATCAGTATTCTCGCGGCCAAGCGTCATGCGCAGTGAGCCGTGGGCTTGCACCTCGTTCAGTCCTATAGCCATGAGCACATGTGAGGGCCTAAGTTTCTTTGATGAACAGGCCGATCCTGTTGATGCGGCCACACCTTTCCCATCGAGACTGAGCACCAACGACTCTCCTTCCAAACCATCAAACCTGAAATTGACGTTGTTTGGAAGTCGTTGGGTGGGATGTCCATTCAGATACGATAACGGAATTTGATCGAGGACCCGTCTTATGATTCTATCCCTCATTGCAGAAACGTGTTGTCCGTCTGGAATCATCCTTGAACGTGCAATTTCAGCGGCTTTCCCGATTCCCACGATTCCTGGAATATTCTCTGTGCTCGATCTCAAGCCTTTTTCTTGTCCGCCCCCGTGGACCAAAGGATCGAGACTGACCCCCTTTCTTACGTACAGTGCGCCAACGCCTTTTGGTCCATGAAACTTGTGAGAGGCTATCGACAGGAGGTCTACATTGGCTTTCTTCACATCGACTGGAATCTTTCCAACCGATTGAACAGCGTCCGTATGAAATGGAATTCCTTTCTCCTTGGCAATTCTGCCTATGGCTTCAATATCTTGAATTGTGCCAATCTCGTTATTAGCATGTTGAATTGTCACCAGAACTGTTTCCCGCGTAACAGTTTTTTCAAGTTCAGAAAGGTCAACTACTCCAAACCTGTCAACCGGCACGTAGGTGACACGAAAACCAAGCATCTCCAAGTAAGAACAGGTCTCAACGACCGCAGGATGTTCGATCGGACTGGTTATGATATGCTTTCCTCTGGATCGATTCCTCAACGCAATTCCTTTTATCGCTATGTTGTCGGACTCGGTTCCTCCGGCCGTGAAAATTATCTCATCCTTCTCTGCGCCGATCAGTCTCGCAATACTCAGCCGCGCATTCTCCAGCGCATCGTAGGCTTCTCTTCCGAATATATGCAAGCTTGAAGCGTTGCCGAAATATCGCGTGAAATAAGGCAACATCGCCTCCACAACTTGGGGATCCACCGGCGTCGTTGCAGCATGATCCATGTAAATTCTTCTAGCGGGCTCCACGCCTTCACTCGACCTCGACATCGTTCTCGATCACTTCGTTAGAATCATAACGGCGTTATACGTAACAGAATCTCGCATATATTAATTATTTCGTGGTGAATCCGATGAATTTCCAGAATTCGATCAAGCACCGAAAAGCGTTTCGCGTAAGTTCAAGAAGATCACATCGGTCGTAATCCAGAATGATCAACGCCTTGAATCGGAGCAACCTTAATAGGCAAATGGTCTAAGATACTCGGCAACTCGATCATACTCGAAGGGAATAACCTTGAAGTTTGTGTCGGCTTCCATTGCATTCATGTTCGGTTTGACAATGATCACGATCGGACTCTACATGAATCAGATAGAGACCCTTCGAAACCTTCTGAGGTCATTCGTTCCTGCGCTGCCTTGAGATGGAGAACTGTGTACATTGAAAGCTGCTGAGACTCAACAAAGATTTCGCTTTCAGTGGTGGCCCCTCAGGTACGTGGTACAGCTGTCATTCTTCTTCATGTTCAACGCGTTGATTCTAAGCCGTGTATTTCTGTACGCTGAGCCAGAGTGGTTCAGTCTCCCCATGCCCGTTCTGATGAGTGTGAATTCTCCATCAAGCGCCGTTGTGGGCGTTCTTGACGTGATCCAAGTGATGTTCTCAAGAGCTGAATTTCCGTGGATAGCTCTGGGCGTTGTATTTGTTGTTGGAGCCATTCTAGGGCGTTTCTTCTGCGGGTGGGCTTGTCCAATTGGATTCATTCAGGAACTCATTATCGATGCTCGTGGGAAAAAAATCGATGTTTCACCTCGAACTCACAAGCCAGCTAAATCATTGAAGTACCTAATTCTGGCTGCGACGCTTCTCGTCAGTGGAAGTCTAGCCTTGGCTCTATACTTGGGGGTTGGCGAAGACTACAAGAATGCGCTGGGAGCCTTTGCACAAGGGCCGTTCATGGTGATCTCTCCGGATGGTACACTTTTTGGGACTGTTCCATGGCTTATCGGAAAAGCTCGAGAGATATTCTTCGGACCGACTTCGGTGAATGTAACCGCTGAGATGGTCTATGGTTGGTTCCGGTCGATTTCGACGCAGTTAGCCGTCAAACTGATTCTTCTCGCAGTCTTGTTCGTAGGCGCATATAGTATACCTTGGTTCTGGTGCAGATATCTATGTCCGACCGGAGCGATGATGGGAATCTTCAGTCGCTTTAGCCTGCTGGGGATGAGTAGAAATCCACTCAAATGTCAGAAATGTCCGCATTGCGAGAAGAAATGTCCAACACAGATTCCAATTCTTGATCTTCCTTGGGAAAAATTCAATGATCAAGAATGCATACTCTGCTTGGAATGCGTCGACGCCTGCCCACATGGGGCATTGAGACCCAAGTTTGCCTGAACATGGATTCATGTCTTGAAAGAAAGAGTTAAGCGTAATTCTCTAATTCTATTGGAACTCGAAACATCTTGTCTCTCTACGATGTAATCATAGTCGGTGGAGGTCCGGCTGGCCTATCCGCTGGAATCTACACACGAAGAGCGAAGCTTACTTCATTGCTTCTGGAGAAGACTATTCTTGGAGGCCAAGTTGCAACGGCCGATACGATCGAGAATTATCCTGGAGTCCAGGAAATTACCGGGTATGAATTTTCAAAGAAACTTCAGGAGCAGGCAGAGAAGTTTGGATTAGAAATCCGATACGTTGAGGTGACAGGCATTAAAGTGGATGGGGAAAGAAGAATTGTTCTGACGAACGAAGGGGAATATGTGGGGAAGACTCTAATCATTGCATCTGGTGCTGAACCCGCACGCCTGAATGTTAAAGGAGAAAAAGAGTTTGTGGGAAAGGGCGTCTCATATTGCGCTACATGTGACGGACCATTCTTTACAGGTAAGGACGTGATTGTTGCAGGCGGAGGCGACTCGGCGGTTACTGAAGCGATCTATCTAACAAAGATAGCAAGTAGAGTACATGTTGTGCATAGAAGGGATCGCCTAAGAGCCGAAAAAGTGAACGAAGAAAAGGCCCGAGCAAATCCAAAGATAGACTTCATCTGGAATACTGTTGTGCAAGAGATCTCTGGAACGAATTTCGTGGAGAAAGCCGTCCTAAAGGACGTTACAACCGGACAGACGCGCGACTTCAAAACTGATGGGGTATTCATCTATGTTGGAAGGAAACCAAATACAGAATTCGCTAGTCTGAGCAAAGATTCCGTTGGCTACATTAAGACGAATGATGCGTGCGAGACATCTGTAAAAGGAATATTTGCTGCCGGTGACTGTACTTCCCCACTGTGGAAACAGATCGCGACCGCTGTAGGTGAAGGTGTAAAGGCCGCTATGACTGCCGAAAGGTACGTTGAAAATCTACCACAGATCTGATTTCGACTTCTCTTGTGTCAATTCAGACAGCTATGACGTGAGATTCATGACTGCGGAGGCAAAGGGAGCTGGAACCGTAAGGCACGTAAAAGGCAAAGTTGTATGTCTTGTCTCTGGCGGAATCGATTCTCCTGTAGCCTCGTGGCTCCTTGCCAAGATCGGATTCACTCCGCTCTTCGTCTATTTTGACAATAACCCGCTTTCGGACGAAACCACAAAGCGCAGAGCCTTAGAAAGCATGGAAAAAGTGATGAAACACTGGCCTAGCGAAACCACGCGTGTATACGTGGTACCTCAAGGAGAGAATCTCATGGATATCATTACAAAGTGCCCTAGGAAACTAACATGCATCCTCTGTCGAAGAATGATGTTGAGAGTCGCGGAAAAGATTGCAGATGCTGAGAACGCACAAGCAATAGTGACAGGCGAGATACTGGGCGAACACGCCAGTCAAACACTCTACAACCTTGCTTCAGAGAACTCTGCGATCAGATTGCCGATTCTTCGTCCCTTGATAGGCATGAACAAAGTCGAGGTCGAAAGGATCGCCCGAAAAATAGGCACATTCGATATCTCAACCAAACCTGCTTCATGCTGTCGGGCTGCGCCAAAGCAGCCCCGCACGAAATCTAGAATAGAAGAAGTCACACGGGCTGAGAATAGATTGAACATAGAAGCAATGGTCGAACGAGCCTTCAAGAACACGAAAATTGAGACATTCGCTACGCCCGACTTCTGGGCGCATAGACCATCGTAACGTCCAAGAAGGTTCTATGCGAATTACGGTTGACGTTTCGGTGTTCCAAGTCGCTTATAAGTCTCGATAACACCGTTATAATTATGTGAATCAGAATGCGACCACCCTGCGAGATCGTGGTCAAATATGTGCTTCCAGCTTTTCGATCTCTTGTTGCTCGAGAACTCATAGAGAAGCACAGTTATTCGCAGGTTGCGGCTGCAGAGAAGTTGTCCACAACTCAAGCGGCCATAAGCCAGTACTTGTACAGTAAGCGCGGAAGACGGATGGTGAAACAATTCGAAAACCTTCCTGCAGTTCGAAATGTGGCGCGTAAAGTCGCGTCAGGCATAGTGGATGGAAGTCTTTCGTCCATGGACGCTATGATGAAGCTATGCGAACTCTGCACAGTACTTCGAACAAAAGACCTCGTTTGCGATATGCATAGATACGCTTTGTCTCTTCCTCAAGTATGCGACGCTTGCACATGAGAACCAAGCATTCTATAAGATCTTTCTTGCCGGTCTATTCCAAACTTCGCGGCTCAGTCAAAGCAGTATGCAACAATAATACTCATGTCCGTTTCCAAAGTAGATTTATAGGTTGTTTCAACTCTAATTCGTCCGAAGCCGGGGTGGCCGAACGGTTCAGGCGGCGGGCTGCAGAAGTTTCCCAACGCCGATACCCGCAGTATAGCATGAAGTCGATGCGCTGAGATGGGTTCAATTCCCATCCCCGGCTCCAAACAAAATGTTCGATTCCTATCCACATACTTTCCTTGAAGTTGAGACTGCAAGTGTTTTTCACTTCAGTTTCTTTCCACAATTGGCACACGTGTTGG
>CAYXJU010000118.1:0-5279 GCA_964464765.1 uncultured Candidatus Bathyarchaeia archaeon | reverse complement strand
GTCCAGGAGAGATTTCCTGGCTTGGCGATAGAGGATGAGGGCAGACTGAAGAGCTACACAATAAGAGAGCATTTCCTAACCAAGCTCTTCACCCTCACTAGCCTCCGTGAGACTATGAGATCTCAAAGGATCTCCGAACTAGTTCGCTTCCACACAAACAACAAATTCCTATTGATGTCCTACAGCCAGAAAGAACTAAGAATTCTTGGAAATACGGTTGCCAATCACGACAAGAAAGAGACCACGCAAGTCATGCAGGATTACCAGGAGGGACTGAAGAATGCTATGAAGAACCCTCCGAAACCAACGAACCGCATCAACGTTCTGATGCATATCTTCGGATATTCTGCGGGGAAGCTTTCTAAGAAAGAAAAGGAATTCTTCAACGAGACCCTGGAACTTTACAGAGACGGAAGAATACCCTTCACCTCGGCCCTGCAACTGTTAAGATCTTGGACGATCAGGTTTGAAAACGAGTACCTGTTGTACCAGACTTATTTTGAGCCGTATCCTGAGGATTTGATGGAACTTAGCGACGCGGGAAGGAGTCTGGAGCTGTGACAAGGCTTGAAGAGCATACGTCAACTGCTTTATTGCATAATAATGTTGTTCTGCAAGATGTTCCTGTGTGCGCGTTGAATCATGTCTGCGTATACTGCATGAAAGATGCAACCTGGTAAATACATACTTGTCTAGGGGGACCGGAGACCAACTTTCTCAGTTATCTCGTCGAGCTTTACAATTACTAGGGGTTTCTCCGGGGTTAGGGCAGACCACCCTTCTTCCTTGTTGAAACCGTGTACAACGAGAAAGTTCTCGGAAAGTTTTTGTCTCGCCGCTTCCGCCATCCTGCTGATGGCTTCTGCTCTCTCTTGAGGGTCTGTAACAATCTTCAGCCTTCCTCTTAGGGTCACAAAGCTATATTCGCTCATATCTGGCAGGTATCTTTCTATCTCGACGCAGACCCGCTTGTCTCTATCAAGCAGCATCATCTTCCTACCGTAGTTTGTGAAATGAAAATAGAGAGACCCATTCACGTAGACGTACTGAAAGGGTGTCATGTACGGATAGTCTCTTCCTCTGAAAGCTATTCTACAAAGGTTCTGTTCTCGAATCAATCCCTCTACTTCACGTTTATCCATCTTCGGCATTCTAACTATCTTCACCGCGGTCACCGCATACTTACACCCGAGCTGCAAACGACTGTTTTTGACTATGTTGAAATGGTGCATTCTACTTTTTCAACGTATTTGTCAGCATCGAATTTTCTCCTGAGACCGTTTGCGTTCATGTAGCGTATTTTTCCGAAGATTCGCCTTTCTTTCCACGGACGGTCGTGCTTCCCAAAACACCACGCCACGCCGGCAAATCCGTTCGGGTCTCTCCCGTCGAGTTCGAATCTGTTGTTGAGGTGAAGTGTGAATCTGAAGGCATCTTCGGGAGTATCGGTCCATTCGATAATCTTCTTTCCCCAATACATCCTCATGTAACTGTGCATCTTCCCCTTGAACATCATCTCTTTCTGAGCCGCGTTCCAGTAAGGATCATGAGTCTTCGCATTCTCCAGCTCTTCCAGTGTGTACGTGTATTCACGTCGATCTATGCTGTGCGTCCTCAATGTCTCTTTAGCCCAGTCTGGAAGCCCCTTGAAGGAGTCATAATCTTGATTATAGAAGACGAAGTTCATACTCAGTTCCCTACGGATGATGAGTTCATCTAGGTAAGCCTCCTTTCCTGCCTTACTTGTTTCCAATACCTTCAATGCGATATATAGTGGTGAAATCTGGCCGAAATGGAAATATGGACTCATGTTCGAAAGACAGTCCTTTATGGGGTCACTTCGAAGTTCGCGATAGCGTTGCAGTTTATTCTTCAAGAAGTTCAAAAGATGTCGCTTGGCCTCTGCAGTTCCTCTGTGATAATGGTTACTCCCTCAACACTTAGATCAATACCGAGACTGGAAACAATCTCTGCAATATCATCGATATCAAGAGTATCAAGATCAAGGTGAAGTGAATTCTTCTTGACCCGATTCTGTCGCATTGGAACGAGGTAATAGTTGAGTTTCTTCATAATCTTGGGCCTTATCGTAGCGGCGGAGTACTCCTCTTTTGGCGACGCTTCTCCAACAGGAACGATGACGTTGGTTTCGACTTGAATCAGTGGGCAATCGATATACTCCGCAACATGACTGACCCACCCTCTCTGTATCTTCAGGTATCCCCTGTCTACCACCACTAGGGAGGCATCTCTTGACAGCTCAACTGCACCAACTTCTGGCGAACTGCGTCGAATGACCATTCTTACGCCTCTCGCTTCGAGAGAAGTCTGAACCTCCTTGAGCCCCTCCAGCATGAAGCTGTAATGTCTTGCATTTGCTCCGGGATAGTTACCAGTCAATCCGAAGTATACGAGAAGGGGTTTGTCCAACTCGTTCGCTCTCAAGATAGCATATTCGAGAGCGTGGTTGTACTCTGTTCTTTGTGATGCCTGCATCCAGTAAAGAACATACACTCTATTCTCAATCTCCGCTCTGTTCAGGACCCTTACTCGTTCACTTTGAATTATGTTGACTGACCCTACAAATGATCTGAAAACAACCCACTTATTTCTTACGTGAGAGATGTAACTACAAACAGAAGCGTGTGCCAATAATATGAAGAACGATCTGTCTTCTAGAATCCCTTAGTGACCACATACAAAAGCATAAATGCGTTATAGAGGTCAAGTCTCTCATACAATGTAATTGGGCTAGATCAAGAATGGTACATGTGATGAGGTTCTTCCTATCGTATCTCCCTCATGTCCTAGATGCAGCGGCGACAGAGCGTATACCTTCAGCTCTCTCTTCGATTCTCGATTCAATCCATAAATTTCTGGTAGATGCGAATCCGATCATACTCATAATCCTCGGGATAGTCGTTTTTCTCGCCGGGAAATTCGCAAAAGTCATTGGAATCATAATTGTTCTTCTTGGATTGATTCTTCTTCTCCTACCATTTCTTTCTCAGGCACTCTAGGCATGATGAGTAGAAATATCTGAAGGATCTTGGTTGACAGTAGAAGGTGGACCTCGCCTTTCCCGTCAGTGGCGCGCGCTAAAGCGTACATTCTGTCAGCCTACTTCATTGCTGAGTATATGTACCAAATTCCGAAAACAATCAAGAGTGATGCACAAGCGCCAAATACGATCCTGTGGACTTTCAGGTTCCAGATGTTGCAAGATTTGTATACCGCCTTTGAGACGAAGAGATCCCAGAAGAAGTCGCATGACCAATGGACAAGAGCGAAGAGTAAGAATCCTGCTAACCCGAAGAGGGTTGAGTTAACTACCAAAGCAGAGCCGATTGTCGCCCACCACAGAAAGAAGTAGGGATTAGCACCTGTCGTAGTGACTCCTGAGAATATGGAGCTGAACTTCACATTCCTCTCTTCCTCTTCAATACGGTCTTTAGCCCTAAATATCTGTACCCCCACAAAACCGAGTGCCAAGCCGCCAACAAACCCTATGGCCCTTCTCACGATCGCATGGCTGAAAGACTCCGCAAACCCAAAGATAGATCAAAACGATTAGGGGTATCTCTATGATCCCATGGCCTAAAGCGATTAGGGCCCCCCCATTCCCGCTTTCTCTGCCTTTTGCTATGGTCACAGCCGTTACTGGGCCAGGCATCATCACGCCCGAGAGTGATATGATGGCTACTGAAGCAAGGAAGATTAGAACATTCAGTAGTGGATCCATCTAACACCCCTTCGGACTCAGTCTCCCAATTATTTGGGTAATATTCTCTCTCCCTCTAGACGAGTATCCTTGAGAAATAGATAGCTAGACTCGATGTCTCCCAGACTCTTCATTCTCTATTTTTTCGAGTGGCTTTGTAACCATTTCCTTTGCCCTTTGGACTGCCCATTATCGCGTGTACTTTCATTTCCTTACTACCTTCTCAGTTGGTGATTGGTGTCTCGGAGCTGGGTCCGAAGGGGCAGCTGGGATCAGCCGCTAACCAGTCTCCTTTGACTGCGTAGGCTGTGTAACGGCATCCTCCGCAGACAAAATTGTAGCCGCAACTACCACAAGCACCCTTGAGTTCATCCCTTCGCCTTATGTAGTTGAGCAAATCATTTTTGACCCAGATATCTTCCAGGTCCTCTTTGAGGAGGTTGCCGAGTTTCACGGGTGCTGGCACACAGGGGAGTAAATCGCCGCCTGCCGTCAGTCCGGCATAGGTAATTCCGGCCGAGCAACCTCCAAATCCTGAGGCATATCTCCTCACGATCTCTGAGATTCCTGCGCCAAACTTCTCTTGCCACATCTTGCTGTAACCTGATAGCGCCTCACTGACGGTGAAGACCGTGCCATCTGACCTTTCAAAACCTAGTCTGCCATAGTAGGTCATGCCTCTTGCGTAACACTGAATGCCCTCGCCTTGGACGGCGCTATCGTAGAACTTCTTGTAGACATACTCGAGTGCACCGATCTTCTGATCTCTTGTAGCATCGAGATCGATCACATTCTTGCCCCTGCCCGCCGGGATGAGCCTATTTAGGTAGAACCTGTTGGCCCCCAGTCTCTCCGCCAGCTCGACGGTCTCGCGGAGTTCGCCAACGTTCTTTCTGTGCAGGGTCATCGTGACACATACCTCATCAAACCCCACCTCGACACAGTTCCTAATGCCCTGGAGAGTCACTTCAAAGCAGCCTGCTGTGTTTCTGATAAATTCATGAGTCTCAGCTTTACAGCCGTCAAGGCCCAGCTCGACCCGTCTCACCCCTGCTTCTCTCAGCCTCTGAGCGACTCTCTTCGTCATCAGTGTCCCGTTTGACGCGATGGTGCAGAGTATTCCAGCGTCATCTGCTCGCTTTATAGAGTCATAGATGTCTGAACGGACGAGAGGTTCTCCGCCTGAGAAAGTGAGGATGGAGATTCCCGCCTGTCCAAGTCTGTCGATGACTTCAGACGCTTCTTCAGTCGTGAGCTCCCTCTCGTCGGCTTCACCTGAGCTTTGGTGGCAGTGGATGCAGCTGAGGTTGCAGCGATTCGTATAGTTCCAGACGATGACTACTGGAACGGCTGTTGGCTGAGGGTCTTTAAGACCGAGGTGGCTTATACCTCGAACAACATTAAACATGCTCCTGCGAATAAGCGGATCAGCCATCATCGTCTTCACAAGTTGCTCCTCTAGATTTGCCTTGTTAAACACACGTTTGATCAATGGGCGGGCAAACTGAAGAGCTGCCGAGCAACCTACGCAGTCGGGCCTATCACCAGTAGCATAGGC
>CAYXJU010000117.1:2276-5360 GCA_964464765.1 uncultured Candidatus Bathyarchaeia archaeon | reverse complement strand
GCTTTTCTGTCGGCGTTGATTCCTTCAATCAAGATAATCAATGTAGCAAAACCTAAGAAACCAGAAAGGCTGACTAAGAAGATTATTATGGCCGAGCCGGTGCCTCAAGAGGAAATCGAAAAGCCTGAGAAATAGTTCCGGCCTAGAATTGCCCTGTGCTTGGGGTACCAATATTTTCCTTGCGCAATTCTGCTTTGTTGCCGATTCCTGTGAGTCTGGACTCAACTTTCACTATTGCGAATAGAAAGACTACTACCCAGGTTAGAAAGAGAAATTCCCCTATGTTCTCATGGAATATCTTTACGTCGATACTTATGAAAGCCACGTAATAGGCTATCAGGAATATCCTGAAGATGTTTATCAGGAAAGTCCCAACAGCACCGATTACAAAGTACAAGAGCTTACGTTTTCTTGGAGCCTCAATCTTTATCATCAAAATCGCAGTGATCAACATGTAGATCAGCATGCTGAATACCCCCATACATGGCCAGTTTATCTGAAGTACAACTGATCCAGGAATACCTCGCATCCAGAGGAAGTTCCCCGTGAGGAATACTGCTGGGGGTTGAACGGAGTCGAAAGGGCCATTCATTATATGGACACCTGACAATCCAAGCAACATGACCACCGTGTTGGCAATGAATGGAACCATTCCAGCGAGAAAACTTATTGATCCATATGGAAAGAGTGAGTCCAAGAGAAGGACCAGACCCGATCCGACTGTGTAAACTATGGGCGTAGGAGTCTGTTTGATTGAGTTGGGACCGAAGAGAACGCTGAGAACTATGCAAAGAAAGCCGGCGAGCACTAGGTAGTCCCAAAGCCATACCCAGCTGTGAAGGTCTGCAATCCCCCAACTCTCCCCAAGACGATTCATCGATTCTTGAAGACCAAAAGCATAGATCGCAACGAAATATGCCACAAAACCCACTATAGAGAATAGCCAGACGATCATCCTAGTTTTGTTTTTCTGAACCTTCAGCGTACCACGTGCATCGTACCACTCCATGAAGAGAAACATGAGTGCGAAGACGAATCCTCCCCGGCCTTCGTTCCAACCCAATGTGAACGAACGTGGGTCGAGTATGGCTAGACCAAGGATTGGCACCAGCGACGCGGCTATGTAGAAATCAGGCTCTTTCAAACCCATCTTTCTGAGAAACGACATATTCCAAAGATTCTCCTAGAAGCCTACTGGACTGTTCAGTTTCGGGTCGCTTGACCCCGCGACTTCGACACATTCATGTTTTGACTGCGAACCAGTTAGGGTTCGGTCTATTTAATCATGGCGTGCAGTTTTTGTAAACGCCCAATGGAAGGATCCTTTGGAGAATGCAGTCTATGGTTGTGAAGTCCTTGCCTTGGGAAACGTCTTTTTTCTCAGGATTAGAAGAGTCACTGTGAGCGAAAGGAGAGCGATCACTTGAATTGCAGATATTGGAAACTCTGGTATCGGCTGGTTGTTTCGTTCCATATAGAAGTTCAGAGCATAATCCGATCCATCGCCGATGTATATGTTCATCTCTTCTGCGAAGAATCCTTGTGCCTCTACGACTAGATCAAACGTTCCACTGGGAAGATACATTTCGTAGAACCCATCACTGCTATATGCTTTGTCGATTGTTTGGCCATTCTGCATCGCAGTTACAGACGCCCAGCTTACCGTTATTAGTTCGTCATAAACGTTGAAACCGTAAATGTTTCCATGAACCCGTCCTCCTGCTCCGTGAGAAACTTGGTCCACCGAAACGGCGTTTGCTGGTTGAGTATTGATGATTACAGAAAAAGTCGTAGCCAAGAACAGTGTGAGAATAGTGAGCATTGCACTCCTTTTCATTTGGACCACGAATGTAGAGATCTGATTTGACTCAATTTAAGCTTTCGAGATACCGAATAGATCATCCGTCCAGACACTAATGTAGACAGTAAGATGGTTGTTAAGACGAATATCGTGGAAGACAACTCCATGAATGAGCCCAACTGTAAGATATCTGAACCAGTGATTCCAACAACACTTCCAACCAGTATGCATGCAGTAATTCGCGCCATTCGACCTGATTTCATTCTCTTGCGTGCCAATGCCAGAACGGCGGCGAGACCTGGAGCAAAGTATACGGTCCCTATCATGTAACTTGCAACGAACCCTGTCACAACAACTGCGATTTCGGGGTTGTATTCTAGGATATTGTAAGTTGAAGCCGAAATATGCAGAATACCAATAAGCGGGTACAGTGTTACCTTCGCAATGCTTCTTAGAACTTGGTTGCTGGCAATCGCCGACGCCACGGCTGGGCTGAATGAGTAGTACCAAGCGTTGAAAACTGCCATGAATCCACTTCCGGCAAAGGTTTTCATTATCTTTTGATCTCTGAGGTTTCTGAGAAATTGAACTTCTGGAGAAAGCTCTGATTCGAAAGTTGCGGTTGCGATTATGCAACCGAACGATTGGTTGAAGACTGCGGTCAAGGTGCTTGGTCCACTCACCGTGACTACATCAGAGACTTTTGCTCCTGTTGAATTCGCCCAGTGATTGAACACATAAACTCCAAATCCATTGCTGATTCGTTTGGTAACGTTCAGGTTTAGTGTCGTTTGAGTATCATACCAATCTGAGTAGCTGAATGGCGTGGTGCCATTTGCGACGACTGAGTTGATGGTGAAGTTTATGAGCACTCCATTCGGCAATCCTGATGCTGTAAATGAGACTAGGTGCTGTGTTCTCCATTCTGCGATGGCAATTTTCGCTTTGTCCATCGTTGTCGATGCTGCTGGTGAAGTGGTTGAAAGATCGCCTGTCCAGTTCGAGAATACTCGTCTCGTTCCATTTCCATGATCCACGGGATCTTTCACGGACACATTTGCTACGATACCCGAATCATACCAACCCTGCCCAGTTGGATCGCCGTAGGAAGACTCAACGGTCAGCAGATATTGCGTCCTCCAAGTGGCTGAAGCTGTTTTGGAGGAATCCATCGTTATTGTGCATGACGCTTGAGTGGAGGTCGTGTCGCCGCTCCACCCTATGAAGAATCTCTTTGTATCGTTCCCAATTTCACTTGTTGGTTGAATCGAAAAAGTTGCAGG
>CAYXJU010000117.1:0-2176 GCA_964464765.1 uncultured Candidatus Bathyarchaeia archaeon | reverse complement strand
CTGAAACTGAGGTCTGATTGCACAGTTATGGTTCTTGGGTTCGATGTGTTGCCGTCACTCCACCTAACGAAGACCCGTCTCGTTCCGTTGCCAAACGACTGGGTTCTCGTGACGTTTATCTGCTGAGTGCCCGGTAGAACACCAACCGTAATCTCATTGTTTGAATCTGGTTCATAACGCGTTCCATTTACTGTGGCCTGGACGTCTTTGGGGACGTACAATTTCAGAAGCGCACCCACGGCAATTCTTCTAGACAGAGCATCATTGTTCCTGTTCGAATCCACGTCCAGAGACGCCGCATCCACTACAAAGCGGATACTATGCGAGCCTCCTGCAGCCTCCCATTTGACACTTATAGTTGTTGAACTTCCGGGGCTGAGCGTCATTCGCGTTCTGGTGTATAGAATTTCGTCAATATAGCAGTTGACATAGAAATTCGTAGCCTTTTCAGTCCCTTGGTTGATCACGTCTGCATAGATTGTGACTGTTTCGTTTGAACGAGCTGCAGTTGGTTCTAAGCGAATGTCTTTGATTGTTATGTCGGGAGCGGGGCCACTTCTATCTACATTTATGAAGTATGATTTGCCATCTGTGGAGAGAATTGTCACAGAGAACTTTCCATTTGATTCGGTAAATACTCTGCCAACGTCATATGCTGCATCGTTTAGAGTATCCGTCAATGAGTGAGAGTCCATCAGCTTGACCCGGCCATATCCCGATCCCAAGCGTTCGTTAACATAGCTGATGAGTACGCCGCTTCCCGGTATGTGGGTGTCATAACCTAGTTTCTGTCGAACCTCAACCAAGTAGTATTCCGTGGCTTTGATTGGGATCTTGATGGCTTGGTAACCATTCGTTTTCAGCTCGTTTGGCTGGAGTGTAACGTTGACGTTCATGCTCGCGTTTACAACCACCACTCTCTCGCGAGGTATCCAACCGAGTTTGATCTTGCAATAGGTTTCTGGGTGCGCTGGGCTAGAACCTTTGGGATCTCCATCCCAGAGCCCATGATCCATTAGACTCCAGTCTCCCATGTAGCTTTTCGAAGAGCCATACGCATAGAGATCTGGAAGGCCTAGCTGATGCCCAAATTCATGCGCAAAAACGCCAAGCGGTACGGCGCCTCTGGCCTCGCTTTCAGGCACGATCATACCGTCGTGAACGGAACGACTGTCGTGAGTCCTTAACCACAACCCAGTGTAGGATACTGACCAGACATCATCTGGTATTTTGCTTGACTCCTCGCCATTTCCCGCGTGCACAACCACGATGGTCTCGTAGGCTGCGAAGTCAACGTCCTTGTCTGCAGCACTCACCGCGTCACGAATCAGCCACCAAGACTCAAGAGCTCCGTCAAAGTTGGGATCATCGACAACCAAACCATCACGCCCATAGTATGACAGCGTGTAGTTCATGCGGTACCATCCGATGGTTCTCCCCACTATTTTCAACGACCCAAACGATATCTCCTGGTAGTATCGATTCATCTCTTCAAACACAAGTCTATCAATTTCAGCAGTGGACTCCGTATGGTTGAGATTTGAGAACTCAACACAAATGACAAGGACCGTTACAGTGCCAATCGCAGTCCCAGCAGCGGGTTCGGTGTCGTTACTGGAAAATGGAGCTGGACTGATTTTAGGGGGCGGTTGGTTATCGTCCAAAGGCACTGAACCTAATGGTTCTCCTCGTGCCAGCAGCAATACAGGCGTTTGGAACGCTAACAGCATCATAATCGTAATCGTACTTAGTACGCGCAACTTTCTGACCGTGGAGTTGTGAATAAACAAGTGAACATGCACCATTCAGAGACAGCGCAAAGGCTGGAAAAGTAACCTGATGTCTGGGATGGGTAAAGTCCACATGCACAGGAGAATGTGATATTCGATATCTAGAAAGGATTGAATTAGCAGGAAGCTATCAATGGGCTGTCGGTTTCTTACATAGTTAGAGAGTTCTTCTTGAGGCCAAACGTCTCGTGACATTTTAATAAGCGAGAAAAAGGTACCCGCGCAGTACTTGAGTAGTTATATACCGCCAAGACAAGACACGGCCTTGGTCCGCGAGAACTCACGAAGAGTCCTGTTTTGAGAGGAAATTCTTCAAGATGTTGCTGCGTTCATCGGTGATGGTCTGCGGCTTGGCCTCGTAGATGCCGTGAACTGCCAGCATGTTC
>CAYXJU010000116.1:1721-5463 GCA_964464765.1 uncultured Candidatus Bathyarchaeia archaeon | reverse complement strand
TTGATTTGTGTAAACTGCGAAATTTCATAAATGTTACTCTTCGCGCCCAATGACTTCGCAAGCATACGCCCCAAACCTAACGCTTTTTGTATCTTTCACTCTGTTCTTTTTGACTTCACTCTACTGGAGGGTAGTTTGTGGCGTCCTTGCTATCCCGCCAAAGATATTCAAAGTAGTTCTTTGCAAACCTAGCTAACCCAATATGATCTGCCCATATGGCGAGACTAGTCTTCTCCTCTTCTCCCAGCAGTAGCATGACTTGCTCAGAATCTGAGATGACGCCTCCGCCAAACATTTGATTGCGAACTTTCACATTCGCGACGTTCACCAAGCTTTTCAAGCCTTCTTCGCTCACATTCTTGCTGGTCATTATGGAGATTGACACGCCATTCTCCCTCAGATGAGTAAGTATGGGCATGAGGTTCGCGATTACCAATTCTGGCAAGATTGGGGATGCGATCAATAGTTCTTTTCGTGTCCGAGCGAGCGTTTCTCGGATTTTGGTGAATATGTTGTATTGGCCTCTCACGATCCAGATTTCAGGTCTTTCACCCGTGTCCTTCTTTTCATATAGAGGTTGGAGATCCTTCAATACCTGATTCTCGCTTGCGTTGAATGTGTCTTCCATTCTCATTTTTGTCGTGGCCACTGCTTCGACAGGAGGTTTCGGATAGTATTTTGACGGCCTGCTATGCTCTGCCTCGATCCATCCTTTCTTTTCAAGATTTCCTAGGGCCTCGTAGATTTTGGAGTAAGGGACGTTCGCATATTCGCTAATGCGGCTTGCGGTCATGGCGCCATGCTCAAGCAGAGCTACATACGTGCGCATCTCATACTCCGTTAACCCCAAGTCCTGCAATGATCGACGTGTTTTCTCACTCATAGGCAAAGGCTGTTCCCTCAATCGGTGTTGTGAAGATTGAGAAATGATGATGCACAGGGGTAACACTATTCACCGGATGATTAGTCTGGAAACGTTCTTATACGATAGTTCGATGTCGTTTAGCGGTTATTTACAACTTTCGGTGGTGTCAAAGCGTGCGCGATCTAAGCCAGACAGAGAGCCTCTGCCCTGAATGCCTGAAGAGAATTCCCGCCAAGATTTTCGAGAGAGATGGAAAGGTCTGGATCGAGAAAGTGTGCTCTGAACACGGTCGTGTGGAGGATCTCTACTGGGGCTCATATGAGATGTACGAAAAAGCACAGAGATTCGCTTATGAAGGGAGAACTGTCGAAAACCCTAACATCACAAAATCAAATCCAATGTGCCCTAATGATTGCGGCCTCTGCAACATTCACACAAACCATTCAGCCCTCGCCAACATGGTGATAACCAACAGATGCGACAGAAACTGCTGGTATTGCTTTTTCTTCGCTGAAAAATCCGGTTATGTCTACGAACCTACGCTCGAACAGATTAGAGAGATGTTCAGAAGCATACGAAGAGAGAAGCCGGTTCCATGCAATGCAGTCCAACTAACAGGCGGCGAGCCAACCCTCCGCGAAGACCTAGTTGAGATTATAAAGATTGGCAAGGAAGAGAATATCGACCACGTCCAGCTAAATACAGACGGAATTCGACTTGCCACCGATTCGACGCTTGCAACAAGAGTTAGACAAGCCGGTGTGAACACAGTCTACCTGAGTTTTGATGGAACAACTGCCAAGACGAATCCAAAGAACCACCAATTGATACCGAAGATACTTCAGAATTGCAGAAACGCTGGACTCGGCATCGTATTGGTTCCAACAATTATTAACACAGTCAATGATGGTGAGGTTGGTAACATTCTGAGGTTTGGCTTTGAGAATATAGATGTGGTCAGAGGAATCAACTTTCAGCCTGTGTCTCTCGTTGGAAGAATCAGTAATGCCGAAAGAGAGAGACTGAGGATCACTATACCGGATGTGATCTTCAGGATGGAGGAACAGACTAATGGAGAGATTGCAAGAGACGACTTCTATCCTGTACCGACCATAACTCCACTAAGCCATTTCGTGGAAGCGCTCACTGGAAAACCAGAGTATGAATTGGGAAATCACTTCGCATGTGGAATGGCAACATACGTATTCAAGGATGGAGAGAAACTCGTTCCAATAACTAGATTCGTTGATGTGGAGGGCCTACTCACATATCTTGAGAAGAAAGCTGATGAATTAAAATCCAGCAAGAGCAAGTATCTGGTCGGCGCTGACGTGCTCCTTAAGCTACGTAAGTTCATTGACAAATCAAAGCAACCCAAAGGCCTCAGCTTACCAAAGATCCTCTACAACGCTTTCCTCAGACATGATTACGATTCGCTGGGAGATTTTCATCACAAGGCACTGTTCATAGGACTTATGCATTTCATGGATCTGTACAACTACGACATCGAGAGAGTGAAAAAATGCAGCATCCACTACACAAGCCCTGATGGAAGAATCATACCGTTCTGTGCTTTCAACGTCATTCCCGAATGGTACAGAGACAAGATCCAAAAGCAGTATGGCATTCCAATCCCAGAATGGGAGAAGAGAACTGGTAGAAAGCTCACAGACGACCTCTACAGAGACGATTTATCCATCCGAGAGGTTGAGTCGAAGAAACAGAAAATCGAATCAGTAGTTACAACAAGATCTTGATTCGATCATCGGAAAAACGGAATGCTAGTGTTGCATGGGGGATTTCTGAATAGACGACTCAGACAAATGCCTTCAGCTCACCAATTCAGCGTAACTTTGAGACATCATCGCCGTCATAATTGTTCAGCCCGAACCGTCACTTATACTTTCTTTGAACATGGTCAGGTTATGTAGTTTTCAAGCCTTGCTTCTCGCGCTAATTCTATCGCTCTCTTTCTTTCCTCTCCGGTAAGCCGTCGTCCGAGTTCTGGAATTTCATCGGCTCTCCACTCGGGTCTGTATTGGAACATAATGTTGACGCGTGTATCCGTTCCAAGGTTCTTAGCGATCCACTCAATGATCGGTTTAGTGCAGCACTCAAGGTGCCCCGGAAGAACGAGCACTCTTATTATGAGCTCTCCGTATCGTTTCGCTCTCATGTGGTTGCGTGTACAAACATCCCAGTATCTAGGTGCGTTGGATATTCTTGCAGAACAATCTCCCGGACCATATTTGAAGTCAAGCAAATAGACATCGGCAAAACCAGCCAGAAGATCTGCGGTTTCTTCACTATAATATGTGTTGCTGTTCCATACTACCGGCACATTCGCGTTCACAATTTTAAAAGTGTCGAGCCAGACAGCAAGCCACGGTGTCGGGTCACCGCCTACGAGGTTTGCGTTTCTACATCCCCTTGCATGAAGCCCTTCCACTAAACGGGCTAGCTCTTCTGCGTTGAGTCGCGTTCCATTCTCCATCCATTGAGATATCGAGTAGTTCTGACAATGAAGGCATGTCATCGTGCAACCGCATGTGAATATCGTTCCTGAGGGAACAAGTTCTGGTTCTTCTCCCCAGTGATCGAAAGCTGTTGAAACAACGATCTCGTCTCCGCATCTGCAATACCCTCTTGCTCCGGTCGTTCTGTCTACTCCACAAGTCCGATGGCAGAACTTGCAACCCTTCATTGTTCTGTGGGCTAAAGCGATCTTTAGGTCAAAGTAGGACTTGAACGGTTTCTTTTGATCCTTAAGGCTTTGAACTCCGTCGTCCACTTTAACGAGAAACTTCACATACTCTTCTGTGAGAGCCTTGTGCAGTTGCCAAAGCGTTTTGTCGGAATCATCTTCATTGTAGTTGG
>CAYXJU010000116.1:0-1621 GCA_964464765.1 uncultured Candidatus Bathyarchaeia archaeon | reverse complement strand
TCATCCCGCAACGATGTTCTAGACGATTTCGTTTGGCTTAAATGGTTTAGCATGCGTTAGTCTCGTGTTCGAAGTGTCTGATTTGACGAAGGTTCTTCTTGGTCCGGCTTCCATCGAGTTAGGGAAGAAACTTGCTGAAACTCTCGGAGCTGAAAGCGTTCCTGTTGAATCAAAGTCATTTCCTGACGGTGAGTCCTACGTGAGAATTTCTGGCGATGTCAGCGGTGAAAATGTTGTAATTGCTCAATCAACCTATCCGCCTCAGGATAGACACCTTGTGCAGCTGCTTCAGCTACTAGATACTGCGCGAGACCTAGAAGCGTCGAAACTCGTTGCGGTAGTTCCCTATCTCGCATATTCTCGTCAGGACAAGAGATTCAGATCTGGCGAGGCTGTAACCGTGAAGACCGTCGTGAAATTGGTGGAGGCTGCTGGAGCCGATTCACTGGTTACCGTCGATGTCCACTCTGACAAGATACTCGAACTCTTCAAGATAAAAGCTCTAAACGTATCTGCGATGTCGGCAATAGGCGAATACTTCTCCAGTTTAAGACTGAGAGAACCATACGTGTTCGCCCCCGACGCAGGAGCCCTTGATCGTGCAAAAATCGTCGCTGAACAACTCGATGCGGAATACGCTTTCTTTCAAAAACAACGAGATAGAACTACAGGAGCAATCAAGACGGAGGCAAAAGACGTTCGTGTCAAGGACCGAGACACTATCATCGTTGACGACATCATCTCTACTGGATCGACTATAGCAAACGCTGCGTCGATCTTGCGTCGGCAAGGTGCAAGGAGTATTTACGTTGCTTGCACTCACCCACTTCTTCTAGCAGGAGCAAAGGAGAAGATTATAGCCGCGGGGGCGAACGAGATTATCGGAACTGATTGTGTTGCAAGCGACGTGAGTCGTGTTTCGGTCGCTTCGATCATCGCAGAATCTCTGAGGAAAATCCTGTGAATGAGAGACTTTTCTTTGTTATTTCTGGAGAACATCCAACATTACCCAAGGCAGAGTTGAAGGCTGTTCTTGAAGCGGAAAAATGCCAATTTCAAATGGTAAAATCGGTTCCGAAACTTCTGATTGTCGAAGCACCTCGATCTTGTCTGGAGATTGTTAGCTTCAGATCTGCGATGTGTCGACTCTCAGGAATCCATATTCTGGAATGTTCGAATGATCGACCTAGCATTGAGAAAACGATCGCAGAAACTGATCTGTCAGGTTTCTTAGAGTGTGGAGACAGTTTTTCGGTCAGAGTCGTGAAGGCTGGCGCAATACCTGATGTAAGAAGTTCAGAGGCTCTTGAGGCGTTTGTTGGAGAAATAATCAAGCGGACCGTTCATGGCATTTCTGTCAACCTCGTCAGACCAACTAAATCTCTGCTGGGGGTTGTGCATGACGGATGCTTCATTCTTGGCTTGGAAACTTATCGGCGACCGTCTGGAAGTCTTGCCTTGAGGAGACCGAGAAGACGGCCAGTCTTTCACCCATCGACGATGTCACCGAAACTTGCTCGTTGCATGGTTAACTTGGCTAGACCAAAGAGAGGAGATTTTGTCCTCGACCCATTCTGCGGAGTCGGAGGATTGCTCATTGAATCCAGTCTAATAGGATGCC
>CAYXJU010000115.1:0-5475 GCA_964464765.1 uncultured Candidatus Bathyarchaeia archaeon | reverse complement strand
ATATGACATAATCGTCAAGGTTAGAGCTAGCACTGAGAAGGAGTTGAAGGAGATATCGACTTGAAGATAAGGAAGTTGAAGGGGGTCGGTCAACACCCAGTGTTGTGGCAAGAGACTAGGTTTGACCACTATCGGTGCAGGATGCCACTACAACGGATCAAATAACTGACCTACTGTTCATGCCGGCTAGGTTTCGGACGGTGTGATGTTGAGCGTTTCGGGCATTCCCATCAACAGGGGTATCAGGGCAAGCTCAACTACGATCAAGAATATGAATAAAGACGAGGGGCCGACGATTTCCCATAGCTGGCCAGCGACGACAGGAGCCAGTATACCGATCATCCCTCTTGTTAGACTTAATAACCCGCTCCATCTACCCAGAAGATTCACGGGCACTAATTCAACCGATATCGTCTCCTCGTTCGTCAGATTTACTAACAATAGTCCTTGCATCAAGGATGACAAGATAAGAATTCTTGCATCTGGGGCGATGATGAGAAGCGATAGTGATAGGCAGTAGACAGGAATAGTTGCGAACAAGATTCTTTTTCTTCCGAAAATATCTGCCAATCTCCCGAGTACAATGGAGAGCGTTATGGGAACTATCATGAATGCGGATCCCATTATTCCAAGGACATATTGATCAGCGTGCTTCACGACGTTAGCGTACAAAGCAACAAATCCCGCTTGGAAACCAATAAAATAGGCAAACGAAGATAGAGCACGATATACAATCCACCTCTTTACCATTCGCCCACGTCGAAACACTTCGCCGTAATCTTCTTTCAGGCGTATGCCGCGTTGAGTGGTTCTGGTCTCAAATGGATTAGTGAACTTACTGTATATAAGTATGAAAATGAAACTGAAACCCAAGAACTGCACAAGGAATAGCGGCCTAATGCCGCTAGAACTTATTCCACCAAACCAAGTGACCAGTACCGCACCTGTTATGGGTGCCGCAAGCCTAGGGATAGCGGATATGGTATCGCATAGCTGCATTCCCATGCCTCTTTCCTTGTTCTTCAAACAGATGCCACACACCAATGGACACGCTGTTTCCACCAGTGTTAACCCCAGTATACTGAGGAACAACCCTGGGATAGCCACAATCCAATCTGAAGCAATAGCCAGAACAATGGCGCCGAAGGCCATTATGAATGTTCCAACGAGAAACACGTATCTAACGCCATACCTGTCGGCCATCCATCCCGCTGGAACAGCGATGGCAGCTCCGGCAATACCACCTATGCCGACTGCTAGTCCAAGTTGAACCGGACTGGCGCCTAGGGTCGTGATATATATCGACTGGTAGTACACAACCAACGTTATTAGAAAGTATTGAAGAGAGGCTCTCAACATGTTGATCTTGAAAGGTTGCTTTTGTCTTCTGAGAAAGTCCACTCCTCTTGAAAAGAAGCCTCCCTCGTTCACCCTAATGAACCTCACAGCCAATACGAGCGCGTGAAAGAGTTCAGGATTGTTTTCGATGAATTTAATCTATAGGATCGTCTCTAAGGTTTCTAGGTTGAACTGCGTGTTTGAACACCCATTCCTCACTAGTGGGATCGCCTGAGACACTATATCCAAGTTCTTTAGGAGGTCTCTGGCCAATTTGATCTCCTCGCAACAGGCTACGCCAACTATGCCCTTGTAGTCACTTTTTGAGAGAATCTTATGTACACAAGATCCACCTGGCAGGATGTAGACATCATAGCCTTTCCTCTCACCCGCCTCAACGGCTTGTCTTATCAGGCAGTCAGATGAACATCTAGTGCAGACATAGGAGGGTATCTGCGCATCAAAGTGAGCTTGACATCTGTTGTCCATATGCTTTCTTGAGCAATGAGGAAGAAGCAACGCTCTCCTCTTGGTTTTCTGGAAGTATCTCCTTTGAGAAAGGTTCTCAACATAGTTGTCTACTAAGTCCTCAACCAATGTCAAGGCATCGGAGAGCGGTAATCCAGTCGCCTCCTGAATCCTCAGGGTCTTGACCAATCGACGTGAGGCTTCTACTATCTTCTTATGGACGCTACTTTCATCACAGATCCTAGCAATCTCTTTGAAAAGAGACTGCGATAGAGGTGCCAAGTCAAAATTAAACTTGTAAGCCAACTTCCATTGCCCGGTCTAAGATCAAGCCAAGACATACTAATTTCTTATGTATCGAGCAATTCTGAATGCGTCTGATTCAGATTTCTAAAACAAGGTTACTTTGGATGGCTCGTCATCTAACCCCACGTAGATCAATCCAATGACAATTTGGAAAGCCCGCGAAGGTTGTCGTGGTCCAAGCGTCTCTCTAAGAGACTTTTTATCACCAATAGACGCTCCATATCTTGAATTAGTCGTACGGAGCAAGAGAAACAATCCAGATTGAATTCACAGCAAAATTGATGAGCGATTTGCCGTCGAGAGGTTTATTGAAGTTAAGTGATTCTACACATAGTTCTTGAACTAAGTCCGATTTTAACTCAGGCCTTTTATCGATGGAATACTTGAAGTGATCTCCTTGCCCGAAACCCCGAATTCAAGTGTTTTATGTTACAGTGTAAGCGCCCTATGTTACAATTCGCTTTAAATGTAACATTGCTGATCGCACGTCAGTGTATGACTTGTGCAACTCGATTCAAAAGAAGTCGCCTTGGTAGCCGTCCTATCAACCATGTTAGGAATCATTAGCGCAATCATATACACTTCAGTATATCCTGCGCTCCCGCCAATAGTCATCGTTCCGTTTGTAATGTGCTTCTTCTTTGGACTCACTTTATCATTAACAAGAAGACAATTTTTTATTGGTTTGATCAGTTTCCTCTTGACGGGTGTATTGAAGGGCGCTCTATTGCCAGGTCAACTCATGATTCCAATCTATGCATTGTTCTTTCAAACATGCGAGGGCAAGTGGTATAGATCGGCAGCGATCGTAGGCTTTGCCGGATCGGTCGTGCATGTCTTTTATGGCGTTGTTTTGGCACCGTCTATCTTTTCAGTTGCGCCAGCCAAGGTAGTTCTCTCTTGGTTGATCACGTACCTAGGACAGTTCACGCAGGCTCTTGCTGCTATGATGGTTGTCTTCGGTATTGGAGGAATGCTATCCGCGGAAGCCGGTCATAGGATGGGTTTACGCGTCTTCGGAAAATTGAATCCGGATTTGGTTCAAAATGATGTTGGAAGAGCTAAGAAGACTTTGGTACGATAGGGTTCGGAAGTACAACCTGGAGAAGAGACAAGCCTCTATTACCATGTATCCACTAAAGCCCGAGGAGGCCATTGGGAAACCTTCTCGCAATGGATATGCTTTGATGAAAGGCAGAGAGGCCATAATAGAAGCAAGAGTCGAGGGAGCTATTGGACACGCATTCACTGATGAACCTTCAGAATACACAGGATCGCTCGACAAATTTACTACGTTGCCTTTAAATGGAAACGGCGCTCGAGCCAGACTGGTTGCGGTGATGAATGCAACCTACCGGTTTCTCGGGCTCGTAGATGGAACCAAGCACTGCAGAGATGATGGACCGGAACATTGTGGCGCCAAGATCGCCGATTATCTTGCCAGGAGCCATTCCCCTGATAGCAGACTTCTGGTCATAGGTTTTCAGCCAGCAATAGTCTACCACATGTCTAGGACATTCAAAAACGTTCGAGTTACGGACATGGACAACAATAACATCGGCAGATCGATTCACGGTTTAACCATTGAGTCAAGCGTCAGGAATAAGGCAATCATAGAATCGAGCAACCTAATTCTAGCAACTGGATCCAGTCTCGTCAATGGATGCATTGACGACATCGTCAAGTGGAGTTCAAGAAAACCACTCTATTTCTATGGTGTAAGCATAGCCGCAGCGGCTTATGAATTCAACCTCAATAGACTTTGCTTCGCGGCTCTGTAGAACGTCAAGTTCCTGCAACTTTGTATTGATATCGACTCACAGTTGTAGAGCGCCAACCAAGGGATCCCGATACTCCATCACCAATTACTGGAAAAGCAATTCACATAGCGGAGTAATCGGACTATGACTTCATAAATCCAGCGTCAAACTAATTTCATTTTGAAGATAATAACATGATGACATGTGCTATGTCTTCAACGGTTAGCCCGGGCGACCTCACGTTGTACTTCCCATAGAATTGACGAATCCTGTTCATCAAGATATCTTTGTTTAGATTATGTCCTCTCAGTACTTTCTCAAGCATCCTTAGGCTATCTCTCGGTAGAAAAGTGAAATCCCCCGTAATCATGAGGTCATTTATGACATCGTCCTTCACCTCGACAAGAACGCGCAGAAGACCTCCACTAGTCTTGTAGCAGGTCTCACCCAAAGAGTCTCTTTTCGACACCCTCAGCATCCTCCTATTGATAATGTCTTGATGCTCATTTTCGACTAGGCGAGTCCAATCATCGCTCAGATACATTCTTTCGAGTGATGTCATTATACTGGTCTCTTCTTGAGAAAGTCCACCCTCAAGAAGTTCGACACCCACGGTATTTTCATAGTTGCGTCTCAGAACCTCCTTGATGAAATCATGGCTTGGTGGGTCTGAAAGTTCTCTTTTTATCGTGGTCAACCTTTCTTGGAGGGTCTTTGCCGCCTTGTCCCTGAATTTTTCGCCTGGCACTCTTAGAATCCTGACCATTTCGTCAAAGTCGAAATCGAATATGATATTGCCTGTAAGGATAACGGAAGTGCCGATTTCAGTGGCCCCGCTTCCGCTGATTTTTCTGCCCCGCACCTCTATGTCATTCACAGCCCTATAGTTTGCTGGGATGCCTAAGTCATTATATGTCATGACGGGAGCCGCAAGAAACTTCTCGAAGATTCCTTGAATAGAGGCAGGAACCCTTGGATCAGACTTCTTGGCTATGACTTGGTAGAATAGCTGGTCCCTGTTGAGATAGACGGCTCCTCCACCCAGGATTCGCCTAACGATCGGCAAACCCTTCATTCGACAGTACTCTTGATCCAGCTCCATCTCCAATTCTTGGTGATATCCTATACACACGAGAGGGTTTGTCGGGCTACAGAATATGATGGTGCTCGGCGCTATGTTTCTGTCGACAGCTATCCCAACCGCGTGATAGATCGCTTGAGTCGACACAGGCGGCAGCTCTCCCAGATCGAGAAGACGCCATTGGCCGAACATGTTGGGCGGCGCGCCGGTTCTAGATCCCAGAAACCCTTTCCCGTGGTAACTGCCCATCAGGGTTTGATCAGCGATCAGCAGAACTGGAACCATTTGGAACAGATCCTATTGCCGGGACGCCGATGACCTCACTGCACTCTGCCCTGACCACACATTTGAGTAAATGATTTAATAGTTTTGTGCGTATGAACGTAAGTAGATAGAAATGCCAGGATGCAGATGGCGTTGGCGTCGTGGGATGGGCCCAGGGCCTGGTCGCCCAATGAAGCCTAGGATTATAGGCATACGACCAGACATAAACCGCTTCGCCCCCGATTTTCCTGAAGGTGA
>CAYXJU010000114.1:0-5486 GCA_964464765.1 uncultured Candidatus Bathyarchaeia archaeon | reverse complement strand
CCTTGGAAAAAGGCAATACTGGCATAGCCTTTCTGTGTGACGACGTTCAGAAAACGTACGAGGAACTGAGCAAGAAAGGGGTCAAGTTCACAAAACGCCCGATCAAGGAAGCTTGGGGAACTTACGCGATGCTCGCGGACCTCGACGGAAACGAATTCTGGCTGGTTCAAGAGTAAGAGAAAGCCTGAGCAAGTACCTTGTATTTCACATCTCGTAAGCGTAGCTACTGAGCAAATGCCGAGGATTCTATGGCGTTCATACCGCAGGCTGAATATTTGAATAGGTGTCGAAAATGAATAATAGTTAGAATTATCGGGAAGGGAAACTAACAATTCTTGAGGCGATAGAGTTGATTCAGGTTCCAAAGTTGACGTTAGAAGATGCGCATGTCGCGTTGGAAGCGTGCATGAAGAAGGCTGTGGAAATAGGTGTTCCCATGGACATCGCAGTTGTGGACGATGGTGGAAACCTGTTAATGTTCGAGCGCATGGACGGTGCACTTGTGGGTTGTATCCAGATAGCGATCGATAAGGCATATACTTCAGCAGTCTTGGGAATCCCTACGGCCGATGAAGGAAGAATGGCGCAACCTGGCGAGTCAGAATACGGGGCTAATAGTCTCTGCGGCGGAAGAATCGTAATACTCGGTGGAGGAATACCAATTAAACTGGGGAATATTATAATTGGCGCAGTTGGTTGCAGCTCAGGAACCGTTGACCAAGACACCGCAGTGGCACAAGCAGGTGTCGCAGCTCTGGCCAAGAAGTTGAGCGGGTGAGACATCCAAGTGCAAGAAGCTCCGACAGATGGCTACGAACTATTCACGATGTACGGATTCAGCATAAACTATCCTGACACTTGGGAGGTGGAGCTAAATCCAAAATCTGATAGAAACGCGGGGGACGTGGTGTTCAAGACCATACGTCACCGAATATTCTTATCATGGGGACCACTTGAGCCTGCCCAAAAAAAGTACGGTTCCCTCGACAGACATGCAGATGCAGCCATTCAAAAAGTCAGAAAAGGAGGAGACGTTAGAAACCTGCAGACACTTGAACGCAGAGATACTTCCGTAAATGGTCATAAGGCAGTCTTGAATCGCTTCAGGGTAACCTTGGGCGTGAGTTTCTTTGCAATGAGAACTGCCTATAGAGAACTCTCTTGGGTTATTCTGCACTGTGAAAAGACTGGCAAATTCTTTGTTTTGTATGAATCTGTTACAGAATCATACTCTGCAACGGAACATGAATTGATTCTCGGACAAATGAAAGATTCTTTCAAATGTCACTGATCAATTAGCAACTGTGGCAGCCACTTAAAGAAGCCCTGGGCAGAAATTATCCATAAGCAAGCGTGAACAAATCAGTACAGCCTATCATAAGGGATAGATTCAAGCATAAGCTGCATTTCTAAGTCTATTTGCGTTGATACTTGTTCAGCTCACGTGCTTGTCCCACACGAACCATGAATCCCGCTTCGACCAGACTCATAATAAATAGACACAAACGCATGATCAATCCGAAGCAAACGTAGCTGAGCTACTCATGCTAACCTGATGTGGGCGAGAAACGTTTAATTCCTTTTTTGTCGATCTCGATCAGGAAACCTTGTAGTATGCCATCTGTGTACGAACTGCCTGGATTCAGGCATAGTGTACGACCGATCTTGCAGTTTCCCTTTGATTCATGGATGTGCCCATGTAGACCCAAGAGAGGTTGATAGTTCTCAATGGCAGCTCTGACTGATGTACTTCCCACCGGAACCAGTTTTGAAGCACCATAAGTTGGTTTTAGTTCTTTATCAAGCTCGGGCGCATCGTCCAGTCGAGTGTCATAGGGTGGAGCGTGAAGATTGAAAATGCAATCTTCCATTCTCTTCACTTGAGATGCCATCGAATCTATCTTCTTCGCCAGTTCTTCTTCAGATATGTCTCTCGGACATTTCCACGGGGTTACGTTCCCATATCCAGTGCTAATCATCTCATGATCTTCATCTAGTTGAATGATTTTTCCCTCTACGTCCATAGCACATCGCGATTTCTTTATGATCGGATCGATCTCAAATGGATCATCGTTTCCTGCGGTCAGATATAGTCTAATTCCTGATCCTTCTAGTCGTTCATCGACTATTCGCATCCATCGTTCAACTTGCTCTAATGCAAGACGAAGGACGAGTTCTTCACGTTTCGCTTCTGAATCAAAGGTTGGGAGTTCCTGAGGGGTGGTTCGATATGTGTAGAGACCTCTAAATCGGATCTCCTTCTCAAGGTCTTCAAGTTCTTTTCCAGGATCTACCACAAGCTCCTTGCCACGGAAATTTGTCTTATATTTCCCATCGGGCTGCTGAATCAAAGCTAGGAAGCCCTTAGCAGTGATGTCTCCGCCTAGGACCAGAACATCCGCACCATAGAATTTTCCAGAGTTAACAAACTTCATCCAACACTTGTCGGATCCATGTAGGTCAGTTGCAAAGAAGATCTTAATAGCCAAGGTTATTCGCCTCGGGTCATTGGCCCGCGACTAACCTCGTCAACATCTGCGTACCATTTCCTGCTGGTTCCAATTCTTGCTCTCATTTTCCACTTCATGCTTTTTGGTTGTTCTTCTATGCTATTGAGCATTTTGTCGATCCTGTGCATTATCGTGGTCTTGGAGTCGCCACTGAAAACATCGTATTGAGGAAGGAGGGTCTTGAGCTTCTTGAGGTTCGTTGTTACAGTGTAGTAGAATCCCCAATCTTCTGCCAGCAACCTAGAAATGTATTTTGAGTTCACAGTCTCCTTATCCTCTTCGCCTACGTCATGCTCGTGTATCAATACAAGTGCATCCTTGACATCTTTTTCGTTGATTCTGACTATCTGCATCTTTTCAAGAAGCAAGTCGGAAACACTTAGCGTGGGAAAGTCGATCTCAAGTCTGTTCTTGAAGTCGATTGTATGGCACATCTCAAGCCTGTCAAAGAAGACATCTACCTTTCTTTGAGTCTTCGGATCGACATACCCACTTCTCACTTGACCGTACATATGTGAATAGAACTTTGCCATTTCGCCTTCAGATTGATATCCAAGCTCTTTGAACAATTGGTCTATCCTCTCTTCAAACTTATTGTAAGACATGAAATCGACATCAGTTATCATTCTTTGGAGGCTATCCAGAATGTTCTGCGAATTTGAACAGTGAATCCTAATTGCACAGGCACCCATCACTCTCAAGATGATGCCCTTTGAATTACCAACTTCAGCGATCCTGATTGCTTCATTAGCAAACTCTGCCGAAGACATCAGCAACTCCTCGCGACTCTTAGAGGATGAAAATGCTCGTCATTTAAATGCTACGATGTAACTGATGGGGAAATCTGTCACCCATACGAAAATTACTTATATGAATTGGCCGTATTAACCTTCTTAATCAGAGGAAAATTGGCAGAGGAAAAGACTCTATTTCTTCGTAGGGCTTCAGGACTGGCGCGGGCTTGGAACGTATTCGACGGCTTTCTGTACTGTGTGTACGCAGATAGCATATTCGTTGCAGCTGCGCTGACGTATGGTCTATCTTGGCCTTGGCCAGATGCGAACATACCATTGGGAATAATTCTGAACTGCGTAGCTTTGTATCCATGCATGATCGTATATGCAATGAACGCGTCGACAATGCCCCGAGTTGGAGGAGACTATGTCTGGCAGACGAGAGTATTTGGTGGATTCTGGGGTTTCATGATCTGTCTCTCTGGTCTCGGCTTCTGGCCATGGTTTTACGCTGCCACAAATGTGATGCCTGGAACTGTGACCGCTGTCTCCCCGGTCTTCGCGGTGCTAGGGATAATGTCTGGCAATAAGGGCATGATTGACTTTGGAACTTGGATGACAACCCCTGATGGAATGTGGTGGGGGTTCGTGGCATATTCAGTATTTGCCTTCATAGTTCTCGTTGCGGGAATGCGGTGGTACGCGCGCATACAGCGTTGGTCATTCTACATCGGCTGCGTTGCCCTTGTAGTATGGATCGCCATGTTTCTTATGACCACTCACGCTGACTTCATGAGCAACTTCAACTGGTTCATGTCAACCTACTTCAATTGGGGTGGAGCTGATCCATACAACTACACTATTGAACAAGCCATGGCAGCTGGGTACGCTCCTGTCCCATTTGACCAAACAAAGTTGCTACCGAGCTGGATGCTTGTTCCCATCATGACCTACGTCTTCGCTTACTGCATGTGGTCAGGAAGTATGGTAGGTGAAATCAGCGGGGTTGACGACCTAAAGAAATCTCTATGGATGTACTGTGGAGCTAATACATTCGCTCTCATCGTCTGTGCAGGCACAATGTATGCAACGATGATCATTGTTGGAAACGAGTTCTTCTTCTCAGCGAACTTCATGTGGTACAACTTGGGTGGAGCAACGGCGATGCCCATGTCCCCATTCATTGGATTCCTCTACGTGACTATGACACGCAACCCATTCTTCTGGATCATGACGCTTATCGGTATGAACGCATGGTTCTGGATATGGCCGACCAACAACTGGGTGCAATCGATCAGGATGATGTTTTCTATGTCGTTTGATAGGATGCTGCCAGGATGGTTAGGAGCCGTGCACAGGAGAACAAGAACACCGCTCAACGCCATAGTATTCGTGACTATTGGCTGTCTGGTGATGGGATGGGTCTATCTCTATACGCCTTTCTGGAAATTCACTCTAGACTGCACTGTGGGAAGTTGCGCTGCGTTTTTTGCATCAACCATCGCGGGTACCGTAATGCCTTACCGAAAGAGAGTGAAGGCAATCTGGGAGGCTTCTCCAGCATCAAAGTACAAAGTCGGGAGTGTTCCGGTCATTACCATCGCGGGTGTACTGGCAATAGTCTTCTATTGGATCCCCACGTACTTCCTTTGGCTTACAGACAAGAGGTACGGAGTCAATGATCCATTATCCGCAGGTTTCATGATCGGATCATTTCTGAGCGGCGGTATTCTCTACTACCTAATAAAGTGGTACAGAAAAAGGCAAGGTGTTGACACAGAGCTACTGTATCGTGAAGTACCCTACCAATAAGTCCCCTTTTTTTCTTTATTTTTCCATTCTAGTGGCAGACGAATGAATCCTTCATTCGACTGAATATCACACTTTGCTCTTCAGATCTCGAAGTATCAGGCGTAGACTCGTATAGAATGAAGAACCTGTCACTCTTCTCACAATTCAGATGAATTGACCAAACCTCTTTACTACTTGCTTTGATCATGCCCATGCCGATCGCTCTGTCCATCAAGAAATGGTTGAAAATGGCTTTGTGTCCATTCAATTCTGTAATCTTGTTTTCGATAGGCCTGAGCTTCCTAACATCGCTCCCATTCCCAATTCTTACAATACTTGCACGAGCCTGAGCTTCCAAAGAATTGTATTTTCCCTTAATCTTCTCCAGCATACCCCACGTGAGAAAGACCCTGTCGTTAAACTGTGATCTAAAGATGACATATCCTTCAGC
>CAYXJU010000113.1:0-5555 GCA_964464765.1 uncultured Candidatus Bathyarchaeia archaeon | reverse complement strand
AAACAGGTTGCAGTCCCATTAAGAATGAAGGGGGAAGAATCAACAATTATTGGAACCTTATGGGATTTCCACTTCGTCCCCTTAAATGGTATTAGAAGAAACCTATTGCAGTTCGGACTTGACGCAGGATTTGGCGAGATGAACAGCCTAGGATTCGGATTCATGAACTTGATAATGTGAGATATGGTAAATGTATGACAAATTCTTCAATTGGGCTTTCAAAACTGGAATGACTATTAGGTGTGAAGGGACGAAGAATCCATCGGAGAGAGGTGAAGATCTCTTACGAAGATTGATATTCAGCATAAGGGCCGAGCAGACTCCGGGAAGATTTCTGGAAAAGCTGTCTGAGACTCTTACTGAGTACAAGACGAATAGAAACATAGGCTTAGACGTAGGGCTGCATCCAGAGTTTTTCAGTCAAAGCTGGGCTGCAGACAGGTTCCACTATCTGAAATCATCGATCCTTGCAGGTTTCCTCAACGCACTTGGGGGGAGGTGACAAGAAGTGAGCAGAGTAGTTCAGATCTCAATCTTGGGCAAGATAAGTGGGAATGTCAACGCAGATGGGGTTATTGGAAATAGGATAACTCTGAAGAGAATGTATTCTTCAGATGGTGAGGTCTTGCCGTTTGTATCCGCAAGAGCAGTGAAGTATGCTATTCGCCAAGCTTTCAGGGAACGAGGATTTCATGTTGATCCATTCTATGAAGATCCAAATGCAACAGAAGCTTTGAGGCTACGGGACTCGGGTCGCCCTGATCAGTATGTAGACAATGATTTGTTCGGTTATATGTGGACAAGAAGAGGTAGAAGAGGCGAGGGTGAAACATTCAGGCGTCATGCTCCAGTAGCTCTATCATATTTCAAAGCCCTTAAGGACACGACCATAAAGTCTGAATTCGCAGCCAGATTCCCGAGATCAACTGAGGAGGAGTCTGAAAAGAAGGAGTCTAACCCTGTGCCTTTCGAGGTCGAAGTTGCTGATTTCATTGGAAGACTAAATTCCATTGTCTACGACTATGTTGGAGACTTCACTAAATCCACAAGGCTAGTTGGAGACGTTGAGGTCAAGAAATTAGAAAGAGATCAAAAAATAGAGAGGCTTTCAGCTTTCCTAGAGATTTTGCTGACACCTTCCTATGTCCTCCCTAGGAGAACAAACTCACTAAACATCCCTGAGTACTATGCTGCATTGATTTACATGAGTGATAGAGGCCCCGCACCCATATATCAGTATTTAAACTATATCCACTCTGACAAGGGAATTTCCATAGACACTAACCTGCTGAAGATCATGATGTCAAGAGTAGAAATAAGACGAACGGATGGCGGCCAAACAGAGGCCTATATCATAGACTATGGTAGCTATGTTGATGATTCTCCAGAGGGCATAAACAAAAGCACCATAAAAGAGGTCATTGACAAAGTCTGTAGTTTCCTTGTTCCCACCAAATCTTGATAAGGTTGATTCATTGGCCAGATTTGCACTGATAGTCAAACTTGAACTCTTCGATGCACACTTCAAAGTTCACTACACAAAAGGCTTCCGTCTGACTTACCCGATCCCGCTCCCAACAACGGTAGCAGGCTTTTTCGCAAGCATGTTAGGTCTGACTGGAAAAGAGGCGGTCACGAAATTCGGGAACTACAGATTCGGTGCGGCATTAGCAAATAGGCAGGCGGAGTCAGTCGAGCAGGCTACTTACATACAGCACAAATCCAATAGATTTGTTCGGGGTGTGGCTAGGATGCATATCCTAACTGACGCCGCATTCTACTTAGTCACGACCTGTGAAAATGAGGAGAAAATCGAGAATATGGAGACAAAGATCAACGAGGGGATAGAGTATCTCCCATTCGGGGGCCAGAACGACTTCTTTGCTAAAGACTGGAAGGTCCTGAAGAGCGAGAGTGTCACATTATCCAAAGAGATTGGAAATTACTTGCCAAGCAACTTCGTTGGTGAATTGATTGAGGGAGTCTCAATGGAAATTCTTCCCGTGATGCATAAGCTGGGACCTACCCAAGAATTCTATTTCGTCCTAGATGGCAGATTGATCTCTAAGAAGGAGTTACCTGTCTGCCCAGTAGATGGCAAGAACATAGCACTATACAAATTAGGAGATTTTTATCCGGTGGGTGAATGGAGCTCATAAGGTGGGATGACCCTAATACCAAGGAGAGTCATCCGGACAAACCACTAAGAAAACATCTAGATGAGGTAGAGAAGCTATTCAATCGGTTTTCAGACTTCTATTCAATGAAGCAATGGTCTAGAGACCTGATAAGGCCGATTATTCTTCATCACGACGATGGAAAGCTGAATCCTGCTTGGGACATCGGCAACAAGTGGAGGCCACCACACTCTGAACCTTCGATAGAATACATGATACAGAAAAACCTTCTTGATAAATTAGAGACTGAAAATAAGAGATTCTATCATCTAATCCTTTACCTGATTCTCAAGCACCACTCGCCACTAACTGACTACACAGGTTCTAATTCGGACGATCTGAAGTATCTGTGTGGTAATTTGGTACGACCCCTCATATGGACTATTGATCGTAATGATAGGATTGAAATCGCTGATGCTTTTGGATTATTCAAACTAGCCGATGCGCTCTCGGCCTCTAATGAAGGTGACTTCGAACTTAACAAACCAGAGATAACAGAGAATGTTGTCAAGAGAATCTTATCTTCTAAAGACGGACTCTTGGATGTGGCGAGATGGAATGAGCAGCGTAGACTATCTAGTCTTCCAAATATTTCTCTTTTGACAGCCTACACTGGTTGGGGAAAGACCGACACCTCCCCACTGTTCTTCTGTGGAAAAGATGTTAACAGAATATTCTACCTTTTTCCAACAATCACTGCTATAAACAAATTCTATACTAAGCTCAATGGACCTTTGAGGGGGATGGTTGAGAAGTACTTTTATTTTTACGAATTTGAGATGGCTAGTCGGTTTAGAGATTCCGAGGATGAGGCACAAGATTTCCTCTTCACCTCTTTCACAGCCAAACACTTTCTGAAACCGATCATGATTACAACGGTAGACCAATTTCTCCTTTCCTTCCTACAATTGGGGAAATACTACAGCAAGAGAGTTATGTTCAGGAAATCAGGTCTGATCATAGATGAGGTGCACCTCCTGAATCCTAAGATGCTCATGTTACTGCTTCATTTTTTGAAAAACTTCTCTACACTGTATGATCTCAAGATCCTTTTCATGTCGGCGACATTCTCAGAAGCACTCATGCAAGTCATTAGGGATGCCATGCCCAATTTGAAAATCATGGACTTGAGCAGGGGCTACAGATCTCTGTCCAGAATCAAATACTCAAGTGGCCCTCTGAATTGTAAAAGAACTATATTTGACGAAAAGGACAAGATTTTAGCTCAGCTAGAAAGAAAGAAGAAGATACTCGTGACTGTAAATACTGTTCCCACTGCTGTTTCGCTTGCTAAGGAGCTAGAAGAAGAGGCTCAAAATCCCCTATTGCTTCATGCAAGATTCATGTATACGGACAGGCTAAAAAAGGAGGGAGCCATTGAAGATTACAAAGATACTCCGCATATACTCGTGACCACACAGGTCTGCGAGGTCTCATTGGATATCTCCTACAACGTTCTCTTTACTGAACTGGCACCTCTTCCATCTTTGATTCAAAGGTTTGGGAGAATCAATAGACATGGTAAGAAGACAGACGAAACTAATGTCTGGATATGTAAAGAGCACAGACAGGTAGGGTCCAGTCGGTATCCGTACGAGGATGAAGATCTGGCCGTCGCTGAAAAGATCCTAAACGAGCTCTACCCCCTTGAAAACGAATACGAGCTAATCGAGAAGTACAACGAAGTGGAAAGCTACGAAAGTCTCTCAAAGAGAATGAGTGACGTAGAAAGACAATTAGACTTTAAGGCATTGTGGGAGAGTGACGACAGAACTGCTTACTTCTTCACGTTCAAATTGGATGATGAGGAGACCAGAAAGAGGCTACTGCAATTTAGGGATGAGCTAACGGTGAGCGTATTGCCATCCCCCGAATGTATCGATGAAGAATCTCCAGGTCTAAAGGCGGAGCTTGAGAACCTACTCAGAAAATTAGGAGATAGGAAGCATAGTAGAAGCCAACGTGCGCTGATATTCAATCGTATCAAAGGGTACTTAGTTCCAGTACCTCTATGGTGGACAGTAGGGTTAAGTCGAGATAGGGAAACTGCGGGTTTGCCACTTGTTAGTTTCAATAACCGACGTTATACCAGTAAATATGGTTTTGTCGAGACAAAGGAGTTAACGAATGTTATATGACTAACAATTGCAGGACCCTCCTAAACAGTTTTGCCAAGAAAGCTGAGCTGGATCAGGTTAGGAGGATTCTTCGAAATATTCCAAACATAGGACTAGGAGAACGTGAAATCTACTGGGAAAGACTTGTCAACAAAAATGACAAGAGCGCTCTATTTCCGTTATTAGAGACTTTAGTGAAATCTCAAGAAGAAGGTTACTCTACGCTTATTTTTCCCACAATAATCAGTAGTGGTCGTGCTCCAAACTTCTATCTTGCAGGTGAAAGGGAGGCCCCCCAGGAAGAAGAGGCTTGGAAAACGCTTTACCTTCTATTGACCTCCGTCCAATTTCGTGATACTCTTCTTAACTTGGACAACGTTGCTGAGGAAGGTAGACGGGATTGGAGACTAAAGCTAATGCCTGAATCGGCCTCCGCATCTTTCAAAATGATCATAAGTGAACTGGAGTTAAGATCCAGAAACATAGGTCCCTTCTTCCTGTCGCTGCTTGCTATTGCATATTGGGTCCGCAGAGTGAAGCTGAGCATTTCAGGACCAAGCAAAAGTAGAGGAATCCTGCAAAAGGAGTGGATAGATAAGCTAAAAGAAAAATATGGCTTTAGGGACGATACTGTCCTAGTAGTATTCCGTATGGGGAGAGGAAAGAAAGAAGTCCACTACTTCGGTGCGCTTTCACAATTCATCATCAAATGGTTCAAAGAGTATATTGAAGGGGGGGAGCAGAGGCAATCCCTCATCACATTTCTGGATTCGCTTACTAGTATCTCGTCTAATAGGACGAATGCTGAACTAGTCAGCGAGGTTCGTGAGAAATTTGTTTTTCATCTTTTGAAATATCATGAGATAAACGGTGAACTCCTTGCACAGCTTGTGGAATTGAGGGTTCAGGATACGCTAAACTCTAAGAAGCCATTTGGAGTCATGAGTGCACAAGATTTCTTTGCTAGGCTTACATAGTTCAATCTCACAAGGGCCATTCTCAGTACATGTGTAAAGTGAGATGTTCTGAGCCAAAGTCTTCATTCAATTGAGCATGCTCTCAATTACACTGGAACGCAGGTAAATTACTATCTTATTTGTAAAAGGAAGCTTTGGCTGTTTACCCGTGGCTTGGAGATGGAGGAAACCTCTGATCTTGTTCTTCTTGGTAAGCTTCTTCATGAGAAAGGGTACGCTCGCAGGCGGAAGGAGGTTCAGGTCGGCAGGATTAAGATTGACTTTGTGGCTTCTGGCTGTGAGAT
>CAYXJU010000112.1:0-5568 GCA_964464765.1 uncultured Candidatus Bathyarchaeia archaeon | reverse complement strand
GCATTGTAGTGGTCCTTGCAAGAATGAATAGAATATTGGAGTTTGATGAAGACAACCTGACCATAACTTGTGAGGCAGGTCTAGCTCTAAGGGATCTGAACAAGTTTCTTAGAAAGAAAGGATTCTCCTTCCCCATAGATCCCGGCAGCAGCGAAGCAGCAACACTTGGCGGCATGATGGGAGAGAACGCATCTGGGATGCATTCGTTGGAGTATGGGAGGACAATGGATATGGTCCTCAGCCTCGAGGTAGTCCTACCTACTGGAGAGATAGTTGAGGTAGGCTCGAGATGCTTCAAATGTGCAAGCGGCTACAATCTCAAGGAACTCTTCATCGGCTCAGAGGGTACACTCGGCATAGTCACAAAGGCCACACTGAGAATCGCTCCAATACCCGATAACTATGCTGTTGCATTATCACCATTCAATACAACTGTCGAAGCTGGAAGAGCTATCTCTAAAGTGGTGAAGAAAGGAATACAGATCTCCGCCCTAGAGTTCATGGATAAAAATGCCATAGACGTAGTCAGATCTTTCACCGGTCTTCCACTACCAAACGCAGCCGCGATGGTCCTCATAGAATGTGTAGGTTCCGAAAAAGAGGTACAGAGCAATCTAGCCAAAGTGGCGGAGATCCTCCGCTCAGAAGGTGCCTTCGATGTCAAAATATCTGGAAGCCGTGAAGAGGCAGATCGACTCTGGTACGCCCGCAAAGCAACATACGGAGCGATAAGCAGGATTCGCCCGACAGCCATTCAAGGTGATCCTGTTGTTCCGGTCTCCAAACTTCCAGAATATCTTGCTAGACTGGACTCAATCTCAAAGAAATATTCTGTCCAAATCGTCTCATACGGACACGCGGCTGACGGAAATCTTCATCCAACCGTGATGGTGGACGAAAGAAATCCCAAAGAAATGAGTAGTGCAAGAATGGCTTTGGCAGAGATATACCGATCCGCTCTCAAGTTGGGTGGAACGTTAACTGGCGAGCATGGAATAGGCGCAGAGAAACACGAGTACTTCAATCTCGAATGGAATGACAAAGTGATTGCCGTGATGAAGGAAACCAAAGCAGTGTTCGACCCAAACAACATAATGAACCCTGGAAAATGGATATGAGGCATTCCTAATGACCCAGCAGATACACAAACTGGAAGATTCACTGGCAAGCTGCAACAGATGTGGGCTTTGCCACGGATGCTCACCATTACTCGAAGTCCAGAGACTCGAGTCTTCGACGGCTCGTGGAAAGATAAGGTTGGCGCAAAGCCTCATACGAGGAGAACTAGACGCCTCAGATACACTAGTGAATAGAATCTATGAGTGTCTTATGTGTGGCCACTGCAGCAGTACATGTCCAGCAGGCATTAGAGTTGAAGAAATCATCCAAGAAACAAGGACGGCCCTAGTGTCTGCCAGAAAGACACCTCGCACATTAAGATCTATTGCATCCAAGATAAACCTGAGCGGAAACATCTACGGAAAAGAAATCGAAGGCCCCGATCTTCCGGATAGCGAGCTGGTGTACTTTCCTGGTTGCGTTTCATCAATAAAACATCCAGAACTGGCCAATGCAACGATAAGCTGTCTGAGCAGTGCAGGTCTAGGAGTCACAGTCCTTAAAGGAATTTGCTGCGGAGCCCCAGCATGGGCAGCTGGATTCACAGAAGTATATGATAAGATAAGCGAAAAGCTCCAGACTGTGCTCGAAGATAAGAACGTGGTTACAAGTTGCCCTCAATGCTATTACTTTCTGAAGAAGATCAGACATATCCAAGTCCAACATGTGACCCAGACCTACACTGAAATGTCGGACAAACGAAAACTACGACCTCTGAAACCAATCAAAGGAACCCACACATACTTCGATCCCTGTTATTTAGCAAGATTCTCAAACATCGTAGATGAACCCAGAGCTGTGATAGCACATATTCGAAAATTCAAACTCGTTGAGATGGAATCGAATAGAAAGAATGCAAAGTGTTGCGGAAACGGCTTGGGACTGGGTCAGACCTCCTATCCTGAACTTTCAAGTAAAGTCGCGCGCAAAAGGGTTGGCGAAGCTCTGAACATCGGAGCAGAGACAGTTGTTACATCCTGCCCACACTGCTACATGACTCTTAGAAAAGTAGGAAGGGCGAGAAGACCACAAGTCGAGATCAAAGACATTTCACAACTTCTTGAAGAAGCATGTATGCTGCCATCATCGACGAGAAAGCAGACAACCAAAATCAGTGTCGTCGGTTGAGAAAATGAGCGGAATAAAAGAATTACATAGCAGATTTCTGCAGTTGTATGAGGCAAGTAGAGCAAACGAGAATTATCAAGGTAAGCGCGCGCGCTAAATTCAGGTGACAAACAAGTGGATATCATTGCAGAAGGTCAAGGAAAACTTGTGGGTTATAGAGATCCTGACGAAACTCGAAGATGGAACCTAGAAAACAAGTCTAGGAAACTTGAAGACAAAAGAATGAGTGCAAGAGAAGCGGTCTGTCAGTTCGTTAACTCTGGAGATTTTATAGCTTCTGGGGGATTCGGACACGTTAGAGTCTCGATGGCAATCGTCTACGAATTGATTAGACAACAGAAACAGGGCTTGACGATGGCCGGCAAGACAGCAGTCCACGACATAGATCTTTTGGTAGCTTCAGGATGTGTTGACAAAGTTGAAGCAGCCTATTCCTTTGGACACGAGCTAAGAGGCCTATCCAGTGCTTCCAGAAGAGCTGTACAGACAGGCAAGTGCAAGGTTTTATCGGAAATCAGCAACGCAGGATATCAGTGGCGTTTCTTGGCCGGCATGATGGGCATTCCATTCATCCCATCAAGAATCTTATTGGGAACTGATACTTTCAGGAAGAGTTCTGCAAAAACAGTAAGATGCCCCTTTACGAAGAAAACTTTGACCTTGATTCCTTCATGCAATCCCGATGTAGGAATCATTCACGTTCACCGTTGCGACAAGTATGGCAACGCGCAAATCGACGGTGCCCTTATAGAAGACTTCGAGCTTTCACGCGCTTCTCGCAGACTTCTTGTAACAACAGAAGAAATTGTTCCTAACAGCAGAATTCGACGTGAACCTTGGAGAACATCTATACCATTCTATTACGTCGACGCGGTGGTCGAAGCTCCTTACGGTGCACACCCATGTCAAATGCCTCTCCAATACTTCTTTGATGAAGAGCACATTTCCGAATGGCTAAATCTCTCTAAGAATGATTATGGAGTCAAAAAATACCTTGACAAATACGTCTACTCAGTAGAGACACTTGATCAATATCTGAAGCTAATAGGTGGACAAAGAAAATTGAAACGTCTGCAAAGAATAGAGAAGGCTGTTGGCCGAAACTTGGTGGCATAATAATGGCGAATAGAGGTAATGATTACACAGAAGTTGAATTAATGGCATCAATAGCATCGCGAATTTTGGAAGACGGAAAATCTGTGTTCGTAGGCACAGGACTCCCCGTAGTCGCAACTGTGCTGGCTCAGCGAACTCACGCACCGAACATACTCATCATGTATGAAGCTGGCGGAATTGGTCCGCAATGCCCTGTCATTCCCGTCTCCGTAGGAGATTCCCGAACCTTCTATCAGGGCATAGCCGCCTCCAGCATGCACGATGTCATGTCGGCCCTACAATCAGGATTCGTGGATTATGGATTTCTGGGAGCAGCACAGATAGACATGTTCGGTAATATCAACACAACAGTAATCGGGGACTATGAAAGACCAAAGGTACGACTGCCTGGCAGTGGCGGGGCAAATGATGTCGGATCCCTATGCTATAGGAATATAATCATAATGAAGCAAGACGAGAATAGATTCGTCAACAAATTAGATTTCCTGACAACGCCTGGATACCTGACTGGCCCAGAAGCAAGAGAGAAAGCAGGTCTACCTGAGAACACCGGACCCTACAGAGTCATAACTCAACTAGGAGTGTATGGCTTCGATGACGAGACCAAGAGAATGATCCTCATTTCCATGCACCCAAGGGTCAATCTTGATGACATCAAAAATAACTGCGGCTTCCAACTGATCATACCTGAAAACGTGAAAACAAGCGAGGTTCCCACAGAGAAGGAGCTCAAAATCCTACGAGAGATAGATCCTACGGGCATAGTCCTAGGCAAATCATGATCGAGCCTAGCACGCACTAGAAGGTAGCAGTTTCGAAACTTCTTCGCTTCAAAAATAGGGTTCGAACCCAGTGGGGTATGAACCTGCGTGAATTTTGTACCCGATTCTAGCACCGAAAACGGTGCGGACCCCGCCCGGCCCACCAAAATTATTATCTGATCCCTTTTCTACAGCTAGAACCTCGATTAGAAAGTACGCATGCGACGAAAACGAGTGCACATAAGTCAGCCGCATACTGTTACAAGCTTAATGCCAGAGATTTTCGAGGGAGGTCCCACACATCATGATTGAAGAAATTGTGCCCAATCTATACCGCACGGAAATCTCCCTGCCTAAAAGCCCCCTGAAGTGGCTAAATTCCTACATTGTCAGGGGCGGGGATAGATTCCTGATCATTGACGCCGGCTTCAACCGGGAGGAATGCCAAAATGAAATGAACGCCAACTTGCAGAAGCTAGGTGTTAACCTGAACAAGACCGATATTTTTGTCACCCACCTCCACGTTGACCACATCGGGCTTGCCGGCACCCTCGCCACGGATAGCTCCAAAGTGTACTTCAATGAAAAAGAGGCACACCAGATTAACACCCAGCGTAATAACTGGGCAGACCACTGGCAGAGACTGCTGAATGTCTACGTGGCTAACGGTTTTCCTGCAGAAGGTGCCCGACTATCCCTGGAGACCCATCCAGCGCGTAAGTACGGCTTGAAGAAAGAGATCGCCTTTTCTGTGGTAAAAGATGGCGACATGATAGAAGTCGGGGATTTCCACTTCAAGTGTGTTGCCACGCCGGGGCACTCGCCGGGACACATGTGCCTTTATGAGCCGGACAAAAAGATCCTAGTCGCTGGTGACCACATTCTTTTTGATATCACACCCAACATTACTTATTGGCTGGAGATGGATGACCCTCTCAACGAGTATTTGACGAACCTGGAGAAGGTTCAGGCTCTTAATGTGAAAATTGTTCTGCCGGGGCACCGCCGATTGATGCATGACCTACACCGGAGAATAAGGGAACTTCAAGAACACCACCGCGACCGGTTGGATGAAGTGCTCACCGCTCTGGGCGATGGCGCCAAGACTGCCCTCCAGATAGCACCCCGCATCACCTGGGATATCTCCTTCAACTCTTGGGAGGAGTTTCCACCCGCACAGAAGTGGTTCGCCTTTGGTGAAACTCTAGCTCACATTAGATTCTTGGAAAACAAGGGCAGGGTACGCCGCCAGGGCCAGAAAGATAGAATACTGTACTCGCTAGCATGAGCAACTCTGCTGTGAGCGGCGCCCGCTGGTGGTGACACATCTCTTAAGTTGAGTTCAGATACTCTTAGATATGAACCTGCGTGAGTTTTGTACCCGATTCTAGCGCGCCAGCCTCTTGCAATATTCATGGATTTAGCATGAGGATGTATACAGGTT
>CAYXJU010000111.1:0-5720 GCA_964464765.1 uncultured Candidatus Bathyarchaeia archaeon | reverse complement strand
GGATAAGGCCCCCCTACTCCTCCATCGGGATATCCGATACGAATTGAGATATCTGCAGCGAATCCTTTCTTACATATACCACAGAAATAGCGGCCACTGATGACTACCGTTTCTCCGAGCTTGTAAGAAGGTTTGTCAGTATCAACGGTCACTGTCGGAGAGAATTCGTGGTCGTCTTGTGCCTCAATCGGTATTGAGGATACTATTGACATTACTAATAGAAGCACTATGCCGAATAAGACCAGCCTCCGATCCATCAAAAAAACCTTCAATAGACACTCATGGATTCGAGAGATAAGACTTTCACCCGCACCACAATGATACATAACAAATGCTTCATCCTATGAAATGGTATATGATGATAATTGGCGCAAAAAAGTGGTAGAAATTACAACTTAATCACGGTAACCCCCGGGCTACCAGCCTTCTCTATTTGGTATCCATACTCATTTCGTATTCTGACACAATATAAGAAGAATAGGTGAACTGAATAGTCACTTCTGAATACTCAGAAAAGCGGATCCCATGAAACTTAGTAGAAGAGCGTTGTTACGTTCAATCCCACTCGTAGGTGCTGCCATTGTTGCTGGTTCATGGTGGTTTCTGAATGAGAGGAAACAAAATGCCGGGAGAGAGGCCCACGCTGAATCAACCGTCCAATCTCGAACTACAACGACTTCATCTGAAACAACAGTGAATCAATCAGAAACAACTGCAATCCCTGGAAAACCTTTCAATTTTGAGGTAACGTGGAACGGAGACAAACCGACAGAAGTGAACATCGCAGATTACAGGCTGATCATTGATGGAGACGTTTCAAATCCTTTGCAGCTTACAATAGAAGACCTGCGCGGAATGCCTGCGGTGAAAAAGATTGTAAACATTGCATGCGTCATGGGATGGGATGCCGACGTTCCATGGGAAGGCGTTCTCTTATCATATCTTCTGGAACTAGCAGGCGCCCCAAGAAAGATTAGTAGCATCACGTTTGAGAGCGTGACAGGTTATGGAGCAAACATCAGTGGAAACCAATTGACAAATCCGGACAACATGATTGCGTTGAAAGCTGGAGACATTCCATTAACCGTGGGACACGGGTACCCTGCGAGACTTGTGGTTCCTATAAGGCCAGGCGTTGACTGGGTGAAGTACGTGAACAGAATCACATGTACAAAGTGAGTGTTCTTCAAAGGGAATCTAATCCAAATGAAACTGAATAGCTTTCGTAATCATGCTGATTCTATGCTCCGCTGAGCAGACAGTTGATTGCACACATCAAAATGTACATTTAGACCTCGGGGACCGGGGATGGGAAACTGCTGGTCTTTATGATTAAGTACGACCCCCATCAATCGTTCCGAGACACTGGTGGGAAACGAGAATGACGTTCGCCGTCGACGTAAGAAACCTTGTCAAGGTCTATGACAATTCTAGAGTTCTGGACGGGGTCGATCTACAGATTGACAACGGAAAAGTTTTCGCTTTACTTGGCCCAAACGGCGCTGGAAAAACCACTCTAATGAGAATACTGACGACACAGATTGAAACCACATCTGGTGAAGCCTACATTTTCGGATTGAATGTTGCTCACAAAGGTTCTGAAGTAAGAAGACTCATCAGCTATGTTCCTCAGGAAATGAGCGTTTGGACAGACATAAGCGGATACGAGAATCTTCTCATTTACTCCAAGATTTATGGCATAGCCTCCCAAGAAAGAAGAGACGCGATAGAGAAAGCATTGCAGAGCATGGAACTAGGCAACGTTCAAAACAATCTTGTCAAAACCTATTCTGGAGGAATGATTAGAAGGCTTGAGATCGCCTGCGCCATGTTAATTAGACCTAAGATCCTGTTCTTGGATGAACCAACAATCGGTCTTGATCCCTCAGCTAGAAGGATTGTCTGGGAGAGACTCACATCCTTCAAGAAAGAACAGGGGATGACAGTATTCTTCAACACGCATTACATGGACGAGGCTGATCACTATTCGGACGAAATAGCCATCATCAATAGAGGAAAGATCGTGAAGCGCGGCACGGCTAGCGAACTCAAGCACTCTATTGGAGGAGAGCTTGTTGAACTTACCTTGCACGACAAAACGGTCAAGGAAGACATAATGACCGCAATTAGAAAATTAGACTTCGTGAGCGATGTTGTCGCAGATGATGGACAGCTAACAATATTCGCAAGAGACGCTGAAACCGCGTTACCTCAAGTGATAGACATTGTCAAAGTACATGGAGGCTCGATTGAGAAGACCTCATTCACTAAGCCAACCCTAGACGATGTTTTCCTAAGTTACGCTGGAACTCGACTCGAATCTGAAGGAAGAATCAGCGATGTCACACAAGTGAGGAAAATGATTAGACGTGGAGGATGAAGGAATTTGGCAAATTCACTTTCAAATATGCTTGTAATGGTTGAACTCGAGCTCAGGAGACTCAAACATGACAGAACGGAAATCTATACAAGAATTGTTCAACCTATTCTATGGCTGGTGATTTACGGCCCCATCATGAGCAGCGTGCGCGGGATACCCACTGGTGGAATACCTTACACAGACTACATTACCCCAGGCATACTTGTACAATCGACAACTTTCACTTCAATACTCTATGGTCTCACTATGGTTTGGGAAAGCGAATCAGGAATTCTGAAGAAGCTTCTGGTTGCACCCGTTCCGCGATATGCCACAGTGATAGGACGATCAATGGCTGGAGGTGTTAGAGCTACGTTTCAAGCGCTGATAATCTTTCCAGTGGCTCTAATCATAGGAGTCAAGTTTGTTCACAACATCGCCTACGTCATCGCAGCATTGCCGATAGTGTTCTTTGTCTCTGGAGGTTTTGCTGCCACATCAATAATCGTGGCCTCTTTTATGAAGACTAGAGAGAGGTTTATGGGCATAGGTTCCGCGATCACTTTCCCACTCTTTTTCGCGAGCAGCGCTCTATACCCTATACAGATGATGCCGCCCATTCTGAGAGAGTTTGCACTCTTCAATCCAATGAGTTATGCAGTTGACGTGATTAGAGCGTTGATTATCACAGGAGATCTTACTAGTGTGCCAATCGACATAGCAGCGATAACACTCTTCGACACAATCATGTTTGTGGCGGCTTCACTGAGTTTCAAGAGAATCATAAAGTAGTACTCCAAAAAGGCCTGTGATGCAACAGAAAGAGCAAAGTAACTTGTACGATTTCCACGATAGACACCAACAACAAACAGTGATTTAACTCGGTAATAGAGATTAGACCTAGCGGAGAAGATTCATGAAACAGTCTCTTGGAGCAAAGACGATACTCTACCCTACTCCTGTCGTAGTCGTGGGAACTTACGACGAACAAGGGAAACCAAACATAATGACAGCTGCCTGGGTTGGGATATGCTGCTCTAAACCGCCATGCGTCGCAGTATCCGTCAGAAAAGCCACATATACGTACTCCAATATCGTGAGACGACAAGCTTTCACAATCAGTGTTCCACCCGAGAAGTATCTCAAAGAGACTGATTACATTGGGATAGCTTCAGGGAAGAAAGCGGACAAGTTTCTTGCGACAAAATTGACACCTGTGAAGAGCGCCCTTGTCGACGCCCCCTATGTCCAAGAATTTTCTCTCGTGTTGGAGTGCAAGTTGCTTCACACGATAGAAATTGGATTGCATACTCAGTTTATCGGCGAGATCATGGACGTCAAGGTTGAAGGGGCGGTTCTTGAAAAAGGGCTTCCCGACATGAAAAAATTGAATCCTGTTCTCCTTGCCCCTGAAGCATGGTTGTACTATGGAGTGGGAAACTATCTTGGAAAAGCCTTCACAGTAGGAAAAGAGATTTGAGTTACTCTCTTGTGGTCCATCGAGTGAGTTTTTCGAGTTTGATTCCTTTGCGGATGTCTCCAGCGACTCTTGATGAGACCTCATCATGGCTCTTTCCTGCGGGACCAAGAACAAACTTACGTTATGTCCGCATCTTGGATACTTTCCACGGAAAGGACTATCTCACCCGCCAACCAAGACTCTGATGAGAGCTTTGGGCAGTTCATCCAAGTCGCGTATCATATCGAATCGGTCGTATGGCAGATGTCTGGTGTCGAAGTAACGGTAGCTTACAGCAGACATCTGAATGCCCTTCCGCTGCAAAATCTTGATCGCTCTTGATGTTTCCGCCATGTTGTCAGGTACTCCATCAGTGAATGTAATGAACTTCTGTATCCTCCAACGCGTCAGAACCGGCAAGAGCATCTGATAGACTTCGGCTAACGGAGTCTCTCCATCAGCTTCTATCTGCTGCAATCTGTTGACAGCCATTCTATCAAAAGGCCTGCTTCCATCTTTTATCATCCAGACAACGACTTCTGACAAGTCTAATGGCTGATTAAAAGCAAACAACGCATAGCGTATACCTACCTTCTGCAAGGCTTGACACAAGATCACGGTCATCTCTTTATAGTCCGACTTGAATGGCCAGATACTTCCGCTATGGTCGAGCAGCACTGCAATCCTTACCTTTGCCTCAAGTTTGTCTTCAGCTATGAAAGGTTTGGGGCCTAAGATATCTTCATCGAGTTCGTCTCCATCTTTCGCCAAGTATTCTTTCCAACTGAAACGCCAATTCCTGATATCTGCGACAAGCTTGTTCACCAGATCCTGTCGAACATTCACACTCTTTACAATGCTGAAATTCGGCGTGACTACGCCCTTAAGATTCCCGCTTTCCACTCTACGCTGCTCTGACCCTTCCAATGGCTCCAGAGTCCTCTCCCATTCAAGGTTTGTTACTTCACCACCTTCGATGATTCTCTCGACATCTTCCTTCTGAATGCCGAGATCGTTTTGCATGGCCTTTGCAATCTCTTCATCAACGACACCTGTTGTCGAAGCGGAAAGCATGGATGACTCATCGATCATGGGAATATGTTGCAGGTTTTCCGAAATATCCAAGATTGCGGCTATGTGCTCGGCTGAGGACCGGAGCCCTTCAATTATTTCACTGTCAGTCTTAGATATCAACAATTGAGATATGGTGGTCCTCGCGTAGGCAACAGCTTCATCGATTTTGCGTTCAGTTTCCGAACTCACGTGACCGTTGAATCTTCCCAGCACGAGTTTAGACACGAATAGTTTGAAGATTCCAATAGAACATACAGGTTCATTGATCTCTTCAGTGCCATTCCAGATAACACCTCTAATCAGTCTCTTCTCATCTTCCATTCCTTTCCACGTACTCTGACCTAGAGTCTCCACTCTTTCATCTTCCAGCACCTTCATGATCGCACGAATACCGGCGGCTTCATTTGACGTGAAAAAAGTGAATGGCGTCTTACTATGCATGGCTTCATGCCACAGAGAATATCGCCAACACCTGTAAGTGAGGAACGTATTCAACCCATAGAAGGATGGAAAAGGCATAGTGATCTTCATCCTATCAGATCTTGGCTTGGTTGATGATGGCCCTACACATTTATCCAGTGTGAATTCCTCCACTGGAATGTCGCTCCAAGCATTCGCTAAGAAAACTCCGCGACGATATAGTAGCTCATCTGTGGTCATGCGTGGGGTCCGTCATCCTGGTTTGGCTTGTGTGAATCGTATCCAAAAATGCTGCCAATGAGGTCGTTTACTTTGTCAACTTCTTCAGTCCCGTACTGATAGTAGACATTGGCAAAAACGATTCTTGCCGCATCCTTCCCAGTTAGACCTTGATGCACTAATTTCGCA
>CAYXJU010000110.1:0-5772 GCA_964464765.1 uncultured Candidatus Bathyarchaeia archaeon | reverse complement strand
TGATCGTTATCGTTGCTGCAGCTCTGGTCATACTAAAGAAACGAACGAAACGAACAAGCGGAACTGAACCAACCTAACCATTTTCGTTCGTCTCAACCTAGTTTCCAGTACGGGGACATGGTCTTTACCACTTCTTCTAGGACGACCTCCACTTTCTCCATAATCCTTTGCGGGGTTTTTCGGTATTTGTCGTCTGGAGCATATGACGTATTTGACATTGCGGAAATGGCGGCTAGAGCAGCGTCGGGAACCGTTCTTCCATAACCTCCTTCAAGTGTGACAACGCATCTTCCTCGGCAGATTGAACTAGCGAGTTTTGTTGTTCCTTCGAAAAGACTCCTGTAACCTTCCGACGACAGATCCAAATTGCTGATCGGGTCATCGTGTAACGCGTCAAAACCAACTGACACCAAGATCCAGTCCGGATTGAATTGCCTTGCTACAGGCTCGACCACACTGACAAAGGCTTTCGAGAAGGCGTCGTCACCGCTTCCCGGAGGAAATGGAATATTGAGCGTGTATCCTTTTCCTTTGTCTCGTCCAATTTCTTCAATGCCTCCCGTACCTGGAAACAGTGTTCTGCCGTCTTGATGGAGGCTCACATACATTACTTTTGAACTGGAATAGAATATCTCTTGGGTTCCATTTCCATGATGGCAGTCATAGTCAAGGATCAACACCCTTTCAAATCCCAGTTTGCTCGTCAACTTTTCTGCAGCTATTGCCACATTGTTGAACAGGCAGAAACCCGCTGAAGAAGCTGTCAAGGCTCTGCCATTCGCTCCGGCGTGATGTCCAGGCGGTCTCACCAAGGCGATAGCGTTTGAGAATTCTCCTTCAATGATTTTCTCGCATGCCAAAAGCAAGCCTCCGGCTGCCAATAACGCGACTTGATAGCTTTCTGGGCAGATGGGCGTGTCTGAATCGAGTCGTGCCACACCTCTCTCGCAACTTTCTTTCACATATTGAACATATCGAGGGTTGTGGACCAGTTCGATCTCTTCTTTTGAGGCTAGTCTGGGGTCAATCATCCTGCCAAATGATTTCCCCATGATCTCGTTTCGTTCCAACCTTTCCACTATGCCTTGAAGTCTCGCAGGAGATTCTGGATGTGAAGGCCCAGTATCGTGATCAAGGTACCTACTGCTGTAGATGATCGCGGTAACCACATTCACTCACCATGATCGACTTCGAAAATACAGGTCAAGTCCATCTTAAGAATGTCGCAATTCTCTACAGATCTTCTCAGGCAAACGTTTTGAATATAGATTGCTTCACATACTAATCTGGAGTAAGTGTTCGCGTCAGGTGAATGCAGATGAGCGCATCTTATGAGCTTGATTTACTGTCCCGTCTTGTTCAGATCGATACGGATGCGAATGTGAAAACAAGGTATGTTGAATGTTCGAACTTGATACGTGAAGAAGCAGAGAAACTTGGTCTTAGAACTCGAAGTTACGATTCCAGAGATTTGTCTGATGATAAGAAACCTCGCCCTAGTGTTGTAGTGGATTTGGATGTTGGAGCGAAGGAAAGCGTTCTCTTGGCAACTCATTATGATGTCGTGCCTGCGGGGGCTGGTTGGAGATACCCTCCGTTTGAAATGAGAGTGGTAGGTGATCGAGCCTATGGTCGTGGCACGAGTGACGACAAAGGTGCGATAGCGTCAGCTCTTTCAGCAATGGAGCAGATGTCTCAATCGAAGAATAGCAGAGTAAACGTGTCGCTTCTGGTTACGCCGGACGAAGAGGTTGGCGGGAGACTAGGTCTCGGGTACCTTGTGAATGAGGTCGGCATCAGGGGCGATGCCGCAGTGGTACTTGACGCAGATTCAGAAATGGTTTCAATAGGGGCCAGTGGAGTGGTCTGGGGAAAAATACTTGTTAGAGGGACGCAGGGGCATGCAGGATATCCTCACAAAGCTGTCAACGCGATAAACTTGGCTCTTCCACTGCTCGAACAGCTTTCTAAATACTCAAAGGTTCGTGGCAAAGTCCGATCAAGAATTCCAGCGCCGCCAGGTTCGCCGTACCGATTCATCCGTGGAAGATTCTCCTTAACCATACTGAAGTCAGGAGAAAAAGAGAATACGATTCCAGGTTTGTGCGAGGCAAGGTTTGACCTGAGAATCAACCCTGACGAAGACGGCGCAAGAGCAAAACGGGATCTCAAAAAGTACTTCTCAAGATTGGTGCGCCGACAGAATCTCAGAGCGAGCCTGGAATTCTCCTCAGCGACTTTGAACAACTATTTCACTACCGCAGACGCGTCCATAGTCGCGAAGCTTCTTTCAGCCCTCAAAATGGCATGTGGAAAAGATCTTCCAGTGGCTGGTGAACTCGGAGGTAATGACGGCCACTTCTTCGCTGCATCTGGAATTCCAGTTGTATGTTACGGTCCTTCGCGATCAGATACTCGATTTCATGGTGTTGACGAATTTGTGCACATTAAGGATTTGATTCTTATGAAAAAGACAATTGTCAATCTTTGTGAAAGATGGTAAGTAGCTGGCGTTTGTATGGCATGACCTCAAGGTCTTGCGTAGCGCTGATGGGATATCTGTTTGCCAGAACAGGTTGTGCGATTGATTGTGGACTCGTTATCTGCCTTCCATGACTATCATGGTAAGTGTGCTTCTGACGTAGTCGAGTCTTCGAATCTTAGTGACAACAACTTCTTTGAGTTCTCTGACTTCGCCTGTCTCAATCTTTGCAACTATGTCGTACACGCCATAAACGAAATATGCCTCTTTCACGCTTGGAAGGGTCTTCAGTTCTTTCAATACATCGTTTTCTTTTCCAACATCTGCGTTTATCAGGACATATGCAACTGCCATGTTGCTCATCCAGAAGATATTTGTTCTAACCTTGATTATAGCTTTTCGATCGTGAGACAGTCGGATGATCTTCTGAACTAGTTGTGTCCGGGAATCTGGTCAAGCTTCTGCATGCAAGACTAAGACCACGGGCGTCTTGACAGGTGAGATGCTTTTTTCATCTGGAAGGCTTCTTTCTTGCCATTATCCAGCGTCTAACTTCTGGAAACTTCTCAAGGACGTATAGCAGTCCACAGATAGTTTTCGCGTCTCTGATGATTCCCTGAGCGATCTTGCTGGGGGCTTTCCTAATGTCCATAGTAAGTGTCTTCACAAATTCGTCTGATTCTGTGTGCTGCCCAACGAATCTCAAATCTGTAGCTACGAACTCATGGATCAACTCATTGCTGTACCCAGGAGCCATATAACAGCTGAACAGCTTCATCATTCTCCCCGCTTCGAACCCTGTCTCCTCAACCAGCTCTCGTTCAGCACATCTTCTGAGGGACTCGTTTTTCTCAAGCGTTCCAGCTGGAATCTCAAGAAGCCATCTGTTGACCGAGTGTCTCAACTGTTTAGTCATGACGATGTCATGTTGATTCTCGAAAGCAATAATGGCCACTGCGCCTGGATGTTCGATAGTCTCCCGCTGTATCAATTCTCCGCCTGACAGCTTGACTTCATCCACCTTCAACCGCAAGACTCTACCATCGTAGATTTTGCGGGATCTCAGTAATTTCCCAATCATGTTAATGCTCTTCTTGGGTTGTTGAATCCAACATGCATTGATTGCGTTTGCGATCGCTTTCGAACGAGACCAATCTGAGGTCGCCAGTAAATCATGCTTGTGTTGGCTTTTCTCCTAAGACCTCTTCAAGAGCAGCTATTCTACCAATCGCCATGGCTCTTACTATGTTATCCGATGGAGTACCTCCGTCGGGGATCTTCTTCACATACTCCTGTTTGATCTCTCTGACAAAGCTATCATACATGTTCCAGAAATTCGTCACGTCAACAGATTTCAAAGTGAGGCCATTGCTTTCCCGGGGGATGATCTTCTGAAAATCTGACTGGAGAAGCTTGAGATTCATTCTCAACTGGGATCACCGGAACAGAACATAAGGAACCATAATTTAAAGTGACGTGCCAATTCAACTAAACGTCTGGCACACTTTGCAAGTCCTCAAAAGCTTTATGCGGATGCCTGGGCGAGTAGATTCGTAACGACTTGAATGAAGGTTCTCTTTCTATGCAGAACATAAGAGATCTGGAAGTTGGTTTGTTGAAGAGCCAACCCGTAACTTTTGGGGCAAATATCCCCGTATCGAAACTTGTTGGGACATTGAAAGAGTCTAATGCATATGAGGCGTTTCTGGTCGAGGCATCGAGAATTGGTATGATCACTATGAGAGATCTACTACGAGTAAGGAACATGGCTACAAGGAAGGTTTCCACACTCGTGACGCATGTGCCCAAGCTTTCTCCTGAACAGAAGGTTGGCGAAGCTGCCAGAATAATGTCCGACTACAGGATTAGGTCTCTCCCCATCTTGGATGGAAACGATTTCATCGGCGCTATACAAGCCCGATCGATTTTGGAAGCGATGAAGAACAGCGAGGCATGGAGTGTCTCGGCTGATAAGGCCATGACGGCACATCCTGTGATAATAGACGAGTTAACACCGGTGATGAAAGCGCGGAATCTCATGATCAGGAGAGACATAGATCACCTGCCTGTGACTGGATCAAGGGGGCTAGAAGGCATGTTGAGTTCCAGTCAGATTGTTTTCAACATGGTTCCGCCAGAGTCTCCGAGAAAAGATGCGCGGACCCCTGAAAGCCAGCGACGCCTAGATATGCCGACAAAAGCTCTAATGGATTCCGACCCTGCCTGGTGTAATGCAAGTGAAAAAATCGCCGCCGTATTGGATCATATGGCGAAGAGAAATGTTGACTACTGTCTGGTCAAGGTGTGGGAAGAGGTCCAAGGAATCCTCACCTACAGGGACTTGATGAGTCTACTTGTCGAGAAAGCCGAGAGCCTTGTTCCAGTGTATATGGTGGGGCTTCCAAAGGATCCATTTGAAGCTGAAGCTGCAAGAACAAAGTTCACCAGAATAGTAAACATGCTAAGCAGGAGCTTTCCATCGATCGAAGAAGCCCGGTCAAAAATCAAATCTGAAGAACGGGAAGGCAAGGAGAGACAGAGATACGAAGTGAGCGTTGTAATCAAGACCACGAAGCGAGTCTACAGTTACTCGGAGACAGGTTGGGATCTTCCAGCCGTCTATGACATCATCTCATCAAGACTGAAGAGGCTCTTAACCGAGAAGCAAGTTAGAAAGAGAAGAGACGTACGTGGCATTCGTCCGACCCCAGAATAGAAACGCACCACTCCTCCGATTGATCGATTCCTTCTTACCGTGTCGGAGTCCACGGAAAAAAGAGGATGCTTGATCTTGAAGACGACTTTCAGCGAGATCAAGATCTCCACTAATGAGAGAAGACAACTCGTGGATGTGACGGAACGCGTTGAGAAAATTGTGGGAGACAGTGGAGTTGAGAATGGAATATGCCTCATTCATTCACTTCACTCAACCACTGCAATCATCATCAATGAACACGAAAACGGATTGATGGATGATGTACTGCGCAAGATTGCTGCGGACTACCCGCATGGAGCAGGCTGGCACCATGATAGAGTGGACGATAACGCGGATTCACATCTGGCCTCGGTCTTCATTGGATCATCAAAGGTTATACCTGTCAAGGCGAAACGACTCGTGCTAGGAACTTGGCAGAATATTTTCTTTCTTGAGCTTGATGGTCCGAGAGCAAACAGAACGATAATTGTTGAGGTTCTGGGAGAGTAAGATCATTTCGCGAATGTGTTGCGAAGCGATAGTAGTCAATATATATTACCTTTAGGTAACATTGCTTACGGGTAATTTAGCTTGA
>CAYXJU010000109.1:0-5778 GCA_964464765.1 uncultured Candidatus Bathyarchaeia archaeon | reverse complement strand
ATCTCACAGCCAGAAGCCACAAAATCAATCTTAACCCTGCCAACCTGAACCTCCTTACGCCGACGAGCGTAACCCCTCTCATGAAGAAGCTTACCAAGAAGAACAAGATCAGAGGTCTCCTCCATCTCCAAACCCCGAGTAAACAGCCAAAGCTTACGCTTACAGATGAAATAGTAATTCACCTGAGTACCAGTGAAGTTCAGTGCCCTAAGTGCATCGCTCCTTTCTTCTAGTTGAATTGTCTACTTCCCCCAGGACCATTCAGTGACCTAGAATATGGTATCGTTAACTTCAGATTCTTCGAGAATCACGCCGAGTTCAGAGTCGTATCTGGCGTCTATGTACCAGTGGCCTTCTTCTTTCCATACTCTTCCTTTATTTTTTAGATAGCTCCATTGACGCAAAGAGACCGGAAGAACAAGGCCTGTGGCGTCCAAGAATCTTTCTTCATGTACAAGTTGTCTGTAGAGGTGGTAGAACTTTTTCGGGGTTGCTTCTACGGCTTTGATTAAGTCAAAGAATTCATCCTTGAAGTCGCTTTCGTCGTAAATTTGTAATTGCGTTATAATATCGCCGAAGGCGGTGTATGCCTCTTCATATTCAGCCTGCTCGTCGGCTTGATAGCCCTCCTCGTAAACTTTCTCGACAAGACTTGCAGCTAGCTTATTACTAAGCGGACTCCCACTGGGAAAGTGCTCGAGAGTTTTTTGCACTAGATCCTTATCATATATGTATTCGTCGGCTTCTGAACCGACTGTGAAGACGTAGACGTTTGTTGGTGTCCTGCCAAACCTGTTGACTCTACCCATCCGTTGCAGCAAAGCGTCTATGGGAGCAGGCTCCGAAAACATGGTTCGAAAGCTAAAATTCAACGAGACTTCGATTGCTTGAGTACCCACTAACAAGTCGGCCTGCTTGATTTCTCTTTCGATTCTCTCCCTATCACTAGAAATAAACCTACTATGAATAAGCTTCGGATTTCTCGCATGGTCCTTTAAGGCATTATACACTTGTTGAGCTCTTCGTACCGAGTTGCAGACAATTAACACATTTCTTTGCATGCTGTGTCCACGTCTAAGTTCATCACGTATCAACTCCAGATTATCAGTGATTTCTCCCTTGATGTGGATCGGAGTATGACGTGTCTGAAGTCTAAGCTCTTCTTCTCTTGGCTCATTAGGGTTTAGTTCAATGAGCGTCAGACTTGATTCGTGACTTTCGTTAAGGAGATCCCTAAGAAATTTGGGGAGAGTGGCCGACATGAAAAGACATTTGCTACCGAATTTTCTGAGTTCTTCAACCAATCGTACTATTAGTCCGATTGTACGAGGTTCATAGGCATGTATCTCATCAAATACGAATAGCCCTCCTGTCATCTCAGCAATTACCGTCTCCCAGCCCTTTATTCCGTAGAATGGTTTGATTAGCTGGTACGGCGTCAATATTTTGATGGGCCTGTATATTTTGCGGGTCTGATCGTGAACGGCCCTTGCCATTTTCTTGGCTTCAGAAGGACTGAGATTCTCACCCTCCTTCTCGAGGAAACTCTTGTATATGAAGTAGAGAGCACGATGATGAATAACGCCAACATCATCCTGAGGAATGTGATACTCGTCTTGAAGCTCTTTCTGCATGGCATTGATACTCGCAACATAGGGAAGCACGTAGAATACCCTCCTTCCAGAGTCCTGATTTCCTGATGCCCACAATAGAGCGGCGGCAGTCTTACCAGATCCTGTTGGGGCTTGAAGCATACAAGAGCTACAAATTTTCCAAGCTTTCTCTTGGAAAGGAAGAAGGCTATTTTCCCTGATTTTGTCGCAACGGAGTATGTATTCATGGAGATTGTGGAGGTGTCGAATTTCTTTGAGGCCTGCTGAAGCTAGGTGGTCGGAGGCAATTGTCAGTCCACGAAGCAGTATATGATAGGCACTGTTGGTTAAGTCAATCTCACCTGCCAGCAAAGGTCTAACATATGATTGCAGAATGTCTACGCAATTCTTGGCATGACCTATGTCCTCTAGTTCGTCTAGATGCTCGCCAAAATATTTCTTGGCAAAGTACTGAAATCTTTTCAGAATCTTCTGAAGCTCATCCTCATTCACCTTCATCTCGGCCACTTTCTTCATCCAGTTCTGTTGTCCACTCTCGGTCGATGTCGTGTAGTTTCTCCAGAGATAAGTGGAACCATGGTGGCTTGTTGCTACAGCCATAGCTACAGCTTGCTTCACTTCTTGGGACAAGTTAAGGTTCGGCACAAGTCCTGCAGATAGAATCTCATGCCTATAGTTCCAAGGCGTACCATTCAAGGATGCTTGGAATCCCGCTGCTACTTTGCCCAAATCATGAAACACGATGCATAGGAAGAGTTGTCTCCAAAAGTCTCCGACTTTAGAGAGCTTAGGCAGATATGGAAACTCCCTACTCAGTGAAGTGAACGTTTGCAAACAATCTTCGATGTGATTTTCTAGAGTAGTCCAGTGGGGATTGCCCTTAGCGTAGATGACCATGGAAATAGACTCCCCACTGCTTCTCAGGGTCTATGAAGAGCTGTTTACCACCCTCCTTTCTTACTTTCACTTTCTTGTCATCAATTAGATAGTAGGGTTGAGCTCCAATAGCTCTGCGTGGAATAGTATCGGTGAATGCTAGCGGAAGAGCCATTATAGGAGCTGATATGCCTGACCACGGATATGGCAGTATGGTATGTTGGAATTCAACCTCCTCAACAGGATCCAGTTCTACTTCTTTCGTCTCCGCAAGAAACCCTAGATCGCAACTTCTCCCTAGAAGGAGAGGGTACCGAGGTGATTGGAAGTATGGTTGCAGGTCTAAGTTAGTCACGTAGAGAAATAATTCAGGCTCGTATAGGAATTCTCTTTTGACGATACTTATTTTTTCAATTCTGCCTCCTTCACCTATTTGATAAGTTCGTTCAATGTCTTGACCCTTGGCACGAGACGGAGCGACAAAGCCAACAGCAGTATCTTCAGGACCGATAGAGTTGCCTGCAATAGCCGATAGAATACCGTAGATAGTGGAGGGTGGTGGAATTTGAAGAGTTGGTTGGACCACGGCTAGGAAAGGAACCCTATAGGAAGCCGTCCACCCTCTCACATAGGCCCGAATTGCCCTCAAAGTATCATCTTCTCAATGAATTGAGCCGCTTCTTCCAAAGCTTGTTTTGGTGTACCGAACTTCACTTCGATTTTCTTATTACCTTCTAATGTAATACTTTCTGTACTAGATATTTTGTCGTACTCAGCGTCAATCAGGAAGCCTCTTCTAAGCCCAATATAGATCGGACTCAGAAACTTGTCGTAGTAATCTTCGGCAACCTCAGTAAGTATTTGGTTATCCAGTACGATATCTCCGTTCCTTGGCTTCACGACATCCATGAAGATGTGGTTTGCACAGGCTATGCATGCTAAGATGACGAATTTCGGAGCAACATCGGTTAGATATCCAGAGCATTTGGCCCCCCCTCTTAATTCGGCCAGTGCACGTATTGTTTCACTCGCTCTTTTCGTTCGTTCCTTATTAGGCAATTTCGTGAGGGATGTACTTTCATCAATTTCGGCCTCAACTTGGATTGCTTGCTGTCGGAGCTGACTCACCCTTTCCTTGAATTTTTCGACTTGTTTCTTATTCTTGTCATCAATCTTTTTTCCTTTCAAAGCCTCCTCAGCATCAGTCGTTTTTGGCAAGTCCTTGGCTCGACCCATTGAAAAGACACCGATTTCACTTAGCATCAAAGAGAACGCCCCTTTGAGTACCGTGGAGTAAAGCTCTTGCTCATAGGGAACTGGTGCTGCCTGAGATTCATCTCCACGCACAAAGACACCAAAATCGGGTTTACCTATTACGTTTGGGAAAAGTGATATGAGTGGAGTGGTCTTTAGTGGGGCAACTCTTCTATAGGCTAGCCCAGCAACCATGCCAATCTCTTCAAGTTTTTCCTTTGGAGCTAGCATGTAGCCAAACACATCGTCCTCCTCATATTTGATAGGGTTTGCTTCTGTGTAGGCAATACTCTCCTCTCTGAATATGGGCGATGGGTTCCAAGCAAGCTTGTCGTGTATTGTTTCACGCCACCATCGCTTGAATGCTTGTCCAGAGACGTAGGGATACTCACCTCCACCTCTAACTCTTACCTTCTTGACCACGACTTTGTTCTCAGCATAGACTCCACGTTCAATCCCCGCATTGTTTAGCGCCGAGAGCGGTGCATCGATAAGAATCAAACCCGTCAGCATCTTAACTTCCTTCATGGTTTTCTCACCTCCTCATCCTTATGTTTCAATCCATAGATGTATCCAAGGAGTATGTTGCGAGTTTCTCTCCACAGGATGCGCCCTTCTTTGTCTTCGGGGAACAGAGAGGTGAGGTCCTCTATCTCCCAGACCGGGGCTTCCTTCTGAATCTTGTTCAGTTCCACGAAAAAAGTCTGGTAATTCTCCACCATCTCCAGATCGTCTAGTTTCTTGAAGCCTGTTTTTTTGAGATATTGGTAGAGTTTTTCCCCCACCTTCTTTATGGTTTCTATTCTTTTTGGATCCATTTCCTCAACCATCCTCAGGTAAAGTTCAAAGAGTTGCCATCCTCCAACCATTCTCCTTTCTTTTCTATTAATAAAGAAAAGTTCAATATTTTCACCGGCTACAAGTCTTGGGTATATACCTGGACCTGAACTTTCGAATAGTTCATCCAAGCATTGTCTTAACGCTCCAGTAGAAGCTTCCTCTAAGAATTTGAAAACATGGGTTGATAGATCTATGTAATCAAGCTCGTTGATTTGGCCATAATTCGTGAAAACGTACATTCTAATTGCTGTATGTCCATAGAGCTCTCCACGCTTGAGTATGTCTTTATACACCAAGTTCACGAGAAATTCCTCATTTCTTTTTCCAAGGTAAATGTTTGGGGCATAGAATGCTAACTCACCGCCAGCGGCCGTGAGACCTCTTATGTGACGCACGGCTGCTCGAGCTATGTTAAGCATTAACCTCACGTTATGACTGTGAATTAGTGCTAGACGCCCGCCCTTAGAGATCATGTAAAATGGGGAAAATTGCGTAGCTAGTACACATGTAGAACATAGTGGTAATCCACTCTCAAAGAACGAGAAGCAGTTAAGGAAATCACCACTTCCAGTCAATGGATAAATCTCACGGAAGACTCGCTCAGCATTTGCTTCTCTAGACCCGCAGGCCATACAACTTCCACTCTGAGATACAGGCGTAACATGTTGCAACAACTCTCCGAGATATCTGGCATACTTAGCTTCTCGATCCTCCTTCCTGCGTATCGAAGGGTTAGCAAATTTAGGGTTAGGTCCAAAGAAGGCCGCCATCTTCCAGCGCAAGTACAGTTTTGGGAGTCTATGGACGTGTCGTCTAAGATCTGAGAATTCTAACTTAGTCGGGTCGTCTTTTCTGCACAGAGCACAAAGAGTAATTATTCCTGCATCAACAAAGGGGTTGCCAGTGATGTGATAGATGCTACTCAAAGAACTAACCCCGCTCAGGAACCATGGAATAACTGTAAGGCCTCTGATTGGTATTTTCTGAGGTTGAATTCATCAAGGGATATTTAGCTAAATTCATGAATCCGAATCCTAGGCTGTTCATCTCGCCGAATCCTGCGTCAAGCCCGAACTGCAAGAGATCTCGTTTCATACCATTTAAGGGGGTGAAGTGGAAGTCCCATAAGGTTCCGATAACTGTTGATTCTTCCCCCTTCATTCTTAGTGGGACTGCAACCTGTTTCTTGAATCGG
>CAYXJU010000108.1:0-5929 GCA_964464765.1 uncultured Candidatus Bathyarchaeia archaeon | reverse complement strand
ACTAGAACTCCATCCAGTGGCTGTCTGAGATTCCGTTTGATTTTATAGTATGGAACTTTAACTGTGAACTCCACTCGCCGATATCTTTCGTCTTTTGGTAAACTTGATACTCTGTCGGCATAATCCCTTGGGACGACGTTTATGGTCACGTAGTCGCTCTCTCTGGTAACTACCCGTTGAAGCATCTTCTCATCGACGGTTAGCCGATACATATGACGAAGGTTATCCTGAACATCAGCGATCAAGGCCCGAGTTTTCTTAAACTCCTCCTGGAATCTGCTTTCATAATCCTCTTTATCATAGACATCGTTCACTATTTTGGCTAGTTCAAATTCCTCAAGTTTGCTTCGACCTCTTGAGCAAAGCTGTTTAACACTATCCCGAACAAGTGCAGGGTCGTAGACTCTATCTGCGTTAGGCGTCTGTTTGTAGATGAATACTTCAGCTGGAGGACGCTCTCCTCGTCTATTGACTCGCCCCAACCTCTGAATGAGGGCATCTATTGGGCAAGCTTCGGTGAACAGAACATCGAAATCTATGTCTAGGCTAACCTCCACAACTTGAGTAGCTACAAGAACAAAGGGTCCGGGACAATACTTCAGATTCTCTAGGAAGTCTTCCTTGTCTGCTCGATCTCTCATTATGAATTGGGAGTGAAGAAGCAGGAGTTTGTTCTTCTTGATTTTCTTAGAATATTCTATGGCTTTGTAGACAGCTTTGGAGGTTGCTACAGTATTGCAGATCACTAACACTTTCTTCTTGTCTTCATAACGTCTAACAATCTTTTGAACGGCAGAAGTTATCTCCTTGCTGGTTTTCAGTTGAATGGATGTTCTAATCCGGCGGTCATATGAAGTATCCTTGTATGAAGTAAGTCCTAACTCACTCGACAGTATATCTTGAAGAACCGTAGGGATTGTTGCACTCATGACAAGATTCTTTGCGCCAAGAGACCTCAGTAATTTCAATGTATGTACAATTAATGCCACGGTGTACGGCTCGTAGGCATGTATTTCATCCACTATGATGGCACTATTACCTGCGTTCAGTAGTTTCAACTCCCATCGACCCCAGTTGAACATTGTAAAGAGCAGTTGATCGACTGTAGCTACTGTACAGGGGTACATGAAACTCTTACAAAAAAGTGACTGTCTTATGCGCTCAAACTCTTCCTGCCCCTCATATTCCTCGTTCGTGGCGAGCATGTAGTCGGAGGTGCCATGGAGAAGCCCTACCTCACACCCCAGCATCTTCTTAAGTCTATCATACATTTTGTTGCAGGTGGTCATGGTTGGAAGGAGGTAGAGGACTTTTTTTGAACTTATGTATTTGTCAGCCCACAGAGTTGCAGCTTCAGTCTTACCCGTTCCAGTGGGGGCTTGAAGGATAGTGTCATTTAGTGTCTTAATGCCCTCTTGGAATTGCTTTAATTGAATTGGCGTCTTTTCTTTCTCCTCAAGATATCGAAGGATCCTGGACTCGACATTGTCTGGTGAATACTGTGGGTTGAATTCCTTGTTGGAACCATACCAATCACAATAGTGGAGTATGCTCTTAAGAAAAGCGAATGGTAATCGGATAGAGTCATTGCTTATCGTCCGGGATGTTCGCAACCTAGCATTGAGGAGAGCAAATGACTCGTAAATGTCATTATAAGTCTGGGGAAAACTAACATCTAATTCAGTGACCTTCCCAACATATTCCATAGCTTTCTTCGCAGCAAAATCCTTCAGATATCGCCTCACCACATCTTTTAGGATCTGTGGCTCTTCTTCAACCCCTTTATACCATTCTTCAAATTTCAATGGATGTAGCGGGGAGTGATGACTAGCTACGGCTAAAGCTTCAAGACCAGTTGTCTTCTCATTTATCTTTAACTTCGACACGTTACTGCAGATTTGATTTACAAAGTAAAAGGAGGTGAAGGCATGGCTTTCTTTCTCTCCTTGCTGCCTCAAGTACTTTTGAAAAGGAATGCTTGCCTTGCCAACATCATGAAGTAGTGTTGTGAAGAAAGCGCTACTCCACAAATCCTCGGCTTCAATGTTAGCCCTCTCAGCAATTGTTCCTGCAATCGCTTTCTTGAAGTGTTTGACTTTGCTGAATAATTGAAGACAATCTTCCATGTGGTGTTCTAGAGGGTACTCTGGCTTAGCCCAGACCTCATCATAAGAATACAAAATTGTTGCCTTCTTCTCCCTCAGGCGCATCAGTATATGCTTCGACATCCTCTACAACATGGATGGGATCAGAGATCTGGACGTACTCCTTAATGTCCTCCTCCATACGTGTACCATCTTCCCTTATAGAAAAACGCCTAGCAAACTTCAATCTAGTCAAGGACTCTAAGAGTGCTATACGATCCTCCTCTTTAACCCTAGGAACAAGATCCATGGGGAGAAGGGTTTTGGATAGAGAAAAAGGTGGTTTTAGCATGCGTAGGTTAGATGGTTCTGCTGCTGTAACTCTTACCAGCTCATCATCACGACCGAGAGAAAGCGGATAATAGGGGTTGAGGATGCCGTTGTAGATTTTCTTAACTATCTCTTCTTTGTGTGATGCAAAGTAAAGTGTATATGAGGGTTTGAAAAGTTGTTCTCTAACCTGCATTGCAGGGAATGATTCTTTTCCCTTAAATTTCTTGATTGTCCAGTAGTCACGAATGTGACCAGTGACTTCCTTTAGTATAGATGTTACTTCAAGACGGTCAGCTAGAGGTGGGCCGCCATCCCATTCTACATAGAGTTCAGTTTCCCCTAACCCCAGAGATGCTGCTGCAAAGCCGAGCAAAGTTGTTCTTGGCGGGAACTCGTAAGTACGGTGATATCTCACATCTTCAGGAGCTCTTGGCTTAAAGGAATTGAAAAGCCCCACCACATGAACTCTGACGGCGGAAATTGCCTTCATGGCCAAGCATCTTGAGGTTATGTAACTGCTAACTCGGCATCCGTCAGGATATCGGCGAAGGCTTTGCTTATGTTTTCAATAGTGATTGTGTTGTTCAGAATTTGTTGACCTACCTTTACTCCGCCAAACCCATCCGTGGTACCTATTATGACTTTGCCCAATAGATTACTCTCATCTTTCAGCGTCTCCTCAATTGAGGGCATATCAATGGTTTCGTCTTCCTTCATCTTGATCCTTTCAAGAAAGATCGGTTTCTTCACAGTCTGCCTAGAGTAAATGATGAATTTTGGAGAGATGTCGGTTAAGAACCGTGCCTGTTTTCCGCCTCCCCATAAGTCACGAATGGCCTCGATTAGATTCTCTAGTCGTTCCTTTCTCTTGTCACTATCCAAGTCTTCAGGTCTCTTCTCCTTTCCGTAATTATCATCTTTGAATATGCCTATGCGCTCCAGATCCACAAGGATATTGCAGAGGAAGTAGTTGTAGTAGACTTCTGTCTCGAACGGAGGCATCATTTTGGTAGGATCTTTCTTCCCTTCTTCCGTTATTCTAACGCCAAGGTCTCTGTCATCTCTGAATGGGAAAAATGCTATTGCTGGAGACACTTTGACTGGAGAAGTACGCTTGCGTATGTCTTTTCTCCTACTGGACATGAAGCCGAAAAGATCATCATCAATATATTCTACTGGGTCACATTTTGATGACGCCATTACTTGACCAACTACAGCTTTTTCTTCTTTCGCTTTCGATTCTTCGGTCTCTTCCTCTCCCCCCTCTGATTCACTAGTTTCTTCTTCCTCCTTGACAGCTTCTACTCCCAAGCGATTGACAGGGGAGATGCCTAATCCCATTTCTTCCCACTTATCTCTGATGTACCGACGCATTGCTTGACCTGACACATATGGTATTTCACTTCCATTGGGCAGAGTAACCTTCTTCACAATGGAGATATTTTCTTCAGAAAAGCTAGAGTTTATGCTCCCGACAGATGTTTTGAAGAGGAACACTATGTTCAGACACTTTGATGTAGAACTCTCTTTTTCCACTTAAGCTCACCTCCTACCTCTTGCGTAATTGACTTTAGACTCTTGATCCTTCGCAAAAACACTTATCAGGGATTTGTACTCAAGCCAGTTTCCAGCATCGATCTTGAAGAAGAACTCTTGTTCAGTGAGTAAAGACGGTATTCTATGTTTGAGCCTTTCAAGAACGTGTAAGAAGGCATCGAACCGTTTTACTCTTCTGAGGTCATACAAGATGGATGCTTGTTGAGTTTCCGCTGCATGGTAACCTATTTGGTGTCCTATCTTCTTGCATATTTCAACCATTTCTTTTTCCAATTTTATCCTCTCCATATGTTGTAATGCTCGATAAAATCTGCTAAACCTGCCACATAGCTCCCTTCTCTACTCTTTCCCCACATTATTCGTTCAGCAACATCATTTAAGCCAGCACTTCGAAGAATTCTTTGGGCAAACTGATCTCGAAGTTCATTACGCCACTCCCTTCCCTGCTGGATTGCCAAATGCTGGAACATCTCCTTGAACGTATGAGGATTCCCTAGGCTGGCGAATAGCTTGAAGATTCTGTGGAGATCTGTCAAGTACGTGTAGCTATCAAACGAAAGGACTTGGCCGGTCTTTGATACCATGAAGAAATGCCAACTCTTACTTGAAATTTTAGCTTCTAGTTTATCCGCCTCGGCAATTCGCTTTGTATCTTCTTTGATTCTCTCAAGCTGGAGGTACAGCTCTAAGCATGTAGCGAGAACGCTCTCACTTAGTCGTCGATAGCGATAACCCTCAGAAAGCAGGTTTGAATCCTGATTAAGAGGTTTCAGTACTTTAGACATTATGAGGTGCCAGAAATCGTAGAGCTCTCCAAGTGAGTAAGCTTGAGGGATTGCGAGAAAAAGTCTACGTCTTCTCTCCGTCAAGTTAAAGATTGTTCGGTTTATGGCCACCAGTGAAGCTAATGTACAGAATGAACACATCTTAGGCGACAGGCTCAGATTCGAAAAGAAGTTCTGGAAGTTGTTGGTTCCAACTGCGAAGGGATAATTGTTTGAGTCAATGTCCACGCAGGGAGCTCTACGGCCACAAAATGAACAGACACCTTCCTTTCCTATTTTGAGCGGCCAATTATATCTTGGCTTGGAAGCGGGGACATAGGCGTTCTCTTCCTTTTTCTTCACCTTGAAATCTATGTGTCCTCGTCCTTTGTAGAGTTCCTTTGTCTCTTTATGCTTATTCAACAAACCGTTGTTTAGAGGTTCCCACTCATACTTGACTTTTAGATCTCCACCACTAAACAAGAAGCCAACTACATTGACCAAGTTGATCTTAGGAACTACTTTGAATTCTCCCTTTTTCTTATCGAGTATGCAAACACTATTTCTTGTGGGTTCAATGTAGCTTGACTTTACTTCTTCCCATGTTGAGTCTAGGAAGCGATTGAATTCTCTAGGATTGGTGGCTTCAAGAACAATCTGATTGTTACGCCAGTCTACATTAACGCTTCTTTCAGGTTGTATCTTGCTCTTATCTTTCCATAAATCATGCAACCCTATTATGCCACAATCTATCCAAGGATAGCCTGTATCCGTAAGAGTGGTCTCCATTTTTGTAAAACTACCCCTCTGTTATGTTCATGAATCCGAATCCTAGGCTGTTCATCTCGCCGAATCCTGCGTCAAGTCCGAACTGCAAGAGATCTCGTTTCACACCATTTAAGGGGGTGAAGTGGAAGTCCCATAAGGTTCCGATGATTGTTGATTCTTCCCCCTTCATTCTTAATGGGATTGCGACCTGTTTCTTGAATCGAAGCTGCTCGAAAATCTGGAATGGTTCCAGTTCTGCATCATAGTAATCATTGTACTTCTTCACAAGGTTCTCCTCAAGCTGTTTCATGAAGGCTGTTGGGGTATGCTCTTTCCTCCAGTAGACGTAGCGGTAAGGGTGCTTTGTGGTGATCCCATACTCTTGCAGCCGATTCTGAGGAATTCTAACAATTATCGGTGTTC
>CAYXJU010000107.1:0-5929 GCA_964464765.1 uncultured Candidatus Bathyarchaeia archaeon | reverse complement strand
ATGCCTTTGTCACGGCCACCTCGAGACCGCATTCAGGCTCGGCGCAGCCGTATACATCGCCCTTCTTGTAACGTTCCAAACATTCTCACCTCTCAGTTGATCCTGCACGCCCATATTAGGGCCAGAATCCATATGGCTTTCTGTGATGCGCGATGGTGAATCTCGATGACCAGCTCCAGACTTCACGACGAATACGATGAGAGGCCAGATCTCGCTAATCGGTCTCAAAGGACAGTGGGTGGTGCTCTTCGCATATCCTGCTGACTTCACTCCAATCCCAGAGGCCGACATAATTGGTTTCGCAAAGGGCAACAAGCCCTTAGTCGCCCCGTTCTTCGCATCATGAGTACCCACGAGTATGTCCGTTGCTCTAGCATAGGAAATCGCCTTGAACTCAGTGTGATTCTACGTGGAATTGATGCATGGGTGCTAAACACTCAGGGAAGGGTGTTAAACACCCACAAGTCGTGTCAAGACTCTGTTGGAAACTCCGTAGACCCAAATTTGCGGGTTACCGTCGCAGTTGAGAATAAGTATGGTATTGATGGCCATAGGCATACCCCCCTCCCGGAGGGGGGTCCCCGACTCCTAGCACTGGTTCTGTTGCGTGGTTGCGGCATGGGAAAGGTCTGTTGCATCAGCGCGGCATGAATTACATTTTTGGGCAGTTTTCCAACGTATCCGAGCTAGGTGTATGGTATCAGTCGAGTAATGATAGCCTTCTCATTCTCTGTGAGACCATATAGGTCAAATACCAATTCGTCCAATTTCCCGTTAAGGCGTTTTTGCTCTTTCACAGCCTTGTTGTACTCCAAATGAGTGAAGAGCGTGTACTCAGTCTTGCCCAGAATCTTGCGCAATTCCAATAGGCGATCTACGATCCTGACGATCTTCTGTTGGTCTTTCTTGGGAACCACTTTGATTGGAACTTGACCAAGGTATGGGTCGTCCATGTGCATGGTCAATTCAGCCCTGTTGAAGACTACATCTCTAAGATACCAAGTCATTAGCTTGGAGTTCATTATTGCCAAGACAAATTTCTCGTCGAATCTTTCATCTTCGACGGACACATTGGTTATGGTGTCAATGTCAACAAGTCCTTCATCATCGTAAGTACCCACGCACCGAACCTTGGAGGTCACAATGTTCTGGACAACGATCTTCTTACGTTTCAGTCGGTTGATTGCTTCCTTATGCTCTGCAACGGCTTCCTCATGAAGCCAAAGTATTGGGCTTGTCTTGGTCACATAGCGACCAATTGACTCTCCTTGCAAGCATCTAGTGTCACTTGGTTTCGTTTTCGCGGCAGAAATTAGTGGTGAATTGACGGAAATTGGCAAGCCGCGCCATATCTTTGCTATTCTCTTCTCTCCACCTAGCGATACGCAGTCTGTGCCATGAAGTTTCTCATAGATTGGCTGCACATCTTTGGTTACATAGATGAGGAAAACCCCTTCTTTCTCAAAGAAAGACTGGTCAGCTTCATGCTTCTTGAAGTCTTTATGCTCTAGATCATTGATTTCAGTGTATATTACAATCGTCCTCTTCGTGCGCTTCGTTGTTTTCTGCGCCACCAACGTTACAACTTCGTATCCGACTTCTTCAAAACCTCGACCTATGTCAGTGATGCTTCTGATTTCACACTTTCTAAGGAGGTATCGTCTGATTCCTCGGTATGAATCCACCCTAAGCAACGATTTTGGTATGACGAATCCTAACCATCCACCGTCTTTGAGCAAGTCTATCGCACGTTTGACGAACAACGATGAACTGTTTATCGACCCAGCGACGATCTCCGAATAGTAATCTTTGAAGTGGGTCTTGTAGCGCGGATCGTCTTTCGTAATTGTCATGAAAGGTGGATTGCTCACTAGGGCGGAAAATGCCGTCTTCTTTTCTCTGCCTTCCTTCTGATTGTTCGCATACAGGTCTAAGCCGACGGATATTGTGTCACCTTCGAGAATGTTGGCGATATCGAGTGGGCGATTGAGGTTCTTGAAGAGAAGGTTCATTTCCGTTAGTTGAACTGCGAATGAGTCGATGTCTATGCCGTGGAGAACCGTATTGACGAGATGCTCGTGAGCTTCGTCCTCTTTCCAGTCAGATTTCAGCATTCTTGCAATCAGAATGTCATATGCGCCCAGCAGGAATCCACCTGAGCCGCAAGCAGGGTCGAGAATACTCATCTTGTCGTCCAACGGAATCTGCATGAGTATATGACGAATGATTGGTTCTGGGGTGTAGAATTGTCCGAGTGACCTCCGAGTCTCTCTTGTCAGATGTTTCTCGTACACATGGCCTAGGATGTCTCGGTCTATCTTCCTGAAATCGTGTTTCTTGGTGCGTTCAATTATCCTGAGTATCGTGTCTCTCGACCACTTCAGTTCCTCGATCATTATGTGGTCGAAGAGTGGCTTTGAGTAGATTGCGAAGCGTTTGCTTACACTTGCGAAGAGTTCCTTGAGGAGTGTCAGCACGGTATCGCTGAATGTGGCTTTGCGCAGTGTCTCGATCCATCCCTCAGTACTCTGAACTTCGATGAATTCGCGATCTTCACATATCCGAAGGAAGAGAACGCGATTGATGAATGTGTACGCTCCCTCAGAGCAGAGGCGGTCTATCCAATCTACTTGGATGTCGTTCTCACGCAGCTTGTGGTCTATTTCATCTCTGAACAGTCTATCTTTCAGGTAGCGTTCTTTCCAAGCATTATCTAGGTTTTTGCTGAGCGCGAACACCTGATTGACGCGCTCTCTGAATATCTTGTCGCGCCCGTAGATATCCAGCCAAGTCTCCTTTGTGTCAATCTTGCGTTCGGCAACCCAACGATCAATTTTCGTTCTGAACGATTTGTCGTTGGTCCACTTGTCGCCGAACTGTACCAGCAAATCTTTGAAAAGTTCTTGCTTACTCTGATGAAGAGTATCCAAGAGGTCTTCTTCGGTTATCGCCTTTCTTATGGCTTCGACTTGTGCTCTCGTGATATTGTCCAGATTTGCTATATGCTCATGTCCGATCAGCTTCTCAAAGGCATCAATATCTCTCTCAATGTGTTCAAGTCTAGTTGAGAAGACGGGCTTGTTTCTTCTGTCTTCGACACCCTCAATGAAAGATTTGTAAAGTTGCCACTCGCCGCCATTGGTGATGAGAGCCCATGTGATTCCCTTCCTCTGGGCATATCCGAGTGTCTGAGTCTTGTAATCTTCCAGAGACTTCTCATGAGACTTTGTCTCGACGATAACCTTTGGTTTGTGAGCTACCATGAGGGCTATGTCTGCCCGTTTGTTGCCAACATGGTGCTCAAAGTCCATATCATCTTCGTGCCAGTTCAGTAAGCGGAGAACACGAAGCACTATTTTGATCTTGATATTTTCTTCTTGTCCTGATTTCTTGCCATTACACACATCCATCAGGACATTGAGCTTTGCGAGTTTGGCCAGTTCTTGCTTATTCTTGGTTGCAGACACAGCTCAACCTTTCCCTCGTCAAGTCATTCGAGTTTCCTAACAATCGCAACCTTGCGTCCTTTGCGTATTTCTATCTCCCAGTCTAAAACATCTCCCACGGACAATTGCATCTCCTTGGCTATGTCTTCGGGTATTGTGGCGCGAACTGAGGGGGAGTTGGTGCTTGCTCTTGCTACGGTGGATTTGTGTCCCATTTTGACCATACCGACAATCTACCTATGTTACCTATAACCTTATCTACCTGTTAGGTGTATAGGTAGGATAGGTAGACACGTATGATGGTTGACCCACGGCCTGAACGGGCACTTGCAATCTACGCGAAAGGGAACCAGATTAGACGTTTGGACGAGTGCACGTACAAGGTTAAATCGCAGAGTGGCAGCGGCTCTTACCTAGTCGTTAAGACTGAGGGAGAATGGCATTGCGAGTGCCCCGACTGTCGCTTTCGTGGAGTAACCTGCAAGCACATTCATTCCGTACTGTTCAGCCTGACCCTTCGACACTCGATTATTACTTCGTCAGGCGCAGTCCCCCGAAGCGATGAACCAGAACCAGACGAATGCGAATATTGTCACTCCACAAAGATCGTCAAACGCGGCAAGAGACATAACAAGCGCGGACTCACGCAAACCTACTGGTGCAAGGCGTGTGGTCGCCGCTTCGTAGTCGATCTAGGTTTCTCACGGATGAAGTGCAGCCCACAAGTCATAACTGCATCACTTGATCTCTACTTCAAAGGCATCTCATTACGCAAGATCACAGACCACTTGAAACAATTCTACTCAGTCACCGTGAACTGCTCAACCGTGCTCCGATGGATTCAACGCTATGTCGCATTGATGAAAGAGTACGCTGACAAACTCATGCCTGATGTGGCAGATGTCTGGCACGCTGACGAGACAATGCTCAACGTGAACGGTCACTATCAATGGATGTGGAACCTCATGGATCGTGAAACACGATTCCTTATCGCAAGCAGACTAACTAGCACTCGACGCGAACATGACGCAACGAACCTATTCCTTGAAGGTCAGAGGACAAGCGGGATCGTGCCAAATGTTCTCGTTACTGACGGACTAGCAAGCTACGCCTCAGCTTTCGATCAAACCTTCGCCAAGAAACACACTCAACATCTTCGCAAACCACGATTCATCGACAAAGCAAACAACAACATGATCGAGCGTCTCCACGGAACGATCAAGGAGAGAACCAAAACTATGAGAGCACTTGACGATTCCAAATCAGCGCATGGTATGGTAGATGGCTTGAGACTCTCATACAATTTCTTGAGACCACACACGGCACTCAACGGAAAGACACCAGCCGAAGCGGCAGGACTGCCAAGCCTCGGAGACGGCAACAGATGGAAAACACTCATACAGAATAGTGTGGAAGCAAAGGAACGACAAGAGACACCTGCTCAAACATGGAGAAAACAGGTCATCGAAGGAACGATCAAACGCTTTCTGAACGGTGAAACCAACGGAGTGAACGCAAAGTGGGTTCTTGCCCAAATTGAATGGCTCAAACGAGAAGGAATGACTAAGGACGAACTGCGCGACATTCTGAGTCGATTCAACAATCCTACGCTGTTAGCTTTCCTTCAATGAACTTTTTCCTGTGCGAATCATGTTAAGCATGTGAGCAGGATTTACGATCTTGATAATTGTCTCAAGTTGTCTCTTCTTGCAAATGAAGTCGTTATCTCTGGTTACAAGGAAATCACATCTGAATCTTCTAGCAATAGCCAAATGAAATGCGTCAGCTACTTCCAGCCCAAATTGTGTGATATAGAACCGGATAGTCGATTCTCTGGCTAGACTCGGCAGAATCCTAATCTTCACTTGGCCTCTCGCTCTATTTCTGAAAATCGATAGCTCTTTTTCAATCTGTCTCGTTTGAAAATGATTCAATGAATAGCGCGGGGTATCCTTCAGCCTATCATAGAGTCGAAGCGGAACTCCATCGTAGAATAGCGACAGTTCTATCCTAGAGCGACGGATGACGGAGGCGGCTTCAGCTAAAGACCACTCACTTGTACAAGAACGCATCTGGCGCTTCTCTGAGAGAAAATATTCTATCAAGTCACGAGAGGGACCGACTTTCGGCTGAAGTGCCTCTCTCACTTCGTCTCTCTCAATTGTTCGTATTAAGAACCAATCAGCCAACACAGAAGATTCTACGTACAGCCTAGTTCGAGAATCTATCCGAAAGGCCACCAGAAAGGCTTCTTCCTACGGCGGCCTCGACGCTTCCCCCTCTTAACAGGGCCTTCCTCACGTGGCATCGAATCTCTTACCGTGTGGCTAGACAAACAACTGATCTACCTCATAAGATGATGAGATAAGCAAATTCATGCCGCGCTGATGCAACAGACCTTTCCCATGCCGCAACCACGCAACAGAACCCTAGCACTAGTTCACATGTCATGGATGTGCCTAATCATTCTCCGTCAACGGGCC
>CAYXJU010000106.1:0-6004 GCA_964464765.1 uncultured Candidatus Bathyarchaeia archaeon | reverse complement strand
TTCTTGGCTCCTGTGCAGACGAGTTTTCCACTGGCGAACAAAAGGATCACGACTTTGGGTTCGTCCATTCTGTAGATGAGTCCAGGAAACTGTTCCGGTTCGTACATAGTTCTTCGCAGTGAGTATGTTGACTTTTCGAGGTCTATGGATCCTCCTAGTCCAGCTGAGGCTACTATGTTCTGTATCTGTATTTCGGGTTTCCCGACGATTACTATGCCGTCCCTTTTGAGTTCGTCAACGACTTTCATAACGGCCTTTCTCGCTTGTTTCTCAGATTTGGCGCCTGTGCAAACCATCTTGCCGGAACTGAAGATCAGTGTCGCTGTCTTAGGCTTCTTAAGTCTGTAAACCAATCCAGGAAATTGTTCAGGTCTATACTCAACGCCTGGGAAGACTCTCACAATGGAGTTTAGATCTATGTTCTGCTTCAGTGTCGCTGAGGCTACCACATTCTCGATGTTTATGAATGTCTTTCTCTTGGACAAGGGCGGCTTCACCGCGTATATAAGACAAGTGAACGCTCACATAGGCGGTATATAAATGCACTTAAAGCCTGTGGTTATGGCTCCCCCATAGCGGGCAATCGGAACTGTATGTGTTGATTCACTTGGAGAAGATGTTTCTTTCTCTTGCTTCTTGTGTTTTCTGTCTGAGAACTCGATTGCGAACAAAGCAATGACCAGTAGTGCGATGAGTGCTATGCCGAGCGGTTCCCTCATCTTCATCGCGACCAGGCCGAGATAGGGTATGCGTGCCACCACCTTTCCAACTACGTAATCAGCCGGTATGTACGTCCATCGGTAGTAGTCGGAGACGGGATTGTTGTCTCCCTTCGTCTCGAAAGCCAGTTGGTTATTCACTTGAACAACTTTGACAACTCTATGAACGATTCTGTAGCTGTCTTCCCCGTAGTGGCCGGGGACATAGAAGACAATGATTGTGCCATTGGTTATGGCATGAGGATCTACTCCCTGAATGACGACTAGGTCTCCGACTTTGAGATTAGGTTCCATGCTACCGGAAGGAACATAAGCCATGGGAACCTCTGTGTGCATTACGAACTTGAAGGAATACCATCCTCCTTGAACGATTAGGAACAAGGATGCTAGGATTATCGCTGTTTTGAGGATCTCATTTCTTTTGATGATTTCCAAGATCTTCAAATGGTGTCACCAATTACAAAGTGCAGATGTGACGGCCTTGTCGTGCTAATCAATCTTGCCGCTCTACGAGAATTATTTGTCTTGTTTTGGAGGTGGATGTTGAAGATCTCCAGCCAGATTCTGGCTCAGGATCTCTTGGAGAACTCTTTCACCAGCCAAGAGAAACCGCTCGCCTCGTTGGGTAATCTTGTAGATTCTTCGAACTCGGGCGCCTGGTTCTATTGATCCCTCTACATATCCTCTGTCTTGGAGAGTATGCAAAAGAGGGTATAGGGTTCCAGCGCTGAGGTAGACGCTGAACTTGTCTCGTATTCCTATGTTTATCTCATAACCCCACTTTGGCTTGTCTCTGAGCAGTCGGAGAACCACGAGGTCTAGGTGACTTCTTACGAATCGTTCCCTCCACTCTTTATCGAGATCTCTGCTCAAGTCACCTACCCCAACTTCGACAAGGGTCCCTTTATGGACATGGGTAAACGTCTTCGCCATATTTGAACTTCAAGTTTCAATAGTCTCAGACTTTTATTTCACACAGGTTTCTATTACGTTGCAGGCAGCCGAGGTGCCCAGATTATCGAGTAACATGTTTACACTGCTGGCAAAACCGATTCGAAAAGCCATTGAGGATCGCGGTTTCTCTGCTCCGACAGAGATACAGACTAAAGCAATTCCCCTCATCCTTCAAGGCAAGAACGTCCTGGTGATTGCGCCTACTGCTACTGGGAAGACTGAGTCAGCAGTTCTTCCAGTTCTCAGCAGGTTCATAACCTCTCGTGAAGGTCTGCGTGGAATAAAGATACTCTACATCACTCCCTTGAGAGCGCTCAATAGAGATTTGCTTGGTCGGCTTGAATGGTGGTGCAAGAGACTTGATGTAACTATTTCGGTAAGGCATGGCGACACTGAGCTTCGCGAACGTGGAATGCAAGCACAGAATCCACCAGACATGTTGATCACGACTCCTGAGACTCTTCAGGCGATCATGCCTGGAAGATTGATGAAGCGCCACCTCAAAGAGGTCCGATTTGTCATCATAGATGAGATTCATGAACTGGCTGAAGACAAACGTGGAAGTCAACTGGCCCTTGCACTTGAGAGACTTCGATGGATAACGATGAGCGATTTTCAAATCGTAGGGCTCTCTGCAACCGTTGGAACTCCTGAAGTTGTGGCCAAGTTTCTTGTGGGACCGAATCGAGAAGTTGAGATAGTTAAGGTTCCATTAGCAAGAGAGACTCGCCTCGAAGTCATTCTCCCTCGTCCAACATCGAAGGATATTGAACTTTCGAAGCGCATATACACACGTCCTGAGGTTGCTTCGAGACTCAGGCTGATGCGCAGTCTCATACGAAAACACCGGTCGGTTCTGCTTTTCACGAACACGCGGGCAGTGGCCGAGGTATTGGCAAGTAGGTTCAAGGTCTGGGATGTGAATTTTCCAGTATCAATCCATCATGGATCTCTGGCAAAACCCTCTAGACTAATAGCGGAAAAAGGTTTGAAAGAAGGTCACCTGAAAGGTCTGGTCTGTACCTCCAGTCTTGAACTGGGTCTGGACATAGGTCGCATTGACTTCGTTATACAATACATGAGCCCAAGGCAGGTTACGCGGCTTATTCAACGTGTGGGGAGAAGTGGTCACAGTGTTGGAAGAGTTGCCAGCGGCGTCATTGTTGCCTTGGATTCCGATGATGTGCTTGAATCCATTGTTATTGCAGGAAGAGCTTACCGAGAGGATCTTGAACCTGTACGCGTTCCTGAGCAACCATATGATGTATTGTGCCATCAGATTGTTGGTCTGCTAATTCAAAAAAGTCGATGGAGTTTCGACGAGCTTCTATCAATGTTCAGAAACACGTATTCCTACAGAAGCCTTTCGGAACAAGATCTGGTCTCAGTGCTTCGCTACATGCACGGCCGATATCCTCGCCTAGTATGGGCATCGTTTGAAGACAGAACAATTCTTAGACCGCGTAGGCTGGAGTCGATCTATCAATACTACTTTGGTAAGTTATCGATGATACCTGATGAGAAACAGTATCTCGTGATAGATCAGACCAAAGACTCGCCGGTAGGCGTTCTTGACGAGGCATTCGTTGCAGAATATAGTTCGCCAGGGACCAAATTTATCATCCGAGGAAGTGCCTGGCGCATGTCCAGCATCAGGGGCGACAAGATTCTAGTAACCCCGACTTCTGATCCAACTGGTGCTATCCCAAGCTGGGTCGGGGAAGAGATACCTGTCCCATTTGAGGTAGCTCTCGAAGTAGGTTGCATTCGAAGACTTGCAGTCGAACAGTATCATGGGGCGAGAAGTGAAAGAGAAGTTGTGGAAAAGTTGGTCGAAGAATATCCAGTGAAGCCCGAGACATTGAGAAGGGCGCTTTCCGAAACGTTTGAACAGGCAGAGAGAGGCTTTCCGATTCCAACAGATCGGACCGTGGTCGTGGAGAATTGGGAGGACTACGTGGTTATTACCGCACATTTTGGGACATTGGTGAACCGAACCTTAGCAAGAGTAATTGGGTATCTCCTTTCAGCGGAGAATGGCCAAACAGTTGGGGTACAACAGGATGCCTATAGAATCGTGATTCAGACGGAAGGCGCGTCCAGAAGCCGCGACATAGTTGATCTAGTGAAGAAGTTACCGCGAGAGGACTTGCACAAAATTGTGAAAGGCGCTTCTGTGAAGACTGGATTGTTCAAGAGGAGAATGGTTCACGTGGCGAGGAGGTTCGGGGCGATCTCCAAGTGGGTGGACATTAGTCATGTAGCTCTATCTCAACTCATGAGAAGTTTCGAAGAGACTGCGATATTTCAAGAGGCACTAAAAGAAACAATCGACAAAGACTTGGATATCGAGAGCACGAAGGATGTGATCGAACGAATAGGGAATGGTCAGATATCGGTTGTAGCGGTCGACGCCATTGGTGGCACTCCAATCGCTAGGATAGGTCTTGAGAAGATTGCTCAGAAAACCGATCTCATTCCACCTGACAAGATGAAGAGAATTCTGATAGAATCGACTAGGGCTAGAATACTGAACGAAGCTAGAACACTGGTCTGTACGTCGTGTTGGAAGCATGTTGAAATGGTCATCATTAAGGACTTGAACGCAAGTACGTGCTGCCCCAAGTGCAAATCCAGACTGCTTGGCATCTTGGACTATTCAAAGGATGACGTCCTAAGAGTGCTGGATAAGAAAAGAAAGGCAACCGCTGGGAGTGATGCAACACTCCTTGAGCAAGCAGAAGAAACCGCGAGACTCTATGGAGAATATGGTGTTGCAGCTGCACACGTTCTTGCCGGAAGAAGGATTAGAGTGGAAGACGCTAGGACTATTTTGCGAAGACAGAACGAGGTTTCAGATAGGTTGTATGAGTTGATAATGGAAGCTGAAAGATCTTCCATGCGTAGAAGATTTGTATAGAAAGGCCGTCTGAACAGCACGTTTGTGTCCACACTGGTCACTGTAACTTAGGCTTCCGATTTCGTTTAGTCTCGTTAAAAAAGAATGCTATGAGCCCAATCTCAATGACGCACCCCACTAGGCTTATTGTGAATGGCAGGCGGATTGAGTGATAGGTTTGAATTATCCAGCCTGCGATCGGTGGTGCGAACATGCCAACAAGATACATCATTGCGAGGCGTATTCCGTAGGCTGTACTTACTCCTTGACTGGATACGTCCGCGAAATATGAGGGAATCGCAGTGTTTGTGATGGCGAATGATATGCCAGCCAAGAAATAAGATGCCACAAACATCATTGGGTTAAGAGCAAAAGCCACCAGACCGAAACTCGCAGTCATCATGATCGCGCCGACTATGATCAAAGGTTTCCTTCTTCCAGTCGCATCAGTGGAAAGACCTCCTGGAATACTGAAAAGCAGGGTGGCGACCGACATAGCTGTGAAACAAAACCCAAGCATATATGGTGGCGCGTGAAAGGTTTCTTCAAGGAAGATTGTGAAGAAGGGATTTGAGAACTCTTCGAAGAATTGACTCCAAACAGCTATCATAGTGAGAACGAGTATGCCTTTGTCCATAGTCATAGCCCTCTTAAATTCTGATAGCGAGAACGAAACTTGAGACGAAGCGATTCGACCCGCGTTCAGTTTCATCAGGATAAGGAGAATAGCAATAGAAATTATGGGAATTGTGGCAAAAAATGGGGATCCCCACCCATAGTAGATTATCATCACTCCGCCAATTATTGGTCCAACAACATACCCCAACTGTTGGAGTGTGTAGACGAACCCGAAGGATGTAGCTTTCCTTCCTTCGCGAGCTACTTGAGAAACCATTGAGAAGGAAGATGTCTCTCTTAGCCCAATGGCTACTTTTCCAAGCACAAGGCCAAGAGCGACTGGAATCCACACCAAAAGGAAGCCAGCGAGACCGTATAGGATTGCAGAAACAACGCTGCACAAAAGGCTCAGCACAAAGATCGTTCTTCCACGATATCTTTCGCTTAGTCTGCCTCCGGCCAAGAAAGATAGTGCCAATGCCAGATCATAGAACGCGCTCACTAATCCCACTTGAATGAAGGATGCGCCTAGTTTGTACAGCCATACCATTACGAAGGCTACTACGAGGCCGCCAGCAAAATAGAGCAAAGCGGCTGCAAGTGCGAGTATCCAAACATCGCTTTCCAGTGTCAGTAATTGTGACTTCTTGAGAAGCTGGTTCATGCAACTTCTGCCAACCAATGAAATGTGGCGTTATGTGTCAATGGATTCGATGTTCTTCTTCAGTTCCTCTATGTATCTTGTGCCTTCAAACAACCAACCTTTCTCATTTGAGAAGAGGTGTATTGGAAGCCAACGTCTCATTCCAGTCCA
>CAYXJU010000105.1:4023-6042 GCA_964464765.1 uncultured Candidatus Bathyarchaeia archaeon | reverse complement strand
GCAACTGTGCCTGTGACTATGATGTGCATGGGATACGGATTCTGGAGCATCATGGTTATGGGAGAAATCAAGGAAGCTACAAGCTCAAAACTAGTGAACTATCAGATACTTGGATCAGTTGCGATAACGGGCATATTCTTCGCTGTGCTCTATGCACTTATGATCAAAGTCGCGGGATTCGATTTCTACAACGCCTATTTCTACCTGTACATGGTTTACGACCCCATCATGGCAAAGATCCCGTTTACTCCCAACTACATGTTCCTAGGCATGGTGGTAAGTCCAAACATTGCTGTTGACTTCATAATAGCTCTGGGGTCAGCGCTGAACGTTTTCAACCTCATGATCCAAATGTACGTGATAGGCTCAAGAGTCATGTTCGCACAGACCTTCGATAGAATCTGGCCAGAACAACTTGCACATATCAGTACAAAGTTCGTTTCACCCATAAACGCAATGATAGTCTACTTCATCGGTTCTCTGATATGGTTGATCATAGCCGCATACAATCCACTGCTCTACTTCTACTTCACAGCAGTCGTACTGGGCGTAATACTAACTTACCTCTTGGACAGCATAGCAGGAATCAGATTCCCATACAAGATGAAGGAAGTATACTCAGCATCCCCAATCGCGAAACACAAGATAGGCGGAGTCCCAGCCATAGTCCTCACTGGAATCGGCGGCGTAATATTCTCGCTATTCCTACTGTACTTCTATGCAACGGTGCCAGCCTTAGGTCTCCAAAACCCAACCTCTGTTGGCATAGTAGTAGCCGTGTATGTCGTCCTGCTGGTATACTACTACGCGACACGCTGGTATAGAAAGAAGTATCAAGGAATCGACATAGACCTAGCGTTCAAGGAAGTACCGCCAGACTGACTTCCTTCCCTTTTTTCTTGTTAGTGAAAGATAACTTTCCATCAAGGCTATTCCTACCCCCCCTACCCCTATAGGGGTCGAGTCATACTCACGTAGAGCGCTTTCTCTAATCGTAACGCGAGTTCTTCAGTGAGAGAGACCGCAACCGTCCAACATTTATATTGGATTCACGAGACGAGAAGTTTGGGTTCGCATTGAATTGAGGGCTTTCAATTTTGTCGGCAAGAGGACGCCGAGACTCTACGGCAACGGCTTTGTTACAGGTAAAGAATATTTTTCTGCGGATATTTCTCTTCCCCACATGCTTTATGGAAGAATTCTGAGAAGTCCCCACCCTCACGCGAGAGTAGTAAGAATCGACACATCTGAGGCGGAGAGAGTAGGAGCCGTCTGTATTACTCACAAGGATGTGCCTCAAGTCAAATTCAACCCGAGGCTTGTTAGCACACCTGAGACCACTTACAAAGACTGGACTGTCTTGAGTGGCGAGCCTGTCTACTACGGTGAGCCTATAGCAGCTGTGGCAGCGGAGACGGAAGAAAAAGCGCAGAAAGCATTGGAAATGATTAAGGTAGACTATGAGGCACTTGGTGCAGTTTTCGATGCCTCAGTGGCCGTCGATTCAAAGAGCCCAGTGGTACACCAGAAGATACTCCTCGATAAAGAGGAGTTGATGGTTGAGAACAACATTGCATGCAAACTTGAATTCAGCGAAGGCGATGTTGAAAAGGGTTTCAAAGAAGCCGATGTCGTGCTCGAGCGCAGATACAAGACGAACAAACGCTATCACACACAGCTTGAAACGAAGGCCGCTGTCTGCAGACCTGAACCGAATGGTGGAGTAACCATATGGTCAACTACTCAGACTATCCATAACAGCAGGATACTTGTCCACCAAGTATTCGGACTACCGATGCACAAGATCAACATCAAGAAGGTTGCTTTAGGAGGCAGTTTCGGATCCAGTATCCACACTAACATTTCCACGTTGATCGCTGTTGCATTGGCTCTGAAGGCTGGAACTCCCGTCAAGATATCTTTGACTAGAGAGGAGGATATGCGAGATCATTCATCATTCCAGATGAGTTTCAGGATCAAGGCGGGAGCCAAGAAGGATGGTACCCTCACTGCGGGCGA
>CAYXJU010000105.1:0-3923 GCA_964464765.1 uncultured Candidatus Bathyarchaeia archaeon | reverse complement strand
CAAGGCCCAACAGTCAAGTCGGTGATAAGAAGTTGCGGCGTCGAAGAGATGTTGAAGAAAGGTGCAGATCAGATTGGTTGGAAGAATAGACATCCGCCTGGAAAGGATTCTGGAGTCGTGAAACGAGGAATAGGATTGTCACGAGGATTTCACACGTCCAGTGCGGGTGCACCAATATCGGGTCACATCGTCGACTTCTCTGGAGCGACAGTCAAGATAAACCAAGATGGAACCGTCGATGTCGTAACCGCCCTTATGGATCACGGTGGCGGAACATTGCAGGCTCTAGCAAAGATTGTGGCAGAAGAACTTGGAGTGCCACTTGAAAACGTGGGTATAGTCCAAGCAGATGCTCAGACCACAATCTACGATGTCTGCACCCACGCTTCAAGAGGCATCTACGCTGGAGGAGGAGCTGCGTTGAAAGCGGCTAGGCAGACCAAGGAAAGGCTGTTCCAGTACGCCGCAAAGATGCTTGACGTGAATCCAGACGCACTCAAGGTAAGACCGGATGAGAAACTTGGACAGGGCGTCATCTACGTTGAAGCTATACCTGGGAAGAGCATCACAGTCGGCGAAGTGGCTGAATATGCGAGAAACAAGAATTGGGGTAGCATCGCAGCAACTGAAAGTTATCGGCCAACAGCTGGACCGCCTCACTTCACTGCCTTCTTTGTCGAGGTGGAGGTTGACACAGAAACCGGAATTGTCAAACCATTAAGAGTTGTCGCAGGCGCCGACGTTGGCACAGTTGTTAACCCTGAGCTAGCCCAAGGCCAGATCTACGGAGGATTCGCCATGGGATGGGGAATGGCCATGTTCGAAGACATGCCATACGATGAAGGAACAGGAGATTTGTTGAGTCGGGGAATGTTAACCGACTACAAACTTACCACAGCGTACGACATGCCACCCGTGGAGAACTTCAATGTCTTCTTCACCGACACCTACGAGCCCACTGGACCTTTCGGCGCTAAAGGCATCGGCGAAGGATCCTATAATCCGGTTACAGGAGCAATCGCTAACGCTGTCTACAACGCCACTGGAGTAAGGTTCTATGAACTACCCATGACTCCTGAACGGATTCAAGCAGCGCTGAGCCAAAAGAAATCTGACAAAGTTCAGGTTGTCGAGGTCGGTAGGCAATGAGTCTCAACCTAATCAACACAAGAATTCTCTCCGACCCATTCGAATTTTTCGAACCGTCGAGCGTTGAGGAAGCGATAAACATACTTGACAAACACAAGGAGCACGCGGCAATTCTTGCTGGTGGAACCGACCTTCTTGTAAGGATGAAACAGAAACGCATCAATCCAAAATGCCTCGTCAACATCAAGCGGATAGCCGAACTCAAAGCGATCGAGCAAGACGAAAACATCGTGCGCATCGGTGCGACCGCAACCATGCTTGAGATTCAAAGAAACAATCTTGTGGAAAAAAAGTTGCCCATACTTCATGAAGCAATTGCATCAGTAGGGTCAGTGCAGATCAGAAACATGGGGACTCTAGGTGGAAACTTGTGTAGAGCATCTCCATCAGGAGATTCTTTACCACCCCTGCTTGTTCTAGACGCCAAGGTGAATCTTCGCGACTCCAAGGGTACCAGAGTGGTTCCACTCGATGAATTCTTCAAAGGTCCAGGCCGAACAGTTATCAAGCCAAACGAGATTCTCACAGAGATACATGTTCCCATTCCGCCAAGTGGAACGGGAATGTCATTTCTGAAAATAAAGCGAGCAGGAATGGATCTTGCCAAAGTGAATGCGGCCGCTTTGCTCACAATAAAGGACAACGTGGTACAGTCCTGCGGAATAGCGTTAGGCGCTGTAGCACCCACCCCAATTAGAATCAGAAAAGCGGAGGCATCACTCATTGGAAAGAAAGCAACAGACGAAAAGCTTGCTGAGGCAGCGCAAACAGCATCAGAAGAAGTTAGACCCTACGCAGAATCCCATCGTCATAAACGCTCAACAGCCCAGTATAGAATAGAAGTGTCAGCAGTACTGGTCGGGAGAGCATTGAAGCTGGCTAGGGAGAGAAGTGCTGGAAGGAAATCAGAATGAAAACAATCACATTCACAATCAATGGAACGAAAAAGCAAGAGGACGTTGAGGCAAACACCCTTCTGATCAACCTGATAAGAGACGGGTTAAACCTGACAGGCACAAAGTATGCCTGCGGAATTGGAGAATGTGGAGCCTGCACCGTACTGATTGATGGAAGACCCGCCCTATCATGCTTGACATTGGCGGTTGATGCTGACGGAAAACATATTCATACAATCGAAGGTCTCAATGACGAGATTTCGAAAGCGCTTCGTGAAGCGTTTCTCGAAGAAGGAGCCGTACACTGCGGATTCTGCACCCCCGGATTCATGGTCGTGTCTTCGTATTTGTTGAAAGAAAAGCCAACGCCCACTGAGGACGAGATCAGACAGTACATAAAGGGAAACCTCTGCAGATGCACTGGCTACGTGGGCGTTATTCGAGGCATCAAGAAAGCTGCCGAGAATCTCGCAAAGCGTTAATTGACCTGAAAGCTAATCCAGTTACTGCGCTACCAGATAGAGTTGAGTCTGAACGACGAGTCTCGGAGATAAATGATATGGACCTATTGATCAAGGATGCAAAAATCTTCACCCCTGAAGGATTCATCGATGGCTGTATCGAAATCAAGGATGGTAAGATCGCAGCTATCGGCAAGGAATCCAATGTCCCAAGAGCTGAAAGAACCATAGACGTTGCAGGAAACTTGGTTCTGCCCGGCATGGTCGATCTTCATGTTCACTTCCGTGATCCTGGAGCTCCAGAGAAAGAGGATTTTACATCGGGCACATCCGCAGCGGCCTGCGGAGGTGTGACGACGGTCATGGACATGCCGAACACAGTTCCACCCACAGTAGATACAGAAGCACTTCGAAAGAAGAAAGAGACAGCTGAAAGAAAAGCTATTGTGGATTTTGCGATTTGCGGCGGAGTTGGAGTGAAGAGCATCGGAAATGCACTGGGTATCGCCAAGGAAGGCGCATCGGCCTTCAAGACATTCATGACATCAAGATTTGAGGAACTCTTCTCTGGAAATGACGCGACTCTTCTGGAGATCTTCCGCCAAGTCTCCAAAACAAGTCTTGCCTGCCTCATTCATGCAGAAGATCAATCTATTGTGGCTGCTCAAGTTGAGAAACTGAGAAGTACAGGACGAGTTTCCCCCGAGGCTCACACAGAGTCTCGCCCTGAGATAGCTGAGGTGCATGGAGCTCTCAAAGCACTTGATCTCGCAAAACATGCAAGAGCCCGGCTTCACATCTGCCATACCAGCACTCCTGAAGTGATAGAGTACGCTTTGATGTGGAAGAATCAGGGCCTTTCGGTCAATGTTGAGACATGCCCCCACTACCTACTTTTGACAGATGACTTGATGGCTAAAAGAGGAGCCTATGCAAAGGTTGACCCCCCACTTCGCTCCGAGAGCAGCCGCATCAAGATTTGGGACAAGTTTGTGCATGGACAGATAAATACGCTTGGCAGCGATCACGCTCCTTACACGATAGAAGAAAAGAATCGAGGAGAAACAAATATCTTCGATGCACCGTCTGGAAGCCCGGGAGTCGAAACAACTCTACCAGTAATGCTCGACTGTGTAAGTAGAGGGCTTCTCTCGATCGAAAGACTCGTTCAAACATTTTCTGAGAATCCAGCCAAGATGATAAGGCTTCATCCATCAAAAGGGTCCCTGCAGGTTGGTGCTGATGCGGATATGGTCGTCGTGGACATGAAGAAAGAAGAAACAATCAAAGCTGATCTGCTTCACTCTAAGCAGAAGTACAGTCTTTTCGAAGGCCGCAGATGCAAAGGTTGGCCTATCCTAACAGTTGTTAGGGGAACAATTGTTGCTGAGAACGGTGAGATTACTGTGAAGCCTGG
>CAYXJU010000104.1:0-6043 GCA_964464765.1 uncultured Candidatus Bathyarchaeia archaeon | reverse complement strand
ACTTTCGTAGTGATACTTCTCCTCTTGATTGTCGTGACAATAGGCGCTTCCACTGAATCGTGGTATCTAACTACCCACGAAATGATGGATGGTCGTGGGATGGGTCAGATGATGGGAGCGATGTCGCAAGTGTCACTTGTCTGGTTTGTCATATTTGGTTCCGTCATTGGAATAGTCGGCGTTCTTGCGTACTATGTTGCCTTTCCTGAAATCAAGAGTCCGCCAGACCAAGCCAAGGCAAGCGGATCATATGATGTTGTTCTGAGGTTCTTGAAAGAAGATGAGAAGAAAGTTGTGGAATTTCTCCACAGCTCTGGCAACGAATCATTGCAGAAAGACATTGTGAAAGATAGTGGATTCTCGAAGATAAAGACGCATAGGATACTTGCCAGACTTGCTGAAAGGGGGCTAATCACTGCTCAACGCCAGGGAAGGACGAACAGGGTGAGACTCCTCATCCAGTAAGGTTAGGCTTCTCACCTCGTTTTTTGAATCTAACAGCTTCAGTTCATCGTGTCAGGTTTCTGAAACGGTTTCAAGCTGATCGTTTCACCGAACTTTGAAATCCAGTCTTGAGAGTTAGGTAGTCTGACACATAACTGGAGGTGAGTAGAATGCAGAAGGTTGGAAAAATACTGGTCGTGTCCGCTATCGTGTTGCTGATAGTTGGATCCATCGGGCTTCCGACTACATTAGGTTTCTACGGACAAATGCACAGTCAGCAGAATCACATGATGCAGACAACCGCAGGGCAATGTCAGCATAGGACTGGAAACATGCATCAAGGAATATGTCAAAACGGGACGACAAACTGCCAAGGGTTAGCTAATCACGGAATGATGGGCGATGACGGATTCAGATGCGGTGACTGGCACAATACGACTGTATGCAACTCCACAACTGGCTAAGTCGACACCTTAAACCCCCATTTTCCCCTCTTCTTGATTCTTCGTGGTCGTGTCGTCGTATGCCTTGGTGCGCACACGCAATTCTACCTTGGCCTAAACCAACGGTCCATTCTTTGGAGGCCGCAAAAAGACTCGATGATCTGCGGAGGACGAAGTGTTGGGACTTTGAGGACATCAGTACACGTTAAATATTCTATCGCCTTTTTTCGTGATAAGATCCTGTAGCAGGCGGGTATCATGTACATCGTATCAATCGTGGGAGCGCACAAGACTGGAAAGACAACGTACTGTGAGATGCTTATTCAAAGAGCTAAGAGCGATGGATTCATAGTTTCCGCCATCAAGTCTTCTTCAGAATCCCTAGATCTTCAAACCACCGACACCAAGAGGTTAATGAATGCTGGCGCCGAACAGGTAGTCTTCACATCTCCCAAGGACACCGCGATCTTCCTTAGACATGAGGCAGCCCCAGAAAAACTGTTCGAGAGATTCCACCTATACCCTGATCTGCTATTGATAGAAGGATACAAGTCCATGAATTGCCCAAAGTTCCTCATAGCCAAAGAAGAGAGCGATCTTCACATTGACGTTACACCGGAGACGATAATTGCAGTTGTTTGTCCGAAGGCTCTGCATCAATCTGCGCACGTACAGTATCCCCACGCCCAATTGTTTGAAAGAGAAGACATTCCCGGGCTATACAAGAAGCTGAGAGGTATGTACATCGAATACTACGCTGCCAGCCTTCCTGAAAAGGACTGTCGGAAATGCGGGTTCGACACATGCAAGGACTATGCGAAAGCACTGATGGAGAATAGAGCAGAACTTGGTAGGTGTTCTAGAACTGAGAAGAATGTCCGAGTTAGCGTGGATAGTGAAGAGTTATCGCTTTCCACTTATCCAAGAGCAGTCCTGTCTGCAGTGATCAGGAGCTTGGTAGAAACCCTCAGTGGGGTTCCCGTGGGATACAAAAGGATTGACGTGCTCATAGAAGATTCTGCCAAATAATGGGCTAGGAGTCGCTTCTGCTCAGATCTCCACTCTTATCGCGTTGCCGTCCACGTTGACGGCATACGTTCTTATGTCACAGACCTTGACGTGCGGTGAAAGTTGCCCAAACCATCGTGAGAAATTGTCATCGGCAGGTTCATCTCCGAAATATCGTGGAACGGGTAGGCTCAATGCTTTTCCAGTTGTTATGTCGAATTGAACATGATGCAATGGGCACGTCAAAATGTATCCCTCTAATGTTCCCATGTCTAATGGAGCGTTCTCGTGGCCGCACCTTCTGTCAATAGCATAGATCTTTCCATCGTAGTTGCATAGAACAATCTCTTTTCCTCTAATCTCGACCGCTATCATTCCTCCCGGTGCTATGTCACTTGTTCTAGCAACTTCAACCAACATGTTTGACACCTTTCAATTCATGAAGTGGGATCTGTCTGAGTTCGTCAGGGTTCGTAACGTCTTTGTGCACAAAGAGTAGGCACCAGCATCGTTTCATTGCGTCAAAATGTTCCCTGTGAAAAGGTATGCAGGGGCAAACTATCTTCATGTTCTCTTCATGTTTCTTCGTAAGTCCCTGACAGGGACAGTATGGTATGCCGTGCTTCTGTTCGAGCAGAACTTCTTGTTCTAGTAGGAAATTCACCATTTCCTCATCTGGACTGAACTTGTAGCCCAAAGGGTCGACTACTCTTTGGAAAAGGAATCTCAAAGCCTTCTTCCTAGCTTCCATGTCAAAGGGCATCACTATTTCATCTCCAAGAGTTTCGCATACTTTTCAGGGTTATATCCGATAACCACGTTCCCGTTGACTTTCACGTACGGGAAAGCTAGCTGACCGCCGAAATCTGTGATCTCCTTCACAATTCTCTCTTGTTCCCCTTCCTTTGCCAGGTCGTAGTCAACATAGTCGAATGGAACATTTCTGTCCTTGAAAAATTGTTTCGTCTTGCGGCACCAAGGGCACGTACTAAGAGTGTACATGATCACCTTCTTCATGATGGTTTCACTCCAATCTTCACAAGCACCTTTCCATTAGATACATTGGTTTCGTAGGTTGGTATGCGAATCTCACCTGCATCCAAGAACTCGCCAGTTCTGATGTCAAATCTCCATTCATGGCAGGGGCACGTAATCACATAGTCCTGCAGGTCGCCAGATGCTAATTCGCATGCCATATGTGCGCATTTATTCAACATGGCATGTATCTTTCCAGCCTTTCTAAGAAGCATGATGGGGATACCTTTCGGAAAGACAACCTGCAAAACGTTCTCTTTCAAGTTGTCTTCTTCGGCGGCGAATATCCATTCGTATTCGACCAAAACGTATCACTTTCCAGATTTGTGAGTGACTTACGTATTTAACAAGCTTGGCCGCGTGATGCTTGTCCTATTCGAACTAGATTTGCGTTAGGCGCTAGGCTTTCCTTTTCCCGTGAAACAGTTCACTTCCTGCTCCTGGATAGACGATCCGCTCAGTTCTTGGAGTAGGCGTTGTCACCGAAGGCCACTTTTCGAAACGTGGCTCCGGTCCCTCCTGAGTTACATTTGACGGGCTGGTATCTTTCATCGAAGGATTTTTGCGAACATCAATCCCTTTCACGTTATGACTGAACTCGATAGGGATACCGTTCGGGTCAAATGCATAGATTGAATGTATGAATCCATGATCTATCATGTCTGACACCCAGAATCCGGCCGCGGAAAGACTGTCCTTCAGCCTCCACAGATCATCTTCCTCTTCAACTCCGAACGATACATGATCAAATATGTAAGGCCCAGATACTGGCCGACCGTGATCCTTTTCTGGAACGGGTTTCACATCAGGCCACTCAAAGAAAGCGATCAAATCATCTTCTGAAATCTCAAAAAAGTAGTGTCTGTATCCGGGCTGCCCAAGTCCAGCGACCAGTCTCATTCCCAACAGATCCCTCCAGAATCGTATCGTTTTGTCCATGTCTCCCGTTGCCATTGCCAAATGATTAACGCCTTTGAATCTCGCTTTCACCAGACAGCACCTGATAGGATAACAGTCCCTCTCGTCTGAATAAACTGTTCTATAGAAATCAACTTCTCACTGCGCTCGCATCGTCTTTGCTTGTTCATGAAACCTCATACTTCAAATTGTAATCAATACTCTGATATGATGGCAGAGAAATCGCAATATGTCCAAGGCTACAATAGTGTTGGCTGGTGGAATGAGCCAACGTTTTGGTGAGAGCAAACCATTCTTTCGTCTATTCGGAGAAACCCTACTCTCGCACACCATCACACAGGTCCAAAAGTTTTCAGACGAAACAGTTGTGGCAATTGGCAGGGATGATTCAATTCAGAAGTACCGGCGTTATCTCAATGAGAGAGTTAAGATCGCGAAAGATGATTCGAAGTACCGCAGTCCTCTGGTGGGGATTCTTACTGGCTTACGATTGGTCAGATCAGCCCACGCAATGATTGTAGCTTGCGACCTTCCGTTTCTCAATCAGCGCATTGCTCTTAATCTCTATGATACAGTCACGAATTGCGATGCCGCAGTGCCGAGATGGCCGAATGGATACATTGAACCACTGCACTCGGTCTACAACGTCGCCAAGGCCAAATTGGCGAGCGAGATAGCCCTTCAGAATGGTGAATTAAGAGTCTCAAACATGATCGATCGACTAGGTGACGTCAGATATGTTGACGTTGAAGAGCTGCGAAGATTCGACAGAGACCTGCTCACTTTCTTTAACATAAACACCAAAGAAGATCTGAAAAAGGCAGAGGAGATGTTGAGGGTTTGTCAAGTCTAGGTTATCCTAAGGCAGTCTGATCTAGCTGGATGGTCCAAACAATACTCTTTCAGGAAACGTGTAGACATTCATCCTCGTTCCTCGGGCAAAGCAGACAAGTGTCAGACCTGTTCTATCAGCAAATACTACTCCCGAATGAATTGGACCACGCATAGATACACTGATGGGAATTCCGACCCTAGCCGCTTTCAGAATGAGATCGCCCGGCTGCCTCCCAGTCGTAACCAGCACGGAATTCTCCAGATTGAGTTGTTGCTTCACCGATGATCCTATCACCTTGTCAATTGCATTATGCCTTCCAACATCTTCAGCGAAAGCCTTCATAAGATTGTCCTGAAACAATGCGGCAGAATGCATTGCACCCGTCCTCATGAACTGCAAAGAGGATCGTCCCAATTCGCAAACCATCTTGGAAACATCTCTTGCATTGACCCTCAAATCACTGGAGACTTTCGGCAACATAGATTTAGCATCTGGTTTCAAGAATCCAGAAGAACCGCATGACGTCAGGATGATTCCAAATTCCGTGAGGTGCGAATGCATGCTTCTCGCATTCCTTATTTCAACATCAACAGTTCTTCCTAGAACTCGAACACTCAAAATGTCGTTTATGTCGTGGATTACACCTTCATCAAGCAAGAAGCCCACCACAAGCTCTTCGATTTGGGATGGCGTTGCCATGAGCACAACAACAGGTTTCCCGTTCAATACGATCTCGATCGGACTCTCAACGGCTACATCATCTTCAACGATCTCGTCGGAACCGCGTGATATATCCAGTTTTCGAACGTTGACTCTCACGGTGGTTGGCGGCAGGATCATCTCTTTCTTGATCTCCTATTGTACCAATGTGGAACGTGAGATCTAAACTAGGCTGCGCCACCGGGAGAAGTCTAGATTTCCTTGTAACAGCTACATGAGAATTGCTTATACGCACGCGATTCCCAAGAAAGCATGAAAGCTTGTCAAATCATCTCCATAAGTCTCTGACATATCTGAATGCGAACGTTCCATCGTGAGAGGGCTAAAACTTGAGGGCAAAAATAACGGCAACTGGAATCGTTCAGGGAGTAGGATTTCGTCCCTTCATCTACAGACTGGCTGTAAGTTGCAGGCTTTCTGGTTACGTTCGAAACAGGGGTGACGCTGGAGTCGAGATCGTCGTCGAGGGAATGGAGAATCAGATTCAGGAATTCCTTGCCAGATTGAGAAAAGACAAACCGGCGCCAGCAGAAATTCATGATGTAAGGGTTCAGTATTCAGAGGCCCTTGGAGATTTCAACTCGTTTGTTATTGCAGAGAGTTCACAAGATCGAGTCCTGATGGGATCCACGATTCCAGC
>CAYXJU010000103.1:0-6045 GCA_964464765.1 uncultured Candidatus Bathyarchaeia archaeon | reverse complement strand
TAGTGTTAAGCCAACAGATGACTGTTAGCTGAATAATCAGTTCTTGTCATCTGAAGATCTAAGTTAAGAGAAGGCAGACGATTGATGCACAGAGGATGGTTGGGAGTCTACCACTTGGATGAAAGAGATTTTCTAATGTCCGCTAGAGTTGAAGGTGGATCAAGGCGGTAGACCCCAACCAACAGTCTCAGGTTGGATGGACCAGCCAATATACCTTTCGGACTCGCCTGCTTGTGAACCGATGAGTTTGAAACCACTCAATTGCACCATGTCACGATCTCATGGGAACATGTCAGAAGCGGAAACATGGCTTGGGTTCTGGGAGGAGCTTGGAGTGTATTTGTCTCTGTGAACACTCGTGATGGGTTACATTCGATTCAAGGGGGTTATGGTGTGAGCTTTGTCGGGGACAATCATGGCGCGACTGAAGCTGGCTAGGTTCTGTTCTTGGTGCTGGTACAACTTAGAAGAAGATGAGATTACGAAGTTGGGTTATGAATGGCATGTTTGTCCGCGTTGCGGGCGTTCTTTCAACGCGTGGATTGGATGAGGGCATAGAGTCTTCTTACAGATTCCTTGGCTTGTGATCAGTGACTCAGATGTGTCTCAGAGATCGTTTTATGGCGCTCTGTTACTCGCAACTGGACAGTTGCGCTGTCAACAGTATTCGCAAGGGATTCAGTGCAGTTGAAGAATGAATCTTGATGTAGAGAATCGTCTGGTTGGAAGGCGCTCTTCCATTTGAAATCTCAAGGTGACATCAACCGAAAACGCTTAAAGTTTGGTTAGACTCGTAGCAGGGCCGATGGGGCTGTCGGCTAGATGATGGACTTGTTGGTGTTAGAAATCCAACAGAGACATCAGGCAAGTCTGGTCTAGGCTACGTGGCTTGGGTAACTCATGTTCGAGATCCCACGAGATCGGGAGTTCAAATCCTCAAAAGGACTGAACAAATCTCCCCAGCCCCACCATGGTTTTGGAGTGGAGCTTGAGCCTCGCTTTATATACTCTCTCAAGAATAAGAGCATGAACCCGAAAGCGAGGTACAGGCATCTTTTCTCGGACCCGGGCGTTGAACGTTGGTATAGGAATACGGCTCAGGGCTCCAGTTTGACGGCGTCGACGTGACGGTGAAGATTAAGATTAAGGGAGCGTCGGATTCGCCTACGCTGGTGAATGAACGGACGCCGATGCAGGAAGAGTTGGGCAGAATCTTTAGAGGCTGCAACGTGGTCGCGCGAGCTTGCGCCGCATTAATGGCTTTCTCTGGGGTTAGGCCTGAAAGCCTCGGCGACTATACGGGGATGAACGGGCTTGTAATCGGAGATTTTCTTGAAGTGGAATTGGATAACGTGGCTAAGCGGGTTACGTTCAAGAAGACTCCGAGCCTAGTACGCGTTCGGAAAGTGATAAGTAAGAAAGGTCACCAGATGGCTAAAGCAATTGGTGAGGGAGCTAGGGAAGTAAAGGGAATAGAATTGGTCATGAAAAAGGTAGGTGAATTGGATCCCGAAGATTTTGTTTCGGCAGACGCTGTAGCTTTTGGGCGCCAAACACCTTCGGTGGCGTCGCCGGAGCTTGAAGGAGTTCTTCGACAGGGCATGGAAGGTGCATGATAAGACTGCTGGGAAACCTGCTCTAGCCTTCACTATGGAAAAGCCTGGAGAGACAAAGGCACTTCAGGGTATAGAGAGACTCTTCAATTATTACAAACTCAGAAAGATTACGAACGGAATAGCCTTAAGTGATAAGCCCGGAGAAAAGGAGTTAGATGCCTGCAAGAAGCTGGGAAAAACGTTAGCCCAATCAGCTGAGAGATAGTGCGACTCTATCTCTCAGATTTCTCACTTGCCTGTTAAGTCTCCCTTCAATCATCAGCTAAATGTTTGTGGGCGCTCATTATAATGTCAAGCAATCCCTCGTCTATAATTTGCAATTAAAGTGAATCATGTGAAATTATTCCATATTCGTGGCTTGGAGAAAGAGGGCGCAAGGTTCTGGTTGAAGAGGGTTGGCTGGAAACCAAGTGATGTAGCAAGAAAGATCGCCCAAGAAAATGATCCCAAAAAAACAAGTTACGTTGCCGATATTGGTGGGGCGCATGGGCGCGAAGCCCTATGGCTCGCTGAACAAGGGTTCTCCTCGATTCTAGTCGAACCGAATAACTACTCCTTGAAATCCGCGAAAAAGAAGGCGAAGAATAGGAGGCTAAATGTGTACCTGATAAAAGCTACGTTACCATATTTGCCTATACGCTCTCAAACCATAGATATTATCGATTTCTACTGGACTCTGCACCAAATCCCAGACGAACATAAGCTTGAGTCTTTGAAAGAAATTCATAGAATATTGAAGGCCAAGGGAAGAGTATATTCAACCAGCTTCGGATACTGGCAAGGCCATGACATGCCAAGCAGCATACACCCAATTATGAAAAAGGAGACTTTCAAGAATCTTCACGTTTCTGCGGGCTTCAAACCTCGCGGTAGAGTTGAAGAGAGATCTGACGAATGCAGGTCCTTCGAAAAGTTTTGGTATGGCATATTTCAAAAAGATCTTTGACTCTGCTTATTGGTATGATTTTTGTTAGATAGATAGTGTGAGGGGAGGTGATTGGTTGTCTGAATATCCTTTGAAGGTTCTTGAGAAGCTCGATCCAGAACTTCTCAAACTCGTTGAAAATACTAGTAAGCTCGCTCTGGCTGATGGTGCTCTGCCGAAGAAGTTTAAGCTTCTAATCGCGATGGCGCTCGATGCGTCTCACGGAGCGGTTCAAGGTGTAAAGTCGTTGGCTCAAGCGGCAAGACAGGCTGGAGCTACGAAAGAAGAGATTACAGAAGCGCTGAGGGTTGCCCAATACATTAGCGGAGTAGGCAGCGTCTACACAGCCGCACAGGCTCTCAAAGAATTACTCTAGAGTAAACGATTATCAAGACGATATTTGATGATAGATATTTCATCATATAACGAATCAACAACGCTTAGTTTCGAACAGGAGGATTCAACTGATGGATATGAAGGTCAAAGAGAAATTCAGCGTACTCTGGAAAAAATACTTTGATAATGCCGAACTCCCCATCACCTTTTATTACATCGATGAAGGAGAACATGCCGACTATGTCAAGCCGGGATCAGTATCTAGATGCATAATTGACGCATTATCAAATGTAAGAGGCGGGAGGTCACTATGTTTCGACGCCAATTCAATCGACTGTTTTGGTGGGAAGAGATACCTCGGCTTCACTGAACAAGTTATGCCTGACTTCGAATACTTCCTCTCCTGTGGAATCCCTGGTAAACTTGATGGCGAACGCTATAAGAAGACAGCTCAACTTGTTAAGGAGGCGATGAAACATTCGGTTCCATTTAAGGCGCCGCATCAATTCATCGCATTCAAGAGGTGGGACATGCTCAAAGAGTCAGATGAACCGGAGGTTGTGATCTTCTTTGCTGAACCTGACGTTGTTTCAGGCCTCTTTACTCTCGCGAATTTCGAGGAAGCAGAACCAAATGGAGTGTTTGCGCCATTCGGTTCTGGCTGTGCCACGATTGTCCAGTATCCTTATCTTGAGAAAGGTTCTGATCGTCCTAGAAGTGTCATCGGAATGTTCGACGTTTCGGCGCGTCCTTTTGTTCCCGAGAAAACAATCACCTTCTCGGTGCCAATGAATAAGTTCATCAGAATGATTGATGATATGGATGAGAGTTTCCTTATTACAGATTCATGGCAGAAAGTCCGGAAAAGAATTAGTTTGAGCGGTTAACATTTTCGTTTGGGATTTCTTGCATCCGTTCTTGTTTCTGCTTATCTTGGAACATGGTTGGTATCGATCGCTTAACTCCAAGCGTTCAATATCTCCTCGTTACTCAGGATAGGCATCAGCTTTCCCATGTTGGCCAACGACCTAAGATGGGCATCTCTGTCGCTGGAAGAGACGACTTCTTTGGCTATCACAGGGAGGAAGCCCAAGTTCAGAGCATGTCTAGCGGAGCTCTCCACACCCATCTCCGTCGCTATGCCAGTGAACACGAGCGAAGACAAAGAAGCGTTCCTCGCCATGTATTCGAAGTTCGTCCCTATGAATATGCTAGCCGTATTCTTGTTCAAGACCACATCACCTTTCTGTGGATAGACTTCCTTCATTATATCGCCCGGCTCAAACCTCTTTCCCCTCCACATGAACAAACGAGCCTTTGAATCAAACTCTTCTGGGAGAGGTGTTATTTTGGTGTAGAAGATGTGGATTCCCTTCATCCTTGCAGCACCTATCAACTCGCGTGCTTTTCTCAAGAAATCTTCTTTATTAAATATCGAGGCGACCAGCGCTTCCTGCACATCCCACACTATGAGAGCGGTCCGTGTGGGCGATAGGTAGTCTTTCAGTTGAGATAACATGAGCAATTTCTCTGTAGGTTCAAATGATTAAACATTTCCGCTTTGACTATTCCTTCATGTTGATCATTGCTGGGGCCCAGTCATGTTCTTGGGCCCGTCCGTGGAGAAAGCCGTGGGAACTGCATATAGGTAGATTGTATGAATGCTGTACTCGTCACGGAATGTATCCTCAATAATAGGTCGCCATCCAGACATTGAGAAGTCGTGACTTACTATTCTTGTGCCTGGCAAGGCTTCCTTTTCCAATTTAGGTCTCAGCTTCTCATTGGTGAAATTGTTAAGGTAAAGGGTTATGACGTTGGCTTTTGAAAGATCTGCCTCGGAGAAATCCTTATTGATTATCGTTATCCTCTCTTGAAGATTCACTTTTGCAACCTGTTGAAGCGCTTTCCTGTAGACATCTTCGCTGATTTCATACCCAATGGCTTCTTTGGCTCCAAAACTCTCCACAGCCGCTATTAGGATCCGGCCATCTCCACATCCCAAATCATAGACGACATCACCAGACCTAACGTCAGCCAGCTCAAGCATCCTTTTGACAACATCTTCTGGTGAAGATACGTATGGAACAGAGCTCAAGACCACATCGTTCCTCCCATTAGGTGAGCCTTTCCTTTCCGTCTCTTTCATCAAGAAATCATCGAGTCATCGCTCTCTCGAAAATTGGTATCGCCAACGTCATTGTCACAAGCGAGTACAGGACAAGGATCAGCAAGTCCTTTCCTATTACACTCAGCCCAGCGCCAAGTATTATCACTTTCCTCAGCGCATAACGTACTGTTAAACAACAGACATAGCTGAAACTCTCATTAAGTGCGCTTCAATAGTTTGGTAAGGGCCTTAGGGCCGAACACTTCTTCATGGATGGCCAAAATTCCCAGCAATTTTTCTTCCCATGCTTTTTGAGATTCCTTGATTCTTTTTGATAGTTTCTCTTGAGCTTCTTTGCCCTGTCTGGTAAGCTCGTAATACACCCTACCTGACGACTCTTCTTTTCTGGATCTTATTACTCCTCTACGTTCCATGCGACGCAAGAATGGATAGATCGTTCCATAACTCATCCTGATATGTCCTCGAGTCATTTTGTTGAAACGGTTGGCAAGTTCGTAGCCGTATGCCGGACCGTCACTCATGACCAAGAAGAACATGATTTCATAGGGCGCCACGCCAAATTCTTTCGGCACGCTTCATCCCACGCGATTATATCGCATCGTTGTATCGTATCGATATATATATAAATATAGGCGTCTCTGTATCGGGGACATGATATCGAATGTACGCCGATGTAAAAGCGGGGAAATGGGATCATGATTGGGATCCTTGCTGGCTAGGAAACGCAATCGGAATCGAATGAGGAACAGCGGCATAGAGGTTGATTCGATTCTATGGAAAAGGCGAAAGCCGTCATAGTCACTCAGGATCTAACGAAGCGATTCAAGGATTTCACGGCGGTCGACCACATAAACCTAGAGGTTATGCAGGGAGAGATTTTCGGTTTTCTTGGGCCAAACGGAGCAGGGAAATCAACCGCCATAAGAATGTTAACTACTCTTTCGGAGCCGAGCGAAGGTACGGCTAAGGTAGCAGGCTACGATATCAGAAGTCAATCAGATGAAGTTAGGAAGAGGATCGGGTTAGTAGCTGAGAGA
>CAYXJU010000102.1:0-6079 GCA_964464765.1 uncultured Candidatus Bathyarchaeia archaeon | reverse complement strand
ACTTGCAGACGCGCTGAACATCGAAGAATCGGAGATTGAAAGTTCGTATCCAATCATGAGAGAAAAAACTCTTGATTATTTGTACGTCGCATTGAAGAATCTTGAAGCTTTGAAAGGTTTGAGCTACGACTATGAGAAATTGAGGAGATACGGCGATAAATACGGCATAAAAGGTTTCACGGCGGTTCTGACAACAGAAACATTCGAAAGTGGCTCCGATGTCCATTCTAGATTCTTTACACCCTACTACGGGTTAAGAGAAGATCCGACAACAGGGTCGTCTCACGGCCCGCTGGCAGTGTATCTTGTCGTGAATGGCATGACCAAGCTTGATCAAAACAACGAGGTTGAGATAAAGGCGGAGCAGGGAGATATCATGGGCAGACCAGGAAGAATGGTGGTTAGAATGGCTCGAATGAAAAATGGAAGATATAGCGCCAGAATTGTGGGTAGGGCGGTCACTGTGCTCGATGGATGGCTACTGCTTCCGTAGAACAATGATTCTTTTCTTCTGTAATCGGAAAGTCAGTTTCTCAATAAGCATTCGTAGGCTCGCGGATCATTAGGAAGAGGCAAAAAAAGAAGGAAAGTGGCTTCGTGGGTCAGTAGCTGCTTCCCTGGATTCCAAGAAGTAGTTCTAGCTCAGTTATGTGTTCCTGTTCTTCCATGAGAATATGCCGTATCTCATGTTCAAGCAGATGGTCGTAGTATCTTGCTCCACCCTTTTTCAACTCTTCAAGGATTCCTCTGTAGGTGTCGACCGCCACCTTCTCATCCTTAAGATTTTGTTGAAGGATCCCCCTCAGTTCCTTCGCAGGATGAGTCACGGCCATGCCCATACTTGGCACTTCACCCAGCAGCCCAATGAGTGTTCTGAACTTGTCTTGATGTTTCTTTTCATCTTCAGCTATCTCCTTGAGTCTTGCGATAATAGGTTCCGCAGTTGTTCCATCCACTATCTCAGCGTGACTCAAGTATTGGACGAATGCCGCATGTTCCAAATCAAGGGCGTGGTTCAACATACGCACAATTGTTTCCTTTGTCACAGTATTCCCCGTAACTAAATGCAAATCGGAGTCTCTTATCTTTTGTCAAGCACATCCGGTGGAACCTGTATTCATCTGGTTCCGCCTAACGACATCTCTTGAGTAGTCGAAGCGTGTTTACGGAAACCCATTTGTGCAGTTTGCCAGTGGTGGATGTAACGTTGGACACATTCAATGAGTGCGTTGCTTGATCCACGAGCTCTCTATCTGTCTCAAGGTTTGCATTCGTTTTGGACCAGCGGGCCATCACTGGCCATTACCATTGATTGTAGCCTCTTTACCGAGGGAAATTCGAGGTCAAGTCCGAATTGGTTAGAATTGACCAATGAGGCCATGTCTAGCGTGAGGTCTCTAATGCGAAAATGCAGTTCAGGAAGTTGAAGTTCTCTGTTCGTTCAAACTTGATCCCCAACTTCTTGTAGAACTTCTCAATTATGCTTACTTCAAGATGCTTTGAAGCAGATCCAAACAGGCTTAAGAGGCCTTTCGAAAAAGCCTCTGGTCTGGCCGGTATTTCATCTTTCATCAGACCGAACCTCTTCTGAAGATAGTCGTAGACTAGATCCCCTGTTTTTTGGCCCAACATTCCCAGTGTATCGTCAATTGCCTGAAGCAAACAATGGGCCTTCTCTATCTCTCGGATGGCGTTCACGTGGGTTTGGCATGATGCTCCTCTGCCCGCAAATGTGTTTTCGATCAAAGCGAAGGAGAATTTGTTGAGATACACCGCTGTCACCGACCAATGAAGAAGTCCGTTACAGGGTATAAGTCGATATTGAGGTATCCCCATCCACGCATTCTAATGTCTAAAGTGGCGTGTGGTCTGACCTTGTTTCCATGGGTTTGGGAGGTGGTGGCACATTCATGTACCATATAGGATACATTTATATTCCAGACAGGCACACCCGATACGTCGTAGAGCCAATAGACACTTCATCACAGCCGACTGGGCCATGTCCATACCTAACCTAGAAATTTGTCGTGACTAATTTTGAGGTTGGTTCAGCTATCGGATTTGCATTGCAAGAGCGTGGAATCATTCCCGCGAGAAAAGCTGCAGACAGCGATAAAAGAGATAAATGAATACAACCCCGACTTGGTTGTGGTTACGGGAGACCTTACGGAGAACGGATTTAAGAACGAGTATGAAGAGGCTAAACGATTTCTAGATCAGATTTCCTCGCCGAAGATGATTGTGCCGGGTAACCATGACACAAAGTACACGGGGCACCTGATATTTCAAGAGTTGTTCGGGTCGCCTGTTTCGTTCATGACGAACAAAGAACTCGCACTATTCTGTGCGAACACTGCCAGACCGGACAAGGACGAAGGACGGTTTAGTCTGGACCAAATGGACGCTCTGGCCAAACATCTTTCCAACCTTAAAGGAAAAGTCAAAGCAGTAGCGATGCATCATCACCCGATGCCCATTCCTGATACGGGCTTGGAAAGGGCAACCATCGAAGATGCGGGAGATGTGCTCAAAGTAATTCATAACCTGAACGTCAACTTGGTCCTCTGTGGACATAGACATAGACCATGGATGTGGCATCTGGGTTCTACAACACTCGTGTTCAGTGGAGCCGTCTGCACTCCTAAACTGCGAGGTTTCTTTGAGAACTCCTACAATATCATCGACCTTCAGAACGATCGGATTGAAGCAAAGCTCAAGATAGTCGGCGGTCGACTAGTTGATTTCAGAGAAATCGTCTCAAGACCAGCTACGCCTTCCACTACCGAATCGACTGGCAAATGGTGCGTCCCCTCAGATGACAAAACAGAAGTCTACACATTAAGAGCCTGAGGCCACTTGTCCAAAGCCAAAAGACGCGATCTCTAGTCTACCAAAATCATTCCAAACCAAGTGAACTCAGCGTTCTTGTTCTTCAGAATTGACATTTCGTAACCTGCTCTTTGTGCAGTTCCGAACACGTCGATTCCACATCCTTCCATAGATGGTCGAGCAATGTCAGGCCTTCGACAATGCCCTGAGCGGATGTTGCAGGTCTTACAGAGATCACATTCGCCTCCGCCAAAGGCCAATGCTTTGCGATGCCCGCTCAAGAAGATCTTTGTCTCAAGATCCGCTAGAGTCTTGTACACTTTGCCCACAACGTGGGTTCCTGTGTATCCACTGGTTGGTTTCATCCGGAAGATCAGCGCACGTTTGTATTCGCGTAGTAATGCTTGCGTTTCGGCTGGGGTGGGCGAGTATGGAGGACATTTAAGCCATAAACCATAGTCGGGGCAACCGTAACGGCATTTCCACCTAACCCATTCGCCAAGCACAATATTCTTCACTTCAATAACCTTTGGGTCAATCATGCCTGACGTGACAGCTAATTCACATAGTCTCGCATTGTCTGAAGACTCACTCATACTTTCACCAAATGACGAGCGTTGAATTGGAACATTGAGATCCCAAGATTTCAACATTCCTCTAGCGAAATGTCGATCAGCTGGCTCAGGATAGTTTACATGATTCTTGTACGGGCACGTAGAGAATGGAAAATGGAGTTCTTGTCTATCTTGGCTTCTTCGATAGTGCAAGAGCACCATGAAGTACACTATCTTCTCCCAATTTCGTGAGTTCGATTCGTGGAATCCTATTCAGGTTGTGTTGATTGATCAATCGTCTTATTGGCGTAAGAATCATGTTGGGATTTGCGAGAGGTATAGCGCCGCCTACAGTTATTAGTTCAGGATCATATACATTGGTTATGTTCGCAAAACCTATCGCGTTAAGCCTGCCGATCTCCTCCACTATCTCTAGAGCCAGCTTGTCTCCTTTGCTGGCAGAATCGAAGATGTCTCTAGATGACAGTTTGCCCAGGTCATTATCTGAAATCTTCAAGAGTAACCTCGATTCAATCCCGGGGCTTGATCTTGATTCTATCCAATATCTTGCGAAGTTTGAAGCGTTATTTCCTCCGCAGTAAGCTTCCCAATGGCCTCTCTTGCCGCAGCCGCAGAGAAGCTTTCCTTCGCGATCAATAGTCATGTGCCCCACCTCGTGAGCGTTCCCGTCTTTACCCATCAGTAAATGGTTGTCAACAATCACTCCGGCACCGATGCCTGAACTTATTGTCACGTAAACGAGGTTCGCACATTTCCTCCCATGACCATACTCTTTCTCGGCAATTACCGCCGCCACGCAATCGTTGACAAGACGGACTGGAACGTTCAACTCCTTCTTCAAAGGTTTAACCAGTGGGATACGGTCAAAACCAAGATGAGGAGAATGAACAATAGATCCATCTGCCAGGTCCAGTGGACCCGCCGACCCTATTCCAATACAACGGATTTTTTTCCTAGGCACCATCACGCGAATCATGCGAGCTATTTGCTTACCTATTCCCAAAGGGCCCGATGACTTGTCGGACCTCTCGTCCGAACGTGAAAGAATCTTACCATTTCCATATCCCACGGCGACTCTAACGTTGGTTCCACCTATGTCCACGCCAACCGCATAGCTCACTTCAACCATCTCCACTAATCTCTAGAATTTTCATCAACATGATGAGGTGACCATTTCTCATCGATCCAAAGACCCATAACCTTAACCTCAAGACCCCATGACGTAATCGTTTGAATTGACCGCGCGATCTGTTGCAGTTGTGTCTCCATTTCGACCGCGTTTGCTGCGCAATCGTAATGTCCAACAACTGCGACCACTTTCGATCCGTGTTTCTCCATGGAGATTTCAAGTCTTCGTCTTGTTGATTGAAGTGTCGATGCATCACTTCGTTCTGCAATTACCCTTGCTGGCCCTAGCTCTGTGATCATATCCACGTAGTCCACATGAAATTTCTGTCTCATGTAGCTAATTACTGGAATCTGTGTCCTGCCATCCATGCAGTTGATGGCTGCTGCAAACCTTCCAGAACTCATTATCTAGTTCGGGAACAATTGTGAGGTATTCCTACTTAAAAATCAGAACCTAAGGTTGGATAGTTCTTTTGCCGGGACCGAGGAAACAACGAACATTTGTTCTAATGATTTTCCGAGCACGCAATGGTAGTGAGCAACAACATCTAAATCGTGACTTAGACAACAGCCCTCAGTGCGGCGACATAATCAGCGAAACTGAAGCCTTCCAACAACTCAAACCTGACTCCCAACGCCTTGAAGAACTTCTTTATTACACACAGTTCTATCGATTTTGAAGCAGAACCAAATAGGCTTGAAAGTCCTCTAGAGAAAGTTTCAGGGTTACCTAGAATCTCGTCTCTCCTAAGTCCGAACCGCTTCTCAAGATATTCAGACACTAGAGAACTAGTTCTTGGGCCCAACATTCTCAGCGTGTCGTCAATAGCTTGTGGCAACAACAATTCCATATTGATCTGTCTGCGATTGCTTGGCGTCGTTTCCTCTGGTCGCTTCATGTCGGAGAATGCTCTCTCAACAACTGGAGGGAGGAGCTTTTGTGGGTTCAACCCTTTCGCCGATATTGCTAAAGCGTGGTGACACGGTATAAGTCGATATCGCCGTTCTTTCTTAGAGATTTTCAATGTCTAAAGTTATCATGGTACTAGGTTGTGTCTTATCAAATACGATTTGTGTTCTTCACAAGAAACAGTGTATTCGTTTTGAGAAGGAACGAATCCTCGCTTTGGAGCAGAGTAGTCTTCGCTCGTTCCAGTTTAGAAAGATCCAGCTTATCTTGATTCTGGGCTTCGGCATCAGAGCACCAATCGCGATTCGTTGATCTAGTAGTTTTCACAGAAAAGTTCGAAGTATGCTCTGTCGTGAGCGCAGACAGGACACTTGGAGGGGGCTTCTCTACCTTCGAACACATGTCCACAGTTGCGGCATTTCCACTTAATTACTGTCGACTTCTTGAAGACCTGTTCAGTCTCGATATTGCCCAAGAGTCTCAGATATCTTCGTTCATGGTGCACCTCAACTGATGCAACACGACGAAATGTGTTGGCTACGTCCTTGAATCCCTCTTTCTCCGCAACATCCGCAAAACTGGGATACAAGGTTCCCCACTCCAGTTTTTCACCTGTAGCAGCGGCACGTAGGTTCTG
>CAYXJU010000101.1:0-6082 GCA_964464765.1 uncultured Candidatus Bathyarchaeia archaeon | reverse complement strand
GGGGTGTAGGGAGTCTCACCTTCGGCCAAGAATTTCTTGGCTGCTGGAAGATCGAAGTAGAACCTTCGTTTCGACTTCTCAACTATCGACCAAGCTTTGGGGCTGACTGAAATGAAAGCTAGTCCTGGAGGTGTCATCAGACTTTTCTGGGCACCTGTTATGCACATATCAATTTTCCATTCGTCTACTGGAAGCTTGTCTCCACCAAGTATCGAGATAGCGTCAACTACAAAGAGGGTGTTGTATTTCTTGCATATTTCGCCCACTTCTTTCAGGCATCTTGTTGTGACTCCTGTAGCTGTCTCGTTGTACACAACTACTACGGCTCGAACGTCTTTCTCATTCTTGAGAGCTGTTTCCACTTGTTCAGGTGTTACCGCATCGCCCCATTCAACAGGAATCTCTATGGGGGTTCCATCATAGACGTTGATAGTGTCTCTAACTCTTCCGGAGAATACTCCGTTTACTGGAATGATTATCTTCTCGCCTTTTGTTAGGATATTGGATATTGCGCACTCGACCCCTCCGGTTCCGGATGAGGTGAGGGTGATCACATCATTCTTTGTTTCGAAGACAAACTTCAGATTCTCAGAGACTCTCTTGAACATCTCACGGAATTCTGGTCCTCTATGATTGATTATTGGTTTTGACATAGCTCGCATGACACGAGGCGGAACATTAGTTGGTCCTGGCAACATAATTAGTTGAGGCTCATCCGTCACATCTAATCCCTCAAATATTGTCTCTTGATATGATGAGCCCTAGTGGATAATATCAAGAACTTATAAAGAATCTGTAGAGATGACTTATCACATCAAACGATTTGTTTGATGCATTGATGGGAACCGATTGCATGGCCATCGTTACCTTACTCTCGGATTTTGGTTTGAAAGATAGCTACGTCGCCGAAATGAAAGCAGTGATTCTATCGATCAATCCTAGTGCCAGGACAGTTGACGTGACACATGAGATTCCAAAGTATGATATTCGCTGCGGCGCATTTGTGCTTGCCTCCGCTGCACGGTATTTTCCGATAAGAACCATACATTTGGCGGTGGTAGATCCAGGCGTGGGGAGCAAGAGGAAGCCGATAATCATTGAAACGGAGAAGAGTGCCTACGTTGGTCCAGACAATGGGTTGCTAGTCTTAGCGGCAAAGAACGAGGGATTGCAGAAAGTGTTTGAGATAACTGAGAAGAGATTCATGATGTCTGATGTCTCAAATACTTTCCATGGCCGTGACGTATTCAGTCCAGCTGCAGCCTACATCTCAAAGGGTGTGCGTGTCGAAGAGATTGGGGAGCAGTTGGAGAATTATTTCGAGCCAAGTTTCAGCAGTGTCTCCATGAAGGAAGGGTTCATAGAATGCGAGGTGTTACACGTAGACTCCTTTGGGAATGTTGTGACAAACGTTCGACCGGATGATTTGTTCGCGATTAACGTACGCTTGGGTTCGAGCTTAAGACTGGGCAAACGTCGATTCAGTTTTCTTCAGACATATTCAGATGTGACCAAAGGATCCCTTCTGGGACTCATAGGTAGCCACGGCTTTTTTGAAATATCCGCCAACCAACGCGACGCAGCCAGACTACTTCGTCTGAAAGTTGGAAAGAAACTTCGACTTCTAGTTTCTTGAAGTGTTGGGCTTGTCGCTGACAGCCAGCTCGCGGATTCTCTCTACTCCGCCTATCTCTTTGATGAATAGAGCAACAGCCTTGGGAACGAGTGATTCCCAGTCTTCCCTGGCGACCATTCGATTTCGGATCTCTGTGGATGAGTAGATCTCTCTGTGGAAGAATGGTATGGGTTCAACCTTCACTCTCGCCTCCTTGAAGAGCCTCTTCGTCAGAGATTCGTTTGAGAAGACCAAATTGAAATCTGGGGTCAAGGCTCTAATATGATCAACCCAAATGCTATGGTAGTTTATGTCCTCAACGGGTATTATGAAGTAGCTTGACCTATCGAAACCCGCTTCATCAAGCGCTGCCTTTATCATCATTACCCGTTCGCCAGCTGTGAACGGATTTTCGAGCGCGTGACTATATTGAGCGCTTCCAACCACAAAGACAAGTTGATTGACTCTCTTTAGAGCGTATTTTGCGGCGTCCAAGTGACCTAGGTGAAACGGTTGAAAACGCCCAATGTAAAGTCCTCGCAAACCTTCTTCGTTCAAATCTTAACCCCTCCGCTTGCTACTCCAAAGACTCTTTCCTAAGACTTTCTTTCCATTGAACTCTACGCCTTCTCGAAGTAGAATGGCCCTTTTGACATTTGAATCTGATTTGAGATTCGAGGAAAGCGAATATCGCCCCACATTCATCGTAGATGGCACGACCCTGTGACATGGAATAAAGAGTGGGAATGGATTGAATCTCATCGCGTTTCCCACTGCCCTCTGTGCAAACCGATTACTTAAGTTAGAAGCAATCATGCCATACGTTGAGACAAATCCTCTCGGTATCATACTAGTGACTTCATAGACGCTCTTTGTGAACGGTGAAATGGATTGCATATCCAAGCTTGGTCGTCCTTTCACCGCTTTTCCACAATAGAGCTTGTACATCATTTGCAGGGTGGAAGATTTGCCTCTCTTCTCTTTGACACCATCTCGTAAGGTCGCAGGGAGGTTTTTGAGAATCGCCTCAACAGCTTCTGTCTTTCCTACCAAGGAGAAACTTGATGACAGAATGTGACCTTTCTCATTCTCCGCTACGGCAAACCATGCACACCCAAGTCTCTCGTACCTTATCGTGACCATTGCTTGGCCATCTTTCACAGCTAGTAGAATCAATAATGTCTGGAATAGCGAATTTAAAGATAACAAGGCGGACCGTTGTTCCAGAGTGGGATAACGACCTATTATTTGCCTCGTCGAGATCAGAAGTCTAACACTATCTATGACATGAGAAAACAAAAAAGGCTCCCATTCGACTACTGACCAATTTGCGTGAGGATAGAGAGAGGCAATGGCTGTCGAAATTCCTGGTGACATGCTTGAAGGCGGTGGACAGATAGTAAGAACTAGCATTGCCCTGGCCGCGCTTCTGGGAAAGAACATTCATGTGAGGAATGTTCGAGCCAAGAGAACGCCGCCTGGACTGAAAGCACAGCATTTAACAGGTGTGAAAGCCGTTGCTGCGCTTTCCAAAGCACATTGTACTGGTCTTGAAATAGGCTCTAAGGAGTTTACCTTTGAACCCCATACTAAACTGTCTGGCAGATTCAGATTTGATGTGGGAACTGCTGGCAGCATCTCACTTGTGCTGCAAGCGCTCATGCCGGCAGCTGCATTCGCTCCGGGCAGACTGACCATGGAGATTACAGGTGGAACGGACGTACGTTGGAGCCCCACAATCGATTACCTAAGGTTCGTCAAGCTTCCAATGCTGGCCAAGATGGGATATGAAGCTCAACTAAAGGTGCTGAAGCGGGGACACTATCCGAGGGGAGGCGGACATGTGGTCGTTGAAATTGATCCACCTAAGAGGCTGAATGGAATTCGATTGGCAAGCCAAGATGGTATTCAAAGAGTCCATGGTCTCAGCCATTGCGTAAAACTCCCTAGACATGTGGCGGATCGACAGGCAAGAGCTGCAAATGATATTCTGAGAAGATCTGGATTCTCAGAGGTTAGAATAGATATTGAATCATACGATATTGAAAGGGATTATCATCTTGGACCTGGAAGCGGTGTCGTTCTCTATGCAGAGACTGGTTCGGGTTCAATCATTGGAGCTGACGCTATTGGGGATAAGGGAAAACCTGCTGAAAAGGTCGGATCAGAAGCTGCTGAAAGGCTCCTAGTAGAAATCAAAGCCGGAGCGCCTGTGGATAGACATCTAGTTGATATGCTAATACCTTACACGGCGGTCGCAAAGGGTTCCTCAGAAATCTTGACTTCAGAGATAACTTTGCACATGCTTACGAATATTCGGGTAACAGAACTCATAGCCGGTGTTCAGTTCAGAGTCAAAGGAGAACTAGGCAATCCTGGATCGATTGAAGTGGAAGGAATTGGTCTTGCATCTTAGAAGTCATTCACGCTATCTTTTTCGCCATAGAATCTCTCCGGTCTGAGTGTTTTGGACAGTAACTATCCTATGGAATGGTATTAGGACCTCGTCTTCGTTATCCAACAGCGAGAACCAAGATTTTCCAATTTTCTTGATATGCATAAATGAAATCTGTCTAGAGTCACTTGGGGCGCCTCGATGTATGTATGTGATCAGATAGTCTTCCTGATCCTCTTTTTCGTCCCATAAGATCTTGTTGAGAATATTCCTTAGCGGATGCAACGGTGATCGCTCACAAGTCCAATTTCGCGAATTCACATCAAACTTAATAGTTGGGACTTATTTAATCCCGTCATCGACTCTTGTGTCGGTGTAAACTTATGGGTCAAGAGAGTCTCTATATGCCCGGAGCCACGACCGTTGGGCTCGTCTTCAAGGACGGAGTAATTTTAGCTTCGGAGAGAAGAGTATCCTACGGATACTTTGTCATGAGTAAGAGTGGCAAGAAAGTTTTCAAAATCACCGACAGCATAGGGGCGGCATGCGCAGGACTTGTAGCTGATATGCAGATACTGATTCGTGAAGTCGGCGCCTACCTGCACATCTACACATATGAAACGACCAGAGACGCAGTGGTTAAGACTGCTGCAAAGTTGATGGGAAACCTTCTGTTCCAGAGGAGGCTATTCCCGTATTTGACGCAGACTATAGTTGGAGGGATAGATGGCGAAGGACCCAGCCTCTACGTACTTGATCCATTAGGTTCAGTGCTGGGTGACAAGTTCGCCTCTGTTGGAACAGGAGCCGAGATAGCTATGGGTGTCTTGGAATCAGAATACAAAGACGGTATGTCCATTGAAGAAGCTAAGAAGGTTATTTCTGATGCCTTCAAATCTGCTATTGCAAGGGATGTTGGAAGTGGCGAGATAGCAGATCTTCTTGTCATAACTAAAGACGGATTCAAAGAGGAAACTTTGAAGTTTGCGTGATGCAAGAATCACGTGAAAGGTAGACAGATTCGCCATCAAAGCCGATAATACTCAATTATCAATTTGAAGACAATGAACTTAGTGAATGCTATGCAGACTTCTGTAGCCGCAGGACTTTCTGAGGTCTTGAGAAGGCAAAAGTACCAGATCGTTGGGAGCCATTCGGCGTCAAAAAAATGTCGATGGTTGCACAAGAGCCTTACTGAGAACCACGGTTGTTACAAACAGAAGTTCTACGGTATTCAGAGTCACCGTTGCATACAGATGACTCCAACTCTGAACTGTAACATGCGATGCAGGTTTTGTTGGAGAATTCAACCCGATGATTTCGCAATCCCATGGATCGCTACATCCAAAGCTACCTGGGATGATCCATCAAAGATAGTTGACGAATGCATAAAGGCTCAACACAAGATTCTGAGCGGTTACAAAGGCCAAGTCTTACAAGGAAAGGTTGATCCCCAAAAGTATCAAGAAGCCATTCAACCTAGACATGTCGCCATTAGCTTAGATGGAGAACCAACGCTCTACCCAAATTTGGGCTTGCTCATCCACGAATTTAGAAGAAAAGGGCTAACCGTATTCCTAGTAACGAATGGAACTAATCCTGAAGCTCTTGAGGCTCTTGAGGAAGAGCCGACTCAACTCTATATCTCATTATCAGCACCCGATGCCCATACATTCATGATGACATGCAGACCGACCGCCCCAGATTCCTGGTCCAAGCTGATGAAAACTCTATCAATGCTTCCAAGCTTCTCGTGCCCGACGGCCATTCGAATAACCCTTGTCAGAGACCTCAACTTGAAAAATGTGGAAGGCTATGCCAGACTTCTCAAACCGATCTCGCCAACCTACATAGAACCAAAATCCTACATGTACGTAGGATACTCCAGAAGACGACTTACATTCGAGGCTATGCCAAACCACAAAAACATTATTGATTTCTCAAAGTCACTGGCAACACAAATATCCTATACAGTCATAGATGAAGCTCCTGAAAGTCGAGTGGCATTGTTGAGTAGACTTGAGAAGCCGAAAAAGATTGCTTAGCTGACCCCAAATGGTTTATCCGAATGC
>CAYXJU010000100.1:0-6091 GCA_964464765.1 uncultured Candidatus Bathyarchaeia archaeon | reverse complement strand
ACCATCTTAGTCAGAAAATTGTCAGACCAAACGTAGATGCTTGTCCTCACATTGGCAAACGTGGAGTTCGTCTGGTTTGTAAGAGTAGTGATTGTTCTAAGGTAGCTTGTAAGTCCGAACATCGCCCTTCCATTTGAGTCAGAGTACTGTGCATTTTTGGTTTCATCGTGATAGAAACCACCGTAGGCCCATGAGGCCTTATTTGTCTCTTGTCGGCTAAGTATCCATAGTGCAGTTTTCTCCGCCCAATCTGTGTATGTTCCCGCTGTTTCTGCGTCTCCCCAGTACTTCTCATATAGAGCCAAGTAGAGGAGAGCTGTCAACATCATGCCATTCTCGTCTATCTCTGCGTGATCACTTGAGTCGAGATAGCTGAATATCCATCGTCCATCCGATTGTCGTGAGCTGTCCTGCCACTTTTCGATACATTCCTTTGCAGCGTTCCTGGCTTGATTGTAGAAGTTCTTCTCTGATTCGAGAGTCGCGGAGAGACGCATCTGGAAAGCTGCAAACGCCAAACCTTCAATAGCATACGCATTCCAATAGAACAGTTTACCTTGACCGTTCCATTTTCGAGTTGTCATATTCCAGTAGTGATAGAAATCCTTCTTCGATGTTTGCGCTGCCATTATGAACGTGAGAGCTGACTTCAGTTTGTCATCATACTTGTTGGAAGTGTAGACCTTGTGGTACATTGCGAAATCCGAAGCAACTATCGCGTTTTCATCCACATAGATCCGATTCTTGTCAGGTTCGGATAGAACTGCACTGACGAAAGCCCTAGATCCCGTCGAGTATTCGATTTCTTGACCTAGAACCCAATTGAATCCACTTGTGATTCTGTTGTCAATGTTGGCGCCGGCGGCTCCGGCTGGTGCAACGATCAAAGACACAAGCACAAGGAAAACCAGCAAGACTGAGAGAGAACGCCTAAGGTTAGTTCTCAGATCGATTTGAGTCAAATCCTCCGATCTCACTGTCTAGTTGAAGACTGAGATTCACAGTTATGAATTAAACAGTTTCTAAATCAGCCCATCCATCCTCTCCATACGTCAAGAAAGTGCTTGAACCCGCTACGAGAGAAGTTTTTAGGTGAGTCCAAATGTTGGAAGTCCTCGAAGAATTTGATTTTAGGCTCGGTGGCTTGTAGGTAGATTTTGTTGTCGAATGAGTCAGGGATGGAACTCTGGAAACGGAAGAGACTTCTTGAGATGCGTCGACTCATGCTGCAAAAGGAGGCAGCCAAGGAAGCTCCCAAGAAAGAGGCTGAGAAGAAGGATCCCGACAAAATCCTAAGCGAATTGTTCGTCGGAAGGGCTTGGGAAGTCTTTCACGCAGCAGAAACTCAATACCCAACGATAGCACAGAATGTCAAGGAAGCTTTTGTTCAGCTTCATCAAAAAGGAAAGTTCAAAGGCCCGATTACTGGAGAGCAGTTGCTTTGGTTCTTCAGAGACTTAGGATTGAATGTTAGGCTCGAAACCAAGATCCGTATACTAGAAAGTGGCGAACTCAAGACTCTGGCTCAGAAGCTCAGAGAATCCTAGCCCTGCGGGACTTGGGGTTTCCGTCTTCCTCGAGATACCACCTTAACTCCCAATCTTCGAGCAAGTCTATCTCTATCCTTTCTCGTTATCCATTCTACAAGCAAATAATCAGCTATCTCACAGTCGCTCATCCCAAGTCTTCTTGCTTCCTTCACGGTCAGTTTGTAAGCTTCAATCTCAGTCGGACGGTCTACGTAGTTGTATTTCGAATCGTACAGATCTGCGCCATTCAAGAATTGCTTTACGTGTACCAGCTCATGGACAACGTCAAGATACAGGAACTGTTCACTAGCCTCTTTCAGATACCTATTACCTACTACAAGTTTTCCATCATGTTGACTGACATACATATAATCGTCTGAATCTATTACCTCGACCACTGTCTCATTCAAAACATGTCTTCTTGTAGCTTCATCTTCCAGCAATTCAACTATCGGAGGAGAATCAGCCAATCCAGTGAAAATATCTGAAAGCCTACATGTCCCAGGCGGCCTACTCTTGTCCACAACAAAAGAATTCATTTCAATGAGGTCTCTGCAAGGCTTCACAACTCACTCTAGGTATAAAACGAGAGCGGTCTGATGCATTTGCCAGATCCAATATTCAATCAATCATCTTTTCCATGGTTGCGCTTAGGTCGTGAAGAAACAAGTATCTCAAGAAGTTGTTACTGTTCTCTTATGATGTCTAGCTAAACGCTGCGTTCTTTTCGAATCTGCAAATCCATGAGATACAAATTTGAAGATGACGAATATGACTGAACCTATCTCAGGCTGGGCAAATCTTTCTCAAGCTTTTTCATCTATCTCACGTCTCCGTTCGATTTTGAGAGAGGCGTGGAAGTAAGTCCAGATATCGTTGTCAGGTGATCTTCTTGGGTTTTGTTGCGTTTACTTTCACGCTTAGAACAGAATCTGCTATTCCTTTTATGTCTGAGGCAGACAGTCCGCAACTCTCAATGACTGCCTTTCCAGTTGGGTCATTAGTCATGAGTTCGACTGGAAACGATGTCTCATCAACTATTTTTGCTTCTTGAAAACCAGCTGCTTCAATTGCTTTCGTGTACTCATCTCTCATTATGGCTCCCGAAAGACAACCGATGTATGCCTCAACAGAGTCCTTTATGGAACTAGGGAGTTCCTTCAGCAGGACTATGTCCGAGATCATAATTCTGCCACCGGGTCTCAACACCCTGAACGCTTCTCTGAAGACTCGATTTTTATCAGGCGATAAGTTGATAACACAATTTGAAATGATGACGTCAACCGAGTTGTCTGCAGCGGGAATGTTTTCGATCTCTCCAAGCCTGAACTCGATGTTTGAGTAGTTGCCTTTCTTCGCATTCTCCCTCGCTTTTTCAATCATCTCAGGCGTCATATCCACTCCGATAACCTTGCCTGTCCCCCCGACTCTATTTGCAGCGAGAAAGCAGTCGAATCCTGCACCAGAACCAAGATCTAGAACCGTCTCCCCTTCTTCCAAAGAAGCAAGGGCCACAGGGTTTCCACAACCAAGTCCTAGGTTTGCTCCTTCTGGAACAGCTTCAAGCTCCTTATCTGTGTAACCGATCTTCTTGCTCATTTCCTGCACCAAATCGGGACTCCCGCAGCAGGATGTTGCAGGAGTACAGCAGGAACTGCTTGTCTTTGCTATCGTAGCATAGCCCTTTCTAACGGCTTTTCTTATCTCCTCATCTTTCATCATGTCTCATCTCTTTCGTCATCAGTTGTTTCTCCTTGGAAAATGCTTTCTTGTGTAGAGTCCAAGTTTAACCAAGGAGAGCATCAAAGGAACTTCCATTAACGGTCCTATAACCGTAGCCAAAGCTGCGCCTGACCCGATTCCATAGAGCGTCGTGGCTACTGCTATAGCAACTTCAAAGTGACTACTCGATCCTATGAGAGTGGTATCTATTGCTGTTTCATACGCCCATCCTGCAAAATACCCAAGCGGATATGTCCACGCGATCATGGTGGCGTAATGCAGAAGATTTGGAGCAGCAAGATACGCAACCAGAAGAGGATCATTAAGAATCACTTTTCCCTCAAATGAGAAGAGAACTATCAGCGTCGTCAACAGGGCAACAATGGATATCTTTCCAACGATAGGGATGTAAGTGCTAGTGAACCATTCCTCCCCCTTTCTCTGCAATATCAAACGCCGGGAGATCGCGCCTGATGCCACTGGCAGCGCTATGAAAACCAGCACACTAATGGCGATTAGATCCCATGGAACAGGTATGCTACTTATCCCTAGGTACAGAGCCGCTAGGGGAGCGTATAGCAAGAGCATCAGTAGAGCATTAATTGATGTATTGATCAATCCCTGCGCCATATCGCCCTTGGCAAGAAGCATCCACCACATCACCATTGCCGTACAAGGCGACAACCCAAGAAGTATGACTCCAGCAATGTATTGTGGATTACCAGCTAGGAACGTGTTTGCATACAGTGTCATCAATGGAGGCGCGATAACCCAGTTGGCGATAATGGTGACAAGCAACGGTTTCGGTCTATTCGCAGCCTTCTTAATGTCACTAAACCTTATTCCCACAACCGTAGGATACATCATGAAAAACAGAAGAATTCCAATGGGAATCGACAACGATCTAAACTTGAGAGAATCAACGAACTGGCCGAACTGTGGCAGAAACTTCCCTACCAGAAGACCTGCGATGATGCATATGACTATCCACAATGTCAAGTATTTCTCGAAAGCCCCAAGGGTTTCCCTCTTTGCAGGTGCGGCGCTGGACACCAGTTTTTCTTGCTCCATGAAGTAATTCATCACATAAACACTTGTTTATCTGTTACGCTTATATACCTTTCTCCGCGATTATGCTGTGGGCGCAGATGAGCCAAACGATGAGTAAGGCGAGAATGGAAAGGTTACTTGAATCAGGGTTGTGCGAGTGCGAGGACTCCCAACAACACGTTAGGGAATTGAAGGGGATCGTTGCGCAATTGAGTGAAGATGTCGTCAAGAGACAGTCATATGTTCTGAAAGCTCTGGCAGATCCGACGCGGATCAGAATATTACATCTTTTGAAGAATAGGCCTATGTGTACATGCGAGATCATGGTAGCGCTAGGCCTGACCGAACCGAACGCTTCCCATCATATGAATCTTCTTGAAAGAAACGGCATAGTCAGGTCGGAGAGATCGGGAAAATGGATATTCTATAGACTACAGAGATCAACCGTGAGAGAAGCGATAAGCACTATTACATCTTGACATGGGAAGACATATCATATGAAACTGATCAGTTACTTCTCTGGGCTCCAAATGATGCATTTTTGTTCATCATTTCAAAGAGTCTGCTTATGCGTTCAACACATGTTTTAGGATATGAAATCTTTCCACAGTCTTCAATCGAGTCGCTATTACCCATTGTCTGATAGCAGAGCATCATTGCATCCACGTGAAGTTTGCATAATTGATTCCAAGTCTTGCTTACTTCAGGGTTAGTTCTTAGTGTTGTCGGGTCTCCTTCAATTTGACCTACTTTTCTCATGAGTTCGGCGGCAGTCTTCTCAGTTTCTTCTCGGAGTCTGTGCACTTTTTCTTTTTGTTCCTCCATTTCTATCGCCAATCGAACCAACGCATTACTGTACGGTGATATCTGGGAAAATCTCCACTGAACACTTTACCGAGTTTGAGACTATACAATTCTTTTTGGCAATTCCCAAGAGTCTCTGAACAGTCTCCACAGTCGTGTTTTTGACATTAATCTTGGGATAGAGGGTTACTTTGGAGAAATGGTATATGTTGCCTATTTCAGGTTCCGCTTCTCCCTTTGCTTCACATTCGTACCTGACAAGGTTCAATCGGGCTTTCCTAGAAACGGCCAAGAACGTCATGTGTATGCACATGTTGATCGAGGCTACAAACGCGTCTTCTGGGGTGAAGGTATCTTTTCTACCATTGAATTCAGGTGGAAAAGAGAAGGTCGCTGTGTGTCCGTTGCCGCATCTCAAGAATCCATCCAGATTCTTTGTCCATTCGACCACTGTTGAATATTGGATCATAGAATTCGACCAGATACAAGTACTCGTTTGGAGCTTGTCAGAAATTCCATCTCGAAGAAATTGGATCAGGACTTGACTTTAAGTCTCTGTTGCTCTTTCTCAGCTTTCTTCTTTATGACTTCCAGATAGGCATCTGCCTCGATAAGGTTCTCTCTATCAGATTCAAAATTTGACAGTTGTATCTTCAGAAACCATCCTTTACCGTATGGCTCTGTGTTTGCCAAGTCTGGGGCGTCAACTAGATCATGGTTTGTTTCTTGAATCACGCCTGATACTGGAGAGATTATGTCAAGCGTCGATTTCACCGATTCTATTGAACCAGCTTCATCGAACTGTTCAATCTTGTTGCCTATTTTGGGAAATTCGACAAAGACTATGTCGCTCATCATATTCTGAAGAAAGTCAGTGATGCCCACGGTAGCTGTGTTCCCGTTGATCTTTGCCCAGCAATCATTCTCGTTGTATAGGAGGTCCTTTGGAACTTTGAATGTCCATTTGTCGAGCTTAAACTCGAGAT
>CAYXJU010000099.1:0-6198 GCA_964464765.1 uncultured Candidatus Bathyarchaeia archaeon | reverse complement strand
TCGATAGGATTTGGCTCTGGGATCGTGCTTTGGGCCAAAAACATCATGCTTAAATTCAAATCTAGACAAATTTGTGTGAGAAAATTGAGTGAAGATAAGCCAGTCAAGCATGCCGTGAAGACTGAGAGGCAATTCGAGGTAATTGTTCCCTTAGGTATTCAACTGGTTAACGTAGGTTTTTGGATAAGTGGTTTGTCGGGCCTGATTCTAGGCGTTTTGACGCTCAGTCAAGCTGCTTACGAAAACTACTATGACATGGCAATTCTGGAGTCGGTTCAAGGCGCTGCCTTAGTCTGCTTAGGAGCAGCCATGTTCATTGTTGCTACGGGTTTGACGAGTGGATCAAGATGGAGTTTAGACGCCGCGAAACGTGTGGTTGCAATCGCAATCGTTTGGTCAGCCCTTGGGATCTCGTTAGCCGTATACACAGCCATGAATATTCCAGGTGTGGGACTTACAAGCATCCTGTACGCTAATGTGATCTGGTTGATTGTTTTTGGTATTGCCATAGGCATTCTATCGATTAGGTATCTGTATCTGGAGGATACCGCGGTTAGAAAATATGCTGAATACATTAGTGCAGAAATAGCGAGGCCTGAGGATGTTCGACAGCTAACCAATACGCGTTTTGTACCCTCTTACAGTGCAGAGTTGCAGACTCAAAGGCCCTTTGTTTATCTCAGAAAATTCTGTTCGAATTGCGGAGCTGTCATGAGAGATAGTGAAGTTATCTGTCCAAAATGTGGAACTTCGAGAGATGTGGGATAGGCGAAATGAATTTGTCATTAGGTAGAATACCACCCTTACTATTGATACTACTTGTGGGGACGACTCTAGTCTTTCAAGCTCCGGTCAACGTGGGAGCTCAGACAGGCGATTTCATACTCAGCGTTTCTCCTTCCAGAGTTACAATCGGCGCCGATGGAACCGGCAGGTTCTCTGTTCGGCTTACTTCGATCAACGAATTTGATGGGACCGTGAAATTGGAAGTCAGAGGCCTCTCAACTACATCGTATTTCCAAGCATCATACTCGTTTGAACCATCTGTGGTGAACCTCGCGGCTGATTCGGATGCATATTCTGTTCTGACTGTGATAGTTGCGACGCAGTACGGCTATTACGGATATTACAATTATACTGGCTATCCTTACCAGCAGTATCCCACGGATTACGGCTACTACTATTACAATCTCTACACCATGAGGCTTACCGTTGTGGCGACGAGTGGCAGCATATCAAAGCAGGCTCCGGTTATCGCAGACGTATATTACGGCTCCTCCCTCACGCGTCCGGACTTGACTGTTAATCTTCAACCTGGCAATATTCTAACGTCCGGAGATATATCTCAAGCGAGGAACCAGACCCTAACAATAGCGGTAACTGCAACAACTGCTCAAGGCACTGGGAATTTTCTGTTCACAGTCACGCCGCAATTCTATGATCCCCCCGGAGGCATATATGTATCCTTCAATCCGATCAGCACACAGATTAACGTGGGTCAAACCATGCAATTTACCGCTAACGTTTTGATGACCCCTGAATTTCTGGCGAAAAGTGGGACATACAGATTGGCCGTCGGAATTAATGCAATTCTTCCAAGTAGTACCTACAGTTACTATAGGAATGTTGTCATTACAAAAGTCGCTATTGTCACTATTGCAGTGCCACCCTCTTTCTCACTCACAACCAATCCCGCAATCCTGAACGTTTACATCGGTGGCCAAGATCAGAAAATGCAGGTTATCGTCACCCCCATTAGTAGCGGGATAACTCAACCAATATCATTGCGTGTTGAAGGTGTTCCTCAGGGAGTTGTGGCAACATTTGAGACAGACACACTCATCCCCAAAGGTACAGCGCCTGCATCCACATACTTGGTGTTCAGCGGACCATCCACTTACGAGTCAAAGATATATCCCATCCAAATCATCGCCCAGACTCTTGGTTTCACTCGAACTGTGAACGCCTCAATCTATCTTCAACCCATGGGAGATTTCACCATAACGTCGCAGCAATCAACAATTGCACTCAACGCTAGAGGAGACTCCAAATCCACTACGTTAACCATTGTGCCTCAAGGAGGGTTCAGAGCGACAATATACTTCTCAGTTTCCCAACTTCCGTCAGGAGTAACAGCGACCTTCAGCACCTCAAGTGCCACAGTACAAAGTGACCAACCCGTTACGGTCGTATTGACGTTGACAGCAGCGCAGAACGCCGCTCCCGGAACATACAATGTAGCCATCATATGTGGTACAGGGCTTTCAACAAAAACGATGATTGTTACACTGCTGGTTAGAAGTGGAATCTATGAAATATGGCCAATAGTGTTGATCGTTGTAGCAATAATCGGAGCGGTCACTTTGGTTGTTTTCATAGGCATCCCAAGAAGGAAACCTGTCTACGTATTGAAGGAAGGTGACAAAAAGCTTCTGCCACAATAAGCTCTGATCCTGAGCGTATTGTTGCAGAGAACTTCTGAGCCGATTGTTGTTGGGATACTTCCAAAATCACGCATCAAAAAGAAGGTTACCCTATGAGTTCGGAAACTGAGAGAATTATCAGGACCAGAATCACGAGACCTATGCCAAAAGGCGAGTTAGAACAACATATAGCAAGATTCTTGAAGACTCAAAATGTCTGCGTGTTGGCAAGCTGCAAAGACAATGTCCCTCGAGCAACGCCGTTGGAATACTACTCTAACGGAACAACTCTGTACGTTATGCCCGAGGAAGGCCAGAAGATGGATAACATCAGAGAAAATCCTCTCGTCAGCGTCGGCATCTTCGCTCCCTACATCGGCTGGCTCAGCGTCAAAGGAGCGCAAATAACTGGAGAAGCGACTATAATCACAAGAGCAGACATTGAAGAGTTTCAGGACGGCTTGTCCGTTTATCAGTGGGAGAAATCCGCGAAAGAGATAGGTTTGAAGGAGTTGCCTCAAAGCTTTAGACTGTTGAAGATTACAGCACACGCAATCGAGCTTCTAGACATATCGCTGAAGACCAAGGGATACGCTCCAAGACAGCTTTGGACAGCGTAGCTTGTAGCACACCCATCTGACAAGTGAGCAACGTATCATCCGGAAAACGCATACCGATTTCTCAAGATACTCAAGTTATCATTTTTTGTTCCACAATTTCGTTGACTCACAAACCCCTAACTATTTTCTAGAGTGTTGTGAGAGTCCTGCGCCGGACAAGACAAGATCCCAATATTGAAAATCCGCTTCTATGGCACTAATCATATCCACAAGTTTCAGATATTTGGGGAGTCGATGAACTATGGCTGAAAGTTCGAGGGAACATGAAATATCTTTTTGCCATGATGGACGATGAAACACGATATTGGATTGCCCAAGAAGTTGCCGAGACAAAGTATACTCACGATGCAAGAACTTTGCTTCGTATCGCTAGTCAGATAGCTGGCAAGAAACCTGCCACTCTCATCACGGATGGCTTAATGTCTTACCATGACGCATTTCTCAGAGAATACTACAGACACCGACTTCCACATCCACAACATATTCGACATATCAGAATTCAAGGTCAACACAATAATAACAAAATGGAGAGACTAAACGGCGAGATCAGGGATAGAGAGAAGGTCATGCGTGGACTGAAGAAGGAAGATACCCCAGTGCTAGTGGGGTATCAAATATTCCATAACTACGTTAGACCACACGAAGCACTAGAAGGTAAAACGCCAGCAGAAGCATGTGGAATCAAGGTTGAAGGAAAGAACAAATGGTTAACATTAATACAAAACGCATCTAGTGAAGACGCTTGAGTGGAAGATTTTCTGCCCAAAATATGAGTTCATGCAAATCATTTCTGACATCGAATCGATATGTCTGTGCATTTCCAACTTTTCTAGATCGTTTGACAAGACCGAGTTGGTTTAATCGTTTCACGGCTTTTTGCACAGTCTTAAATGTCAAACCCGTGGATTCTACTAGGATGGGAATTGTTTGTTCCATTTCTCCTACATACATCGCTTGGTCTAAAACTTTTGCCACTGGACCTCCAAAAACCTGTGTTAGCGGTCCATCCTTCACATCTTTCAACTTCATTGGCCTCCACATGGTGATGTAGCATGTATGCTACATCATGTAACATCCATGTTACACAAAGAGATGCTTATTAAACATTGTGCAAAATTCCAAAGTCAATGGAATGATTTCCAATGGTTTTTAAACTAGGGACTCTAGCACACGCCAAGGGTTACGTCATAAACAAGCTCTTTGAACAACATCGATTCGGCGCTTCACATTTGCCTATCCATCTATTGCAAAAAGGCTACCCTTGCAACTGGCGACATTTGATACCTGAAGCCATTGACGAACTGAAGAAAGAGGGTGTTGTCCGAATCCAACCGAAAAGAACTGGCAGCGACTCTTCCGATCATGCAACTCTTGTTTGGTCTAAGCTTGGCAAAGCACGTGCTCTTTTGAATGGATTCAGGGGAAAAGAAGGCTTGCCAAGACTTGGAGAAGACTTGCGAACCTTTCTGCCGATAAAGTCCCACTAATACAAATCATCCGACGAAAAGTAACAACCCATTCTATCCGACGCAGACTACCCAGAACCTTCCTGCATAAGCCTTATATGAATCAGCAAGATCGAACACTCGTAACTTACTAGTTTGGAGTTGACAAACGCTGCCTCAATGGCATGGAGATATGCGCAAAAGAAAAGCCACAGGTGGAAAGAAACGAGCCCACCGGGGAAAGAGAGCTTTTGAAATGGGAAGCGAACCGGCTGAGACCATACTGGGTGAGGTCAGGTTGAGTAGAAGGACTGGGAGGGGTGGAGGATTGAAGCATGTGGTCTTGGCTTGCAAGAATGCCAACGTCACTGACCCTTCAACCGGAAAGTCTCAGAAGGTCGAAATTACGCGCGTCCTGAAGAATCCTGCAAACCCGGATTACCAGAAGAGAGGTGTCATTACCCGTGGGGCGATAATCGAAACTTCGCTTGGGCAGGCTGAGGTTACGTCCAGGCCGGGACAGGATGGAGTCGTAAACGCGATTCTACAACGACCTAAAGCATAGGCTTGGCTCAAGTCTTGAAGCAGCCAGGAAAATCGATAGTCTGGCCTGCCAACATTAGTTCCTCGAAGAGCAGAAAAGAAGGAAGAAGAGTAAAGAAGTCACTATCTGTAGACTCTCCTAAGCTGTCTGAAATTTTCGAATCCGCAAGAAGACTGGGCATGAACCCTGAGATAGTTGAAAAAGCCAGCCGCCCCAGCAATTGGTGGGACAGGACCGGATATGTGATAGTCGATAGAGCTGGACGATCCAAGTCCCGCGTATTAGTTGAAATTGTTCAGGTTGTTCAAAAGTCTAGGGCGAAGATGCCTACAAAGAAAGGCTGAATCGCAGCATAGTCCTCTAGTATGCAGTCAGTTTCTTGACGCCATTGATCTTAAGGATTTTTTCCAGTGCGGTGCCTGAAACCTCTTTATCTGCTACGATAGTCAATTTGGGCTCCGGTATAAGATCCGGATCATCTGCAAACGCTTGTCGAATACTTATGCCCTCACCAGAAATAATTGAAGACGCATTCGCCAAGATTCCAACAGATGAGGGGTCCGCGTAGATTTCGATAACCATGTATCCCAAGAATTTGGCTATGTCAGCGAGAAAGGGGCCGGCAGGCCTTAGTTTAGCAAATATCGGCGCCAACATATCATCCGAAGCTATCAGATTCGCCGTCTCTTTCACCACCCTTCTGTCAACATCCAAAGCTCTGGCAATCTTCGACTCTGCCATCTCAATAGACCCGCAGTAAATCTTACCCTCATCCTTCACACTAAGTCCGAACTCAATGAACGCTTTCGCCACTTCGATTCTGACCGGATAATCGCTGAGCCTCTTCGCAATCTTACTCCACATTGGTTCCTCCCCAATGATCACATTTGTACAGTAAAGTATTAAATATTACTCAAAGGTATCTATCGGCTCACATCTGCACTAGGGAAGATGAATCATTTTGAAATCGAATGAGATTGCAAGAGATTACGCAGTTTGTCTAGACCCCGAGGATACACCTACCTCATGGTACAATATCCAAGCAGACCTGCCGGAACGATTGCCGCCACCTTTAGATCCAAAGACTCTGAATCCCGTGGATCCATCGTTGCTTATGCGAATCTTCGCCAAGGAATTAGTCAATCAAGAGGTTTCCATGGAACGTT
>CAYXJU010000098.1:0-6202 GCA_964464765.1 uncultured Candidatus Bathyarchaeia archaeon | reverse complement strand
CCTTGAGATGACCATACTCGAAGTTAATTCGCTAATGATCGGCTCTACGAAGAATATCGTTGTGTTATCCTTTCGAGAATACGCAAAAATTGCGTGTATTCGCACTGATGCAGTTCCAACAACATCCTTGAATAGCAAATGTCTTCGTTTTTGTAGTTTAAAGGAACACTTTGCCCTTTACTGTGAAGAGTTATTTATTCAGATGGGTACTAGTTATTCCCCAACCGCCTTCATTCTATTTTTCATGATAATGAAAATAGGTACGCCAGTTAAGACAATCGCGATCCCAATTCCGGATTCGATAGGTGCACGAACCAACGTGTTAACGACTACCAACGATGATAACAGAATAAAGAGAGCCGGAGTCACCGGATAACCCCAAGCCTTGTAGGGGCGAGGAGCATTGGAATACTTCTTTCGTAGAACATAGATGCAATAGACAGCCATTGCAAGAAACAGCGTGTCCATGAATACAACATAATTCATTATCTGCTGGAACGTATCGCTTGCGACAACGATGATAGATGCCCAAATCGCCTGAAAGACGAGCGCCACATGAGGAGTTTTGTAACGGGGATGCACGCGGGCAAGCTGCGGAATGAAAAGTCCGTCTTTTGCCATTGCGTAATATACCCGGGGTGACACCATGATAATTGCATTTGTGATACCAAACGATGAAACCATGATGAGCAGGGAGACAAATGAACCACCCACCGTGCCCCAAAGTCCTTCCATTGCGTCTGAAGCTACGAGTCGGGACTCTCCCATTTTCGGTATGCCCAGAACATTCACAAAAACAAAGTTCACCAGCATATAGATGACTATTACCGTCATAACGCCGATCACCATGGACAATGGCAGATTGCGCTGCGGATTTTTAAGTTCTCCTGCAATAAAGCCGATATTCTGCCAGCCTCCATAGGTAAACAAGGCGGACACGAGAGCAAACATGAAGGTGCTGATCCAAGATATATTGAGCAGTGTGTTATCTGGAATGACTGGAAGGAAATATTCCCTGTGTAGAGCGGCAAAAAATAGACCGGCGACGATAAGAGCCACCAGGGCCACAACCTTGAGGCTTGTGATGATGTTGAGCACAAGGCTTCCCATCTTCACACCAACGTAGTTCACCCAAGTCAAACAAAGAATTGTGAGAATTGCCAGGAGCTTTATGATCCATGCTCCCATCGGCAAGAAGTAGCTCAAGTACGTCACAAAGGTAATTGATACGAATGCTATTGACCCCGAAGCAATAACAAGCATGATGGTCCAGCCATAAAGAAATCCCGCAAGATCCCCAATTCCCTCACGAAGGAACACGTAGTGCCCTCCTGCACGCGGCATCAATGCACCGAGCTCTGCGTAAGAGAGCGCTCCGGTCAACGCTAACAGGCCTCCTATGATCCAGACGAGGAGATGCATGCCGCCGGTTTGGGGGGTAACCGTTGCAGCCACGATGGCAGGTGCGATAAAGATGCCGCTGCCGATAGTATTTCCAATAACCACATTGATCCCGTCGAAGAGGCCGAGTTCCCGCCGGAATTCTGTGCTTGTAGACGTGAGACGGTCAATATCAGATTGGCTGGCTTTAAGGCGCGATGATTTTTCCATGTTTATTTGGGTAAGCCTTTCAGTATTCCCTCAAGAGTTCGTCGTTGTTTCTCGGTTGGGTGTGCTATTTCTGTGATGGTAGATTTGATAAGGGTACGTGCGCCCACCTGCAGTGTCACCGTGAATTCCGTATTGCCGCGGAGGCAGTTCAGCACCAGAGTATCTCCGATCTTCAGTTCAGCTTTAAAATTCGCGAGTTCCTGCCGGCTCCTATACACATTGCCATTGATCTTCATGAAAACATCACCTGATCGGATGCCTGCCGCGTAGGCTATGCCGCTCTCGTCAACGCCGATCGCTTTTACGTTTTGCTGAATCGAATAGAAAGGCTCGAATCCTACATCTGCCACCTGTTGAGTGGATTTGTCCCAGTGTAAACCAGCGATGTTGAAGAGTGAGTCATATGGGAATGGGTCGTATCCCGCAATATGCCGTTGGAAAAAGGTGCGAAGGTCCCTCTGTGCAATAGCGGTACAAACAGTCCCAAGGTCACTTTCTTGATAACCCTTCCCAGATTCGCCATACCATACATTTAGAAATCTCATTACGTCGTCCAGTGAGAAACGATTGTCCGAAACATCACGGATCTTCAGATCAATCATCCATCCCGGGAGTAGCCATACACCTAAACCCTGACGAATCTCCTCATCCCAGATGTACCAGCTGATGTCTTCCCAACTCAACTTGTTATGAGCGCGGTTGTTCTCGTACATATCGAGGATGTCTGCGAGACTCTTGAACAATTCTTCCTTGCTAATGAGACCAGTTCGATAAAGCGTTAGGTCAGTGTAGTATGCTGTTATACCTTCCGCAAACCAGACCTCTTTCGAGTGTTGTGAGCGGGAATAGTCGTAATGATCGAAGAACTGTGTGTGAATTCGTTTTGCATTCCATACGTGGAACAATTCATGTGCAGTGACAACTTTGAGCCATGAATCCTTCTTTGTGTATTCCTCCTTTCTGAGCGAAATAGTTACAGAATTCTGATGTTCTAGTCCACCGGCACCTCTTACGCCCGAATGATAGATGAAGAGGTAACGATCAATGCCGGGATCACCCATGAAACCAAACTGGTATTCCGCAATCTTTCTGATCGTGGTTGCCAAATCTTCCATGTTCAGGTCCTGAATCCCTGCGACAACAATGGAGATAGGAACACCCGATACTGATATCTCCTTCTGAAGAAACCGCCCAAGCTGTACCGGACTGTCGACAAGTTCGTCGTAGTCAGAAACCCGAAACTCGCCTTTCTGCGCTGTTGGTTTCATCGCGGTGGCAATGCGCCAACCTTCAGGCAATCGAAAGCGAATGGTTTGAATTGTATTTCGAAAGCCATCGATCTCAGGGAAAATAGCAGCCCCATTGTACCAGCCGTTGACCGAATCAAGATAAGCCTGAGCAAATCCCAAATCTTTGTCCGTATCGATGGCACGAACATCATAACAAAACTTCACTTCCTTCGCACACCCGCTTGCTATAACCCAACGGTTCTCAGACAGACGGTTGGCTGACAGCTTGCTACCCAACTCGTTCTCTGCCGTCATTTGGACTACGTGTTGACCGTAGTTCCAGATGACCGCATAACCCGGAGTCCAAGCTGGCCAATCAAGCTGGAGGAAATCACGCCCTGAGTTCTCAATCTTGGCACAGACATGAAAAATCTTCGTACCGGGATTCGTCACCGATACTTCATATTGTAGTACGGGGACTTGCCCAAACACATATCCGGATGTAAAGAGTAACACTTGCAGCGCGAGACCACGAACCAAGCGCTTCCGATAGAGTGTACTTATCGCCATTCGATCCTTCCTTTCTAGTGGGTCAACCGACCGAGTTCGTTGAATGCTTTAGTGAAAAGCCTATCGTCAATTGGAAAAGCCCATTCCTTGAACTGTTCGTGGAGATCATATTCAGCAGCCGAACTCAGTGCTGCCGCTGTAAGTGTACATCGAGTCGTGCGGAGGTCTGCAGTGTCGTTTTGGAGTCTGTAATCAAACAGGGGAAGCGTTTCCGCTACTGGCTGCATTATAACAAAGAACTTCTCGAAGACCTTCCACCCAAACCGTTGCTGTAGTTCCAGAAACATACCGTCGACGACATCAGGATTTAAGGCATTGTACACCGGTTTTTCCAGGAAGCTCTTCCAAGCTTTCTCGAATCGTGTTCTCGTTAGACTCCATTCACTGCGTACACTAGATAATGCTGAGTCCAATATTCCAGTATTGGAATGAAAGTGATCGATGAAGTCGTACGCATACATTGCCGGGAGGGAAGCCCAAGCTTCATAAAAAAGAATATGGGTTGGGAGAGGACCAGGGACGAGCCGCATTTCAAGCGGGTACAACTGCCGGAATCGCGCTGTAGCATTCACGAAGTTATGTCCCATCTCGTGGAAGTACACGAACCAGCGAGGATTCTTCCCCCACATTCCCGGACCGAGAAAAATCGGGTCACCCTCAATTGCGGCACCACCGAAGAAAGGGTTGAAGACGAAGCGGATGCTGTCGCCTCCAATAGGATTGGTCAATGTGAGTGCTAATTCATGGCCGTATGCAGCGTCCACAACACGCAAGACGTCGTACCTGGAAATGATTGAGTCGAAGCTTTCTGGATAAGTGAAAATAGTGTGAGCGCTGGAGCGGGTCTTCATAGCTTGCCGCCCCGTTTGATCGAGCAGCACTGAAATCCAACCCGTATCTGGTAGAACGTCAGCTATGTACCCTTGGTAAAGAACACGTGTTTTTGCCTTCAAGGAATTCCATCCCAGACTCTCAAGTGAGAACCGAATTTTGAAGGAGTTCCCGGATAATTTCCAGTCAAACATCCGAACAGTATCAGCCGGGATTCCATTCTTAGCGAACCTCGAGTATATTTTAGTCGCGAACCAGGGGGAACCATCCCACTGAAACAAATCAAATGCTATCAGGAATGTGGCTGGGGATTGATCGGATTTGACAGAAGGAACTCCTTCGATTTCTGGTTGAAGTAGAATCTGAAATTGACAGGAATCGGAAACCTGCTTTGGAATGGTGTCAGCGGTTTCCAATGTGAAGGAAAGAAAACGAGTCTCCTGAACGATGGAAAATTTGGTTAAATCCGTCCAAGTTGGAGCATTATTGCGGGTGTCTCCTTTGCGATCGATTGCGGATTGCGCAAACAAGGTATAATGATTTGACTGGAGAATAAATGACAAGATTAGAGCTGGTGCAACCAAAAGCGTTTTTGAAAACATAATCTGAGTTTTCCTTTACTGTTTTGAAACAAACTCCTATCAGGAGCCCTGTATTGTCAACCGATTTAAAGAACCGTTTGAATTGGAGTGGGCTTCGATAATGCTGAACAACGATTGAGCATTGTCGTGAAAGATGCCCTGTGCGATTAGAAAGGCATTCTCGGACTTGAGAGCACCTTCATGAACTTTTTCACTGAGCACTTCGCAGACGGCTTGTTGAGCGAGAAGCCAATGACCATGGATGCACTCGGCACGATTGGCATCACCTCCCCACATGAATTTGTTTGTAGGAATGAGTTCCAGCCATATGTTGAGGTACTGCTTTGTCAGCCGCAGCGAAATCCATGGCATCCAACAGAGGTCAAGAAACACATTGGGAAAAGTCTTGACGAGGACCCCGAGTTCATCGGCAAAGGGGTAACCTCCATGGAAGAGAACAAAGCGGCAATGCGGGTAACGCAAGAAAAGATGATTTAATTGTGTTGGATTACAGTGAGGTAAATATGTTGTATTCCACGCCAGAATTCCGGTATGTACCTGAACCGGAAGGTTAAACTCAATCGCTTTGCGAATCACAAAATGAAACGCAAAGTCTTCTACCTTTTTCTGTTCATCAGTTGTTGGATTCCCATCGGTACGGAAGGCACGTCGCGCTTCATCTTCACTAACCTCTTGGTAGTCAAACCCTCGATAATACGGTGTAACAGTCTTTAAAGCAACCGTACCCTTGCGTTTGAATTCACCAATTTTTCGGTCAAGGAATTGGACGTACTCATCAAAACAAGAGAATCGCTCGTCGTCCATCTGTGCGATCTGTTCGCGACCGCTGGTAGTTGCGCCCCGTAATAAATAGTCGAACTTCAACGACGGCAGAAACAGCGAACGATCCATATTAAATCCATCGACATCGTTGATTGCCATACTGATATGCGTCTTTTCCCGCATCACCTTCAGAGGCCAGTGAGGATCCGAATAGGCAGAACGGATCGTCTCATTTAACGAACGCCAGTTGGAATCGTCGATAGTCTCGTCTGGAAAGTCGTGGATAGCTTTTAAGCCGCGGATAATCCCCTGATAGAAGCCTGAAGTAACAACGTTGGGAAGATATTGGCGCAAAACACACCATTTTTTTTCGTCGTCATTCTCGTTGGCAAGCCAGGGCAATGATGGCATCCCGGAAGACACCAGGTCTGCCCACAGATAGAACGTATTCTTGATTATATCGAAGAGATCGCCACCATAGTACTTGCCTTGTTGATCTCGCTCGATATGCTCATGGGTGTCGATGAGAGGCAGTACGTACGTTAGGCAAATAAGATCTTTGAAAATGTCGTTGGGCATACCTGAATTCGCTATCCA
>CAYXJU010000097.1:0-6207 GCA_964464765.1 uncultured Candidatus Bathyarchaeia archaeon | reverse complement strand
CTCAATCTCAACGCACGTGCAAGGTTCGCGGCATCCTTGGCTGATCGACAACGAACCTTGAAGCCATAGATTATGCCTCTTGAAACCAACAGGAGTTTTCGTTCTCGCTGTCCATAGGCGACACGTCGATCGAACGTTCCAGGCTTGTATTGCTTCAGATACGCAATCCTCTTTGGATCACCTTTCTTCAATTTGATCATTCCTTGGATTCCTTCATGTAGACGAGTCAAACGTACGTAGCACGAACATCCATTCCAATGAAGGTGAGCTCATACAGTTAAGCATACAAGACTTTTGTATTAGCCCTCTGGTATTCAGCGCACAAGATCATTTGCAGATCAGCAATAGTCTAGGTGAAACCAGTGTCAACTTCTTCTACTAGGCTCGTGGACTATCACGTTCACTCAAAGCTCTCGGTTGACGGAGAATCATCCGTTGATGATCTCTGCCGCCACGCAGTTGAACTAGAAGTGGCTGAAATAGGGTTTTCTGAACACGTGGAATTCGAGCCCAAAGATTCAGGTTTCGGTTTCTTTGACTACGAACGATACCACGAGACTCTAGACCGGGCAAGGTCTCAATACGCCGGAAAACTGACAATTCGAAAAGGAGTGGAAGTTGATTACAACCACGAATGCGAAGCTCAGATACAAGAATGGCTAGAGGGCAAAGACTTCGACTTCGTGATGGGAACTGTTCACTACATCGACCATATAGCTTTCGACCTCGGCTGGAACAATCTGATTCCTGCAAGAGTGACAATCGAAAAGTATTACACCAAGATTAGGCAAGCAGCCGAAAGTGGCCTCTTCAATGTAATCGGACACTTGGATCTTATTAGAGACCACGTATCTGTGGATCTGAAGTCGGCCTCGCCAGTGACCGACATGATAGACATGACTTTTGAGAAAATGATTGCGCATGGAGCCTATCTTGAAATCAACTCTAGGAGAAGAACAGACCAAGAACCGTATCCATCCAAGAGTCTGATCCTGAGATACTTGGATAAGGGCGGCGAACGCTTTTCGTTTGGCTCAGATGCACATTCCGTACAACAAGTGGCTTTGGGAATAGCAGAAGCAATGAATCTGCTACGCAGCCTCGGACCAAAGACCATCCACACATTGTTTGAGTGAAATACCAAGACAAACCATAAGTGCTAATTTGCTTATTACTCGCTTGAAGGACTTGAGATGGTTTCCGGTCGTCTGGTTATTGAAAGATTCGATAGTGAGATCCTAAGAGGAAACCCGCTTGGAGATCCAACAGAACGTGAAATCTCCATATATCTTCCGCCGGGCTACGATGTGAAGTCCGAGGCCAAGTATCCAGTTGTCTATAGTCTGGTCGGTTTTGGCGGAACCGGCCGAATGTTATTCAATATTGATCCCCTTATGGAAAACCTCCAAGCTAAGATGGATAGGCTCATTGCAACTGGAAAATGTGGACCGATGGTCATTGCAGCAGTGGACTGTTTTACAAAACTTGGGGGTAGCCAATACATCAACTCATCCGCAGTTGGACGCTATGAGGACTACGTCACAGATGAAGTTGTGAGGTTCGTGGAGTCGAAATATCATTGTGGCAGGCGAGGAATTTGGAGAAAGTCATCTGGAGGATTTGGAGCCATTATTTTGGGAATGAGACATCCTGAGGTATTCTCGGCTCTAGCTGATCACTCGGGTGATTCCGGATTCGAGTACTGTTACCCACAAGATTTCCCATCAGCATTGAAAGCGTTTCATGAAGCTGGTGGCCCAAAGGCTTGGTTAGAAAGCTTCTGGAATAAACCGAACCGAAGGCTTCGAGAAGATTCTCCAGTCCTAGATACGCTTGCAATGGCAGCGCACTATTCACCGAATCCAAACTCACCAGACATGGGAATAGACTTCCCCTTTGATTTGGAGACTGGCGAGTGGCGAGACGATGTTTGGGCGAGGTGGAAGAATTGGGATCCAGTGCGGCTTGTCGAACGATATGCAAATAATCTCAGAAAACTTCGCTTGATCTACATAGACTGTGGAACGAAAGATGAATTCAATCTACAATGGGGTGCCCGCATGCTTCATTCTAAACTGATAAAGCTAGGGATTGAACATCACTACGAAGAATTTGATGACGGCCACTTAAACGTCACGTATCGGTACGACATTTCATTGCCGAGACTCTACCAAGCACTCAAATAGTCCGACTCGCTCGAATGCACTCATTGAATTGAATGCAATGGACCGTAGCCTATTAATCTCCATACTAACATAGGCTTCACGAGTGGCTGACATCATTGACTCTTTACGAATTCGAGAACAAATCTCCCAGAATCGGAGAAGGATCTTTCGTATTTCCTTCAGCGGATCTGATCGGGGACGTCGAAATTGGAGAAGGCTGCTTCATCGGACCTGGCGCGAGACTCCGAGCTGACTACGGGTCAATAAAGATTGGCAATTACACAAACGTTCAAGATAACTGCGTCATTCATACCCGCTTAGGGGAAAAAGCCGTAATTGGAAACGGTGTGACTATGGGACACGGTGCTGTAATTCATGGCGCAACAATAGAGGATAATGTTGTGATAGGTATGGGAGCCATCGTGAGTGACTACGCAGTCGTCGGAGAAGGCTCGCTGATAGGAGAAGGCGCCGTTGTAAAGAATCGAATGATCGTTCCAAAGCGGAAAGTGCTGGTGGGCGTTCCAGCAAAGATCGTTTCTGATGTCAGTCAAGAACAGCGTGAGTTCTGGATTGAATCTAGAAAATCATATGAAGAATTCGCAACGATCCGTTATCCTAAAAACCTAAGGAAAGTAGAGGGAGACTCAGGTCCTAGTTAACTTTCGAAGGCCAAGTCTTGACGTACTGATCTTTGTCCTGAGTTTTTCGATTATCTTTTCCTCTCCCAAATCGAGAGCATGCATCCATACGTCTATTTGAGACCTAACTGGGACTACGGCTATGTGTTTGTCTTGAAGGATTTCCCATTCATCTTCAGACTTTTCATAGTTCCATTGGGGTAAGAGAAACTTCTGGATTTTGGTCTTCTTTGTTTTGGATGCTGCAAGGAATTTCCCAGCTCCTCTCCATCCCACTCCTCCAACCGGTCCGACATTTCCCTTTATGTCTCCTTTTCCTGTCATAACAACGGCCGGATTGGCTGGCAGACCAGATAGTTCGGACATCGCTGCGACACTAAATGCTGCTCCTAGGCTAGGACCACTGACTCCCATACCGGCCGCACCTTCCAAGGGACTTATGACCTGGAATGTGAAGTCGTAATTGGATATGTCGAGCCCGAGTTTTTCACGTGCATAGTTACGAATGTATTCAACGACATTTGCCGCACTCTCCACGACGCTAACATCCTCAACGGCTGTTGCTGGACCAAGAACCGCCGCCTTTGCCGCACCAGTCACGCTTACCTTACCCGTTCCCCGAGCATTGACAGTACACTCAACCACCAGAATTATGCCCCGTCTTCCCTGCGGATCCGTTCCAACGCCATAGGTAATTCCATTCTTCGGCTTCTCAAACATAACACTCTCTTGAGCTTCCATCAATTCCTTGTCAAGATCTTGCTCAAGCTGCAGCGCTGCTTTCTCAAAGTGATAAAGGCGAATCTTGTAGTTATCACTGGAAACTTCTTCATCGCTGATAGGTTTCTCTCCAATACTCCGTCGCATATCCAAGACCTCTTTGAGTCTTTGAAGATCCTCCTTGAACATCTTAGCTGCACGCGATCGGTATTCCTCGTCTCCTTCGTGAGTCTCCCAAGCGGCGACGATCTCCTGAGACCTCAATCGATTGGCTTCGCGTATGATTTCAGCCATCACTCTAGGAGATACAACACGATGCTGCTTCATGATGCTAAGGACTTTCTTCGTCGTTATCTCCGGATGAAGATGAGCCATGTTCTGTTTGAGGTGAATGTCAACTATGTCACATCTTTCTTGATCGTTTTTTGGCAGAGGTATTTCGAGAATGTTTGGTTCGACCCTGTTCAGAACAGCTTCATCCACCATCTCCGGTTTGTTGGTTGCAGCAATGACTATTACGTTTTCTAGGGGCTGAAGACCGTCGAGTTCGGTCAATATCTGTGCGGTGATCTTATCTCCTATAGGATCGCCTTTTCGTTTTCCGGCAATTATGTCGAATTCGTCGAAGAAGATGACACTCGGAGCTGCCTTTCTAGCTATGGCAAACAGGTCTTTGACGTTCTTTTCAGGTTCGCCAACCCATTTTGCATTAATTAGGAGTTGTGCAGCGGGAGCATAGAAGAATGAAGCGCCGTTTTCTCGCGCTATGGCCTTTGACATATGCGTCTTTCCACATCCAGGTTCCCCCCAGAGAATGAACCCTTTTGGAGGAATCCATCCGAGCTTGTGCACCAAGTCAGGTCGTAGGCTGAGGGAGATAGCTTTGAAGATCCGCTCTTTCACGCCAAAGAGGCCGCCGACATCGTCGTATGTTACTGACGGTTTGATCCTTAGAATAGAACTCATGACCTCGCTGCTCTTCTCAGTCTCGACGTAGCCTCTGAGCTCTCTTGCGGCCATCTCAAAATCTTCAAGCGCAACCTTGTAGGTTCTTGGAGCATTGCCTCGATCTTCAAATCTTAGAAAAAGGTTTTGTCTTAAGGGTTCTATCTTCTTGTTCCTGACCTTGTAGCATGCATCAACTATGTCAAAAGGCGTTAACTGTGTTTGTCTATAGACGCTTACAGCTCTCTCCAGAGTCACCATAACCTGCTCTGCGTCGAGGTATGTCCAACCAAAATTTGCAAGCTCTGACTGTAGGATTGCAAGAAGCATTTCACGGTTTACATTTTGATCAAGATCTACTATGAACGCGCGTCTTCTAACATCTTCTCTTATTGATTCGAATACGTTCGTCGCGACTATTGCTACTGCTCTGACTTTCGTGTCAAGTACACGTCTCACGCTACTGATGAATACGCTCTGAACGCGGAGATCTTCGGACTGAACCAAGGTCGAGGCGCTTTTGTCGATTTTCTTGCCAAAACTCTCGAACTCGTCAACAAATAGGATAGTAGGTGTTGTGAATGCGTGATCAAAGATGCTTTGCAGGTTCCTCGCCGATTGGCCGTAGTATGGATCGAAGACGTCAGAGCCCTTCACAGACATGGGCTGAACGTTGACGCCGTTCTTCATTCCATGAACTACGCCTTCTCTCATGCAGACCTCAGCCAAAAGAGATTTTCCCGTGCCGCTGGAACCTTTCAAAATGAAGAATTTTGGAGGTGGAGCATTTCGGAACACGTCCCGTACATATGGATCTCTCACAACATGAAAGCTGATACTTGACATGAGCTGCTGGTATTCATTGTCTCTTCCAACCAGTTGCTCACGAGTCTTTGGGAACTTTTCATCTATTGCACGCATCAACTTTCGAAGTTTACGCGGCGTTAATCTCGCGTTGCGCCACAGACGATAGTTTCGAGTTGTGAAGTAGAGTGGGACTCTTAGGAGCTTTCTTGCAACGGGGCGTCGCACCCACCAATGCTTAAACTCCCCCGGTTCAGTCTTCTGCGTCGATGAGATCATACCAATCCTTCCATTTCGCCACTCCATAGATCACTCCTGTCACCAAGAGTATGCCAAAAGAGAATTCTAGCGACGTAATTGCCAATGGGAGAACCTGTCGCATTGAGATTGAGGTTCTTAGAATGGTGAGAGACGATGACATAACGAGAACTGTGGTGAGTAGTATAAGGAGAAAGTTCAAGAAGACTGCGTAGAAACCTGTTCGAAGCGTCAAGGCGGCAGTGTCCTGTCTTGTCCATTTCTCTTGTCTCAGAGTTTTGAGGTCCTTGAGATTAAGAAAACCTGTAACGGCAAAGAGAATAGTTACGATAGCGTAGAGTGTGATCTCGAACGCTGGAATGACGTCGAGATAAATCATGATCCGACTATCTTTCCTCTAGTCAGAGGATTGAACCGACTCTGAAAAACGTTTTGGTGAATAAAGAGCAGATAGTGAACGATTGAATGGAACATATCAGAGACTGGTGCTACGGAAAGACCACGATTGGTGGAGCGTTTTTGAACTCATTTTGACGAATTTGAAACGAGAGTTGGTGGCAGACTTCGATTCACCATATAATATCCTGTTCAGGGTGGGAAAAACGCCAAGTCGATTCAGCAGCCATACGAGAACCGCTGGCGAAAGTCTTCGAGAGAAGCGCAGAGCTTATACG
>CAYXJU010000096.1:4829-6224 GCA_964464765.1 uncultured Candidatus Bathyarchaeia archaeon | reverse complement strand
TGCGGGATTCAGTATTCTGGTAGAGAATAGGACCTTTGGCAACTCAGCCTAATGCTACAGGTTAGAGGGAAATCTTATATGTAAGATCTTGAAAATTAGGTGTTATGGACTCTTCGGCTAGGTTTCAGAATAAGCTCTCCTGGGTTCTGGCTGAGATGGGTGAGGAGGGCCGGAAGTATGATGAGGCTAATCGGCTTAAGGGTAATCAGCTTGGAAGTCGGGCCAATAAGCTGCATAGGATCTTGATGGTTAGGCGTGAGGCTGGTAAGCCGTTAGGCAAGTTGTCTAATGAAGAGATTCGGCAGGTTCTGCTTAAGCGTCAGGCTTCCTTGTCTCACGGATTGTTCAAGGCTACTTGTGTGAATTTGAGGGAGTTCTACAAGACTGTTTATGGTCGGAAGGCTCCGATCGAGGTTCCTAGAGGCGGAAAGAATCCTCTGCCCACTGTTCTAAAGAAGGATGAGGTCGCCAAGCTTATCGATAATATTCCGGATCTCCGTGACCGCACAATGATCAAGCTGCTCTATGAGACTGGCGCTAGGCCGATTGAGATAGCTACTTTGACACTCAAGCAGGTAGTCTTTGATGAGTACGGTGGCTACATCATAGTTCAGGATACTAAGACGTCGGAAGGCTCAAGACGAGTAAGATTTGTTGCGGTTACTCCTGATCTCAAGGCTTTCCTTAATCAGCATCCTTGGAAGGGGGATCCTGACGCTGACCTTTTCTATAGTTATCGTAAAGGTAAGAATGTGAGCATAACGACTTCAGGCATAGATACGGTTGTTCGCAAATGGAGCCGGAAGATCCTAGGCAAGGTTGTCAGCCCCAAAGTCTTCAGACATTCACGTTTCACCCACCTATCAGGCAAATTGACTGATAGGGTTCTGAAGAAGCTTGGCGGATGGAAGACTAGCAGAATGCTTGAGGTTTACAGCCACCTGTCCGGTGAGGATGTTGATGCTGCGGTCCTCGGAATGTATGGAATAACGCCTGAGGAGAGCGTTAAACCCGTCTTGGAGATCATCACCTGTAAGAAGTGCGGGGCCAAGAATAATCCCTCAAGTATTTACTGCCAGAACTGTGGAGACGCCTTGATCATGCAGACGATCCTGAGAGACAAAGAGATGCAGAAAAGGGATGAGCTAATGCAGCGCTTGGTCGAGAAACTGGCTGAATCAACAAAACGACTTGAGGCCCTTGAATGTAGACTCAAGGAGAAAACCTCTTAAGAAAACATTCAAAAAACACCAATTCGGAAATCGCGCCTCAAAACGGGTTTGTTTCCATGTTTCCCATATCTGTTTGAATTATTTTGAATATTCAAACAAGGTACCTACAGGTACACTTCTGTACATGAATATGGGCCTAGACACGCCTAACTTACATTGGAAA
>CAYXJU010000096.1:0-4729 GCA_964464765.1 uncultured Candidatus Bathyarchaeia archaeon | reverse complement strand
TTTTGATAGGCCCCCTCACATGTGCTACTTGATTTCTAAAATAATCAAACGCCGAGATGCACTATATTGAAGGGGTGGCTTTGACGACCTCTCCCTCGGCTTTGCCAAGTCTTTTAAGCGTATAAGACGATCATGAGTGAATCGGTACGTCATGCGACCATATGTTCTAGTCTGTCTGTTCATGGCATTGGCTCTAGTCTTCTCTCCTCTGTCCTCAGTCTACGCGGCGGTAACCGCGCAAATAATTGTTGCCCCCTCTGGACAGGCAAATGTGACGCTTACCTATACTTACCAAGACTTCGATGTGGAGTATGCGGCCTACACTTCAGGCGGTGAAGTAGTCTTCAAAGCCGCGATTCTGATGGCCTTAGCCTTGTTGGGGTGGACAACCGAGGCGAATAATATAGGCATTCACGCCGACACAGCTACAAAAACCATGACGATAACCTTTCCCATCAATGAATTCGCCAAGAAAACAGGAGACAACTGGCAAATCCTACTAGGCCCAGCTAAGACAATCTACACGCAATGGACTAGAACGGGAAACATTTTTGTGTTTACCTCTGCTTCTAAACCGCCATTACCTCTGCCTGAAGGCGTCAACCTCCAACTTCCACCAAACGCGGTAGACATTCAATTCGACTCAACCAATTACGTCATAACATACAAGGCCAGCGGCTGCCTAATCGCTACCGCACTCTACGGCTCACCACTAGAGCCCGAGGTTCAGTTTCTACGCCACTTTAGAGATGAGACCTTAGTCAAGATTGCAGGACAAACCTTCAGAGATAACTTAAACAATTGGTACTATTCATTCAGCCCCAAAGTCGCCGAATACATTCAAGAGAACTCTTGGGTACGCATACCAATGATCTTGCTAATTTCTCCAGTCGTCTCGCTCCTACACGCCGCAGATGCCATAATTGAACTTCTGACAGACTAGGCCAAAATACGCCCCTTGTCCACACCAAAGCTTCTAGCCGAAATAATCGATGAACGCACCCACCATAGCCAAGCCAAACCCAACCATATCCGCTAGAAACAACGCCCTACTTCAAGAGGCTTTTCTTGAATCCAAGACACGCCTTGAGGAAAAAGCTTCTCACCTAGCTTTCTCCTTCTGAGTGGACTCTTCAAGATCCAGTATTTCTTACCAGAAAACATAGTCAAGACAAGAAAACAAACAGTCAACAGAATCCAAAAGAAACGGCCGACCATGAGAACAATCTACACCACAGACAGAATTAAACGCCTTGTTCCGCGCCCATTTTTCGTGGCTGGTAAGTGGCGTTCCGTGTAATTGTGGTTGCACGAATGGGACCCAGTGTTAGGGCGTGCGAGGGCGAGTCGGGCAGGGGGCGTGTCTTGTCTCGGCGTGAGGCTTGAGAGCCTCTCCTTGTGCGTGCGCTATGGCTAGGCGGCTTAGGCATGGTAACAGTAAGCGGTAGGGGCATGGTCGGGTGAGGCGTGTCGGCCGTTAACGCTAATGGATATAGGGGAATAATGGGGAAAGGAACGGTTATGGATGGGGGGGCCCACACCAAACACACCTCGGAAAATCACAACCCTTGTACATACACGTAATTACATGAGGGACCACTACAGCTGAGGTCTTATGATCTAAGAAAGGGGGGTTTGGTCAGGGTGGTCACGTTGGTCAAAGTGTTTCTATATTTTAGTGTAAGTATGGCGTGTTATTAGGCGAAAGTATAGATTTACCTTGACCAGCCTGACCGCCTTGACCAGACATCAGTTAAAAACCTCCTGAGCATCCTTTAGTTTGACACCTCTCCAACAGACAGGTCTGGATCCATCTTCGAGTCGGGGTCGGTATGTAGATATTCCAGGTTGTTTAGCCGGGAGATACTTGTGGAATCTGGCTGAGTCAACTGGCACGTAGCTCTTACTTTTGCAATAGCCTAGATAGGTTGAATATACCAGGTCTTTGGTTGTTTGGGCCTCAAAATCATATTCCACCATGTCCCACACGAAGGCTTGTATTGGATCTGATCGGCGAATATATTCGTCTCTGATGTCGTCTACGATCTTGTCGTTTGCGAATTTGCCTTCAGCCAATAGTTTTTTGAGGCCGGCGATTGCCTTGTTGAGTAGGCCGCTAAGTTCCTCTGGCGTGGTTAGTTTGTTGATTAGGTTTTTGTCGTCTTTGCTTCCTTCAAACTTGTTGGGGAACGTTATGATTGTCCACCGTCGGAAGAAGGCGTAAGATTCATCGCGTGTCTGCGGGATTTGGTTGGCGCTGAAAATGAATTTGGCGTGGTTCTCGAAGTTAAAGTCTTTTCCAAACTTGAATTCTCCGGTTAGTAGGTCTCCACCTGTGGATCCTTTAAATTTGCCTGTACTGTAAAGTGCTGAGGCCGGTAAGTCTGGATAAATGTTTGCACACTTGCCTAGAAGTCGTGCTACCGCGAATCGATTATTTTCAAGTTCTTGTAGAGATGTTGACGTGACGTTTTCTTTGCCTAGGAACATTTTGATCATGTTGAGCAAGGTCGATTTTCCGTTGGCGCCGCTACCCACCATCATGAAGGCTTTTTGTATTGGGTATTTCCGATAGACACAATACCCAACTAGTTGCATGACTGCCTCTTGATCTTCAGGTTTAGGCAAGATTTCCTTTAGGAACCTGTCTATTGTTGGACAGTCAGCATTAGGATTATAGGTTACTGGATGTTTTATTGCGAAGAATTTGTCTGGACTATGATTCTCCATTTCGCCAGTTGCTAGATCATAGACTCCGTTTTCGAGACAGATCAGGTTAGGGTCTTGGTTGAATATTGATCTATCTGCAAGTGATAGATCTCTTATATGTTCTACGACTTCACTGGTGTGGTACTTTGTGGTTTTCTCATGCAGCCGCTTTCTAACTTCACTCTTGATCTTACCTTCGCCAATCGGTAGGTAGACACTTTTCTCATAGACGAATATCTCTCGGTTGTCTCTCATGGTCTTGAAATTGTACAGTACCATGAGTTCATCGCCAAGGCGGCTGGGCATGAATCGGTGGTTTTCATCAAAATAATCATTTGGCCTTGCTGGCGTGTAATACCCAACGGCTCTTGAAGGATCAAGGAGGAGATCTTGCTGTTTCGCTAGCCTCAGTATTGGCATCAACATTTTGTCTTTGAGCTCGAACTCTGGCGGTAACAGACCGCTCTGTTTAAGTTCCTCTCCAAGCGTCACACAGTTCATCTCTATGAAGTCAGGTCTAGGTGTGCTGGTCCAGATTCTCTTGCCGTCTTTCCATAGGCCCGCACATAAGCAGCCCTCATTCAATAAATCTATTGATATGCCGTAGTCTCCGTAGAGGTCGCATAGAAGAAGTTGTGTTTTGACTATAGGTACAAAATCACTCATTCTTTCCAGCTCCTCAAGCCACATATTTCATCGAGTCTGGTGGCGCCGAAGATTCATGCCTAAAACAACGGACGAGTAAATCATATGTACTCGATAGAACCTTTGAATGCATCGCTAGCCCTTCATGGACCGCCTTAGAACTTTGCGATAGAAGAACCATGTTTTCTTTAATTAACTCCAAATTCTGCAAAATCGCTTTTTTCACGTCTTCCTGCAATTGTGGCCCGGGTGTGGGTTGAGGTTTCATCTCCGCCTCAACCCTCTTTCTTGTCTGTTTGACTTTAATTCTTTTTCGACGTTTCAATTCCAACACCCCTATCGGTTGCAGGCACTAGGCGCCTTGTTGCACTTGCCAACTTGTGGACACTCCGCGCAGCGCTCAATCAGCATCTCGTTGTGGACTTCTTTGACTCGCTGTTCCAATGCGCTTGGCGGCCGCCTAAAATTTGGCTCAAACAGTTTCTTTCGAGCACGTTCAAACCATTCACTCATGTTTTTCACCTCGCGGTTTCTGTTTGTTGTCGCTTGTAGAATTTTTCTGAGTCGATCATTGGTCGCTCGCACTCGCCGAATGAGGATTCCTACAAATTCGATTTGTCGTTCTTCATCGCCCGCTTTTCCGCCAATCGCTTCTCGACGTATTGCTTTATTGCCTCCGAGCTCTCGACTTCAACATATCGGTGCGTGATCGGATCGAGAGCCCAGTGCTCAACCGTCTTGACTGGCTCTGATGATTTAGGAAAGTCGCGGTCGTCAAGAATTGTTGGGAAACGTCTGTTGCAACGTCTACACGACCAAGTTACGATGCTGGGGATTGATTTCGGTTGGATCTCATTTCGCCACCGCGTCCCCACTGTTATTCCAGCTTTATTCTCGACGCCTTCGTCGCCGCCATACTCAACCTCGTCGGACAGCTCGCATCCGTCACACTTCGGTGGTGTCGCCTTCAACCGCTCAATTTTAGACCATCGACTTTCAATCTGATTTTTCAACTGTTCATGCCGTAGAGCAACTTTAGCAGTCTCCATTTGGGCGGTAATGTACATCGCTGAGTTCGCTTGTACTACCAGTTCTTTTTCAACCATGGAAATTGTCCGCTGCAACCTTTCAATGCCCTCGATGGTTCCGCCCTGGATGTGTCCAGAAAGTTCGCCTCGAAGTTTTTCGAGAAGCTTCTTGTTTCCATTGATCTTCTCAGCTAGTTGGTCTTTGAATTCTTGAAGCTTCACAATGCGTTTTGCGGGCCGCATTCTTCGAAGTTTATCGCTCATGATGTTTTCACCTCCCTTCTTTATGCTTCCGCCACCAACTGTCGGAGTATCTCTCTGCACTCTGACCAATCCACGAACTGTCT
>CAYXJU010000095.1:0-6225 GCA_964464765.1 uncultured Candidatus Bathyarchaeia archaeon | reverse complement strand
GCATAGTGTGAAGCACCTCTACAGACTCTAGGACGTCTATTGAAAGACTGTGAAGGCTGGCGCGATTATGACAGAAATATCATCTAGCGAGCCGTGACTTAGAGCCAGCTCGGTCAGCTTGATGCAGGCCCCTTGAGGATCTGTCTTCAGGGCAGTTATTGTCTTAGCGATGGTATCTTCATCTACGTAGTCAGTCAGTCCGTCTGTGCAAAGTAGTAGTATGTCATCTTCTCCCAGATGACATAGGTAAGTCTCTACCGACGTTTCTTCGCTGATACCAACCGCTCTGGTTATGACGTTTCTCCTAGGATGAACTCTAGCTTGCTCGAGAGTGATCTCTCCAGCCTCTACAAGTTCTTGAACTGCCGTGTGGTCCTTCGTCAACTGCTCCAGCCGATCATCTCTAAGAAGATATGCTCTAGAGTTCCCTACGTTCGCTAATGAAAGCAGGTTCTTCTCCATTATTGCCGCAACGATTGTCGTAGCCATACCGCGAAGATTGGCGTCTTGAGTAGATTGCAGGTAGATCAAGTTGCTAACATTCGCAATAGCCTCCTCTAATATGTCTCGGCGCGGTGATGAATGGCCTTGGGATTCCTCAGCGAGGAAAGCCCCAAAAACAGACTTCGCAACAAGCGTTACACAATTGTGGCTGGCCAAATTGCCAGCTTGGTTACCTCCGACTCCGTCTGCAACAATCAGAAGCACTTGATCATAATTCCCCATGAACGAGAGTCTGCCCGACCTCATGATCAAGATAGCATCTTCATTGGTGATCCGGCCCTTGCCTGCCCTAGTATTGTATCCTATCCGATCAAGCCGTGTCTGCGAAAAAGCCTTTCTCTCACTGCTTCTTATGAGAAGATAACCTATCAACAAGCCAGCCGACAAGTACAGCACAAAGCTCACAAACACTATAGTGTCGAATTGAACCAGAATCCAAATGAGTGCTGGTGGAATCAAGAAGCCTACTATGAAACCTATCAGAACGGCGTTCAGGCCTTCGGGTCGCTGTCCCTTGAGTGAAGTCAATGTAGCCACCTAGCCTAGTCTCACAGTGAAACTCATGTGCGGGCCCCTCTTCAAACTGTAAGCTAGAGCGATTTCGTCGCCATCTCCAATATTCTCAGGAGCATTGGTATTAAGTACTACAAATGAGCCTCCTGCTTTTCTAATAGCGGTTCCATTTGAACTACCTAGATCGACTATAGCAGTTTTGCCATTCTTATCAATAAGTAGTTGTGCATGATGTTTCGAGACGTATTTGGCTTCGTCGTCTACCATAATGTCAGGTGGACTTTTGAACCCTCTGACTTCGCAGGCGAATCCACACCTGTGTCGCCTCCCAATTTGAGCCGGATTTTCTATCCTGATTACTCGATCTTTGAATACTAGTTGGACACCTGCTACCTTCTCAGGCCAAGTTTCGTCTCCAAATCTGAGTCGGACGGATACTATTCTATCAAGATCTTCTCTTACCTCGTTCGTGTTCAGATATCGCCTAGCTAGTTCTGGGAGCATAGCCTTCTGGATGATACTGAAAACAGCCCTAGGAATACTTGAGTGAACATTAAGGGGTTGGTTGAGGGTACCGTCCTTCCTCAGGTACTTGCTGGGTTCCTCCCCTGTCCAGAGATAGAATAGGACACTGCCGACAGCGTATATATCGCTTCGAGGTCCGGCAATCGGCATCTTGTCAAATTGTTCAGGTGCCGACCAACCTCGTGTACCGACCTTTATGTTTTTTGTCCATTCACTTCCAACTTTCTGGGCGGCGCCGAAGTCGATAAGAACTAATTTCCTATTTTCATCAAGTATGATGTTCTTGGGGTTTATGTCGCGATGCACAATTCCACATGAATGTAAGTATCCGACTACTTCAAGGAGTTTGGAGGATAACAGACGAAATTCCTCCAAACTCGCGGTTTTGCCTTTATATGCCTCAAGCATTCTTCTTCCTAGAATGAATTCCGTAAACAGATAGTGAGCATCATCAAGTTGGGCTTCATCCAGATACCTTACAACATTCTCATGATTGACTTGCCTCAAGATTTCGGCCTCAAGTTTCAATAGATTAGATCTTATGTAATCCCCCCCATCATTTTCAACCCGTGCAGTCTTGACCAATACATTTTCACCTCGCGAAGACTTTCCAAGGTAGAGAAGGCTCATACTGCTGACCAGAAGAACTCTCTCAATCTCGTAGAACCCTCGTTTGCCACGGATGGTGGTTCCCTGTCGGAGTATTCGCAAAGCAGCTCACCGATTAGTTGCAAGATCTGAGACGTTGGCCAACCCAGCACGAAGCATCATGAAGAAATCACTAATATGGTTGAGATTCTCATTATTATAAATAGCTTTCAAATACGCGGACTGAAGTCGAATAGAATTTGAGATGATTAGTATGACCCCTGAAGATTTGGTCCAGGTTGAATGGACACTGGAAGCACGTAGAAGGCTTGCCGACTTAATCCAAGTTAGGATTCCGCAGGGTGTGGGAACGGAGATTGAGACTGATGACACTAGGATCTATTAGGGTCAACATCCCTCAGCCCCCCTGTCTCCGGTGGCAGGAGCTGAATCCCCTAGGCTTGATGATCGAGTGAATTTCTCCAACTCTGAGATTACAGTTTGTGCTAGCTTCTCGGGCAGGATTCCCTCCCTTTGAAATTCCTTAAGCTTTGCTAAGGTCTCTGCTTTCTTCAGTATCAGGGTATCCTTTGAGGCCTTGCGAAGCGACTCATCTAACTCTTCAATCCTGTGTCTGTATTCCTCCTCGGAAATCTCCCCTACCTCCATTCTTGTTCTGAGAATTTCTTTCTGGAAATTGAGTTCAGACATCTCTATTGAGGCACCTGAAACGGATAAGCCGAATAGGTCTACAAGACTTCTACGTTGTTCCTCAAGTAAGTTCAGCTCCTCTTTGTAGGACTCTACTATACGGCCCCCTTCCCTCTCGTCAATTGCTTTTATCTCAATCTTCAGACACGTCTCAGCCATGCTATCTTGCAACTCGACGATTCGGGATTCGATTCTGTCCAGTTCAGCCTTCGCTTGGAACCTTGCCGTTTCCAGATGATTTGCCGCCTCTGTAAGCTTGTTCAGAAGCTCTTCAAGGATCTTACTATAGACTCTATCTGAAACCTGATTTTTTTTCCTAAGAAGAATATCAATCTGGTCAGTCGTAGAGAATAATCGCTTGAAGTTACGGACTGACGAGTCTTTGATGTTCTCTACCTTCGGGAGCTTCTCTTCTGAAACTCTCTTGTATCTTATGTACCCCTTCTTCTGGAGTTCATCCAAAGCAGAAACAACTGATTCAAAGTCACACTCAAGTTCTTCTGCTAAGCCGCTAAGTGAAAAGATAGTGGGTTCTTCCTTCGCCTCGGTCAAGTGGAGAAATAGTCTTGTTTGAAGGTCGTCCAGACCTTCGAGTGGAGATCGATGCAGATGTGATCTAGAGGCCTTGTCTTTGTCCTTAAGCTTAGGCATTGCTTCCCCTCTACTAGCTCACACTCGTTTGAGGCTCCATTTCACTAGTATTAATAGGTACATATATCTGATATCGGAGAATAATTCTTGGGGGCTTCCGAGTCACGTCGATTGATCTTCAGGAAGAAGAGTCAGCGATAATCCGATACCTGCTTATGCTTAACAGATACAAGCCGGGTAAAGTAAGGACCAGCTACGAGAATCTCGGTTCAGAACTGAAGATCGCTCCTGAAATGGCTTTCTCGTCACTTAGACAACTTGCCAACAAAGGAGTGATAAACCTCATCCAGCTCCCGGTTCCTAAATCTACCATGAGACAGCTACTAGTTAGGATACTGGAGTATGACGCCGCGAATCTATTCTCCAAGTCGCCGTCAGATGAGTACCGGAACAAACGCCAGCATATCCTGCAAGAGCTTGACGATCTAGTCGCCCTTGACAAGAATCTGAGTAATCTCAAAGATAAGTATACTCCTCTAGATGCTCTTGAGGCCTGTGCACGAGTCCTTGATACTCTGTCTTTCTTGGAGAGGTTTGCTGAAGAAGCCAAAGAGTCACGCAAGGATGATGTTGCTGAGCAAAACAGATGTCTCCGCACTGAGGCTGCAGTCCTCTTGAATTACTCAGCATCTCTTGGAGCCAAGATTCGATATATGAGTCAATTTGCTCCGAGTGGAAGTATTGAACAGGACATGGAGTCAAAGATGGAAGTTCTATCTGTTCCTAACTTGCTAGAACATGTGGCTTCTCTTGGAGAAGACCTTGACACTTTAATTGCCAGATACCTAGTGAGGGAACTGAGTGAAGAACAATACAGATCTAGTCTGCAACCTCTCCTCAGAAGGTTCTCTGGCAAGAAAACGGATATGAAAATCCATGAGAAGCTTTCTGGGAGACTTGATCGACTCAAGGAAAGAAATCTTTTGGATGAAAACAATTATGCACAACTAAAGAATCTGCTATCATGGGACATATCCTCCCTGAAGATTGCTGAGCAAGAAAAGACTGTCCAAGATATATTTGTTGAGTTGACCAAGAGCGCCGACCAATACGTTCCCAGATGCGGAATCGACGAAAGGATAATTGATGGTAGCTTTCAAACAATCAAATGTATGTCATGTGGTTCAGAATTCTGTCTTCTTCCATGTGGGGGAATAATTGTCGAGAAGAACCGCATCTGTCCTCGCTGCGGAAGGGAGGGTTTTCCGAGGTTACAGTACCAGGTCTACCTAGCACGCCTAGATCAGCTTCGCTCATCAGGAAAGATCAGTAATGAGGCATATGAGAAGCTAAAAGATGAATACAAAGTCAAGATGAGATAGGTTCTAGCCGGATTCTGCCAACATCTGCTGGAGAAGTCTTTTTTGATTCTGCGCTGGCCTGACGTTTCATTAGATGTGCCCGTTCGTGCTTTTCTCGGTGCTATTTTGCCATTGATGCTAATAGCGTTGTGTTTAACAGTTGCTAGCAAGGCCATACCGGCACCACAGTACTGGTATAGAGAGGATCTAGCCATTGAGCTAGAACAAGTCCAAGAAGAACAATTCAGTGCTACCTACACTATCATAACCACTATCTATCCTACTGCACAAAGAGCCGGTGGCACTTGGAGTTGGTTTCGGTACTATTTTTGGGGAGCATGGTACCAAGATGTTCAATTCGAGCGAGCTTGGGAAGTCTCTACTGACGCTAACCTTCGAACCGATGTTGAGCTGAACAAGTGGAGCGGTAGGAATTTCACAGTCCTCTTCCCCGGACCACGGTCTGATGGTTATAGATTCGTAGTGCGTTTAAGGATTCCGTCACCAATTCCATTTGCAAATTCTAACTCGTTCATATTTGCCTGGGGAGGAGAGCAGACTCATCCCATCAATGTTACAGTCACTCTCCCTCCACAATTCATCTTGGACTATGTGGAACCACATTACTCTTTTTCAACCAGTAACGAGACTGGTCGCATTACTATGCAATACCAAGGTCTAGTGCTCGCGCCAGAAGGGATGAGGTGGACGATCCACTATCATAAAGAATTGCCTCCAACGGTGGAGGCAACAACGACAAACATGCCTGCCCAGATCCCCACCCCGGTTCAACCACTATCGGATATTGAAGCCGAGTCGACCTCGGAATCTTCTCTTCATTATGGACGTCTGCTCTGGGTCGGACAGAATTACATTCCGATTCTCGCAGGTGGGTTAGTTGGGAGCGTTGCTCTAGCTACCTATTTTATATATCGGAAGAGAGGCTTACCTATCAACCGTAGAAAAGAGAGGTATAAGGCTTACCTGGCGAGACTGGAGGAGTTGAGGAATCAAGGCAGAATAGGCGAGGCTACATATGTTGAGTTGAAGCGAGAATATGAAAGGAAGATTACTAGAAAGTGACCACGGTTAAAGAGAGCAAGGTTGAATATTGTTAACGAATAGACAGGCAGCAGTCATCACCATTGTCCTAATGTATGCTGTCAATATTCAGATGGCCGAATGCCAGCGCTTTGACATTATCAACTCGTCTCTGGCGGAGAACTCCGTTGTCCTAGACGGAAGATGGACTACCCCATCAGAATGGGTGGACGCCCTCTACCAACATGTTTTATCGGTAAAACATAGATGTCTAAGACCTGGGCATGTACAAAAATGTACATAAGATAAAAGGTTTGGATAGGTTTTTCTAGCTCAATACTGAGCTACGGGCCCATTCCTCTCTATCCTTATCTTTGGATATTGACTCCAA
>CAYXJU010000094.1:0-6271 GCA_964464765.1 uncultured Candidatus Bathyarchaeia archaeon | reverse complement strand
TGGCTCTGACAGAATTCCACTCATCTCTTGTAGAATAGACTCTATTCTCTTTGTTTGGTCTTCTGTAAGCTCAACCTTCACAGTCCTCCTAAGTAGCGGGTAATGCAGTGTCCCCTTGCCTTTAACACCCGCATACCTATCCAAATAATACAGATAATAGAGGAGCTGGTATAGGTGGGCGTCCTCAGCCCTACGGGAACGCTTAACCTCATGGATCTCACAGCCTGAAGCCACGAAATCGATCTTTATCCTACCAACCTGGACCTCCTTATGCCTACGAACGTAGCCCCGCTCATGAAGAAGTTTGCCAAGAAGAACCAAGTCAGAAGTTTCTTCCATATCCAGCCCATGCGAAAAAAGCCAAAGTTTACGCTTACAAATGAAATAATAGTTAACTTGTGTGCCCGTAAAATTTAGAGATTCGTCGAGTGATTGGAGACTCTGCTGAGCTACGGCATCTCTCTTCATAAATCATCTACTCATAAAAGGTAGGCTCATACAATAGATTTAGTCATAAAGAATTACAAAATGGTAATGGATTGAAGGGGCTCGGTAGCACCAAGTTCCTCAGTGTACTTGACGGAAGCATAAAGACCGTCTTCAAGAGAGAGGAGACTATCCCCGAACTTGTAGAGAGGTAATCTCACAAAGTATCGAATCTTTTCCAATTTTTGTCCTTTGGGTAACTTGTCTATTATGTTGGTTTTGAAACAGAGTGGAATCGCTTCAATAGTCGGGAAGCGCTCTTTTCTTGTCTTGGCCAGTCTGCGAAGAACGTTCTCGCTATCCTTGAGCTGAATAGTCTGGATATGTGAGAGGTTGTGCCTAAACTCCTCGAGTGCATCGCTCAGATCTTTGAGTTCCTTCCGAAGTTCATCAAGCGCCTCTTCCTCTGGATATTGCTCCTCAACAAGCGGTGATATCTCGCTTTCAGACAAGATTTTGCCAACCATGTTCTTTGACACAATCTTCAATGCTCGATTAAGATTCTCTTGGCCATAAACTGAAGCATCGTGTTTCCCTGGCGAGAAGATAAAGATATTGCCATAATCACTGATTGCCTTCTTACCCTTCCTGTTGACTCGCCCCATTCTCTGAATCAAGGCATCAACAGGTGCTAGTTGAGTGTAGAGTACGTCATAGTCAATGTCCAGACTTACCTCTACGACTTGGGTAGTTATTGCCAAGAAACCTTTTTCGGCCTTGGTCCCTTTCTTGATCAACTCCTCTTTTTGCCGTCTGTGCATCTCAATGAAACGGGAGTGATACAGAGTGATGCGTTTGACTTCTTCTCCTTTGAGTTGCTTCTTAAGAGTTTGATAGACCTCTATAGCTTCCTCGACGGTGTTCAGAACTATAAGTACACGTTTTTCTCCTCTGAAATCTTGAAGAATACCGCCGATGGCTGTGCAGATGGGTTGAGATGTGAATTGAACCAAGTGCCTTTTTAAGCTGTCGTGCTCTTTATCCGAAACCGATATTCTGACTCCGAGCTCGTCTGCCAGCAACTTGCGCAGATAACTTGGCAGAGTAGCAGTCATGAACGCAAATTTTGCCCCACGAGTTTTAAGGTCCCTAGATGCGATGATGATCAGCGAGGTCGTGTATGGGTCATAGGCATGTATCTCATCGAAGATGATAGCTGAGTCGGAGGCTGCTTCCTCTACGAGTTCCCAATATCTCCAATTGAAGAGTGAAAGTAACAGTTGATCGACGGTGGCAACTGTTATCGGTTCCATGAACGTTGATGAACGGAGAATCTTTGCTTTGTAGACAGCCTCATTCCATGCCTCGTCTTCAGCAATCGTCAGAGCCGATGTTCCATGCGATATGCCAACATATTGTCCAAAGGCTTCTCTCAGTCGATCATACATAGCGTTCGTTGAGACTCGGGCCGGGAGAAGGTAGATGCATCTCCCGACCTTATTATTTGCGTCAGCCCATAAGAGTGCAGCTTCGGTCTTTCCCTGCCCCGTAGGGGCTTTGATTATGAGGTTGCCTTTCTTCTTCTGAGCCTCACGTTGAAATTGGAACAGATCTTTAAACCTTTTTTTGAGCTTTTCCCTGAGATGTTCCAATAGTGTTACTGATATGCCGACAGCGCCATAATCATAGGTTTGATCGTTGCCGCTTGCTAACCAGTCAGTGTACTTGAGGGTTGCAACAAAAAAGGAGTGAACAAAGCGAATGTCTGACGGCGCCCTGTAGAAATCGCCGGCACGGTCTAAGAGAATGCTCACCTTTTCCCCAAATGAAGGTTGCTTGAGTTCGAATGGGAACTCAAAGCCTAAAGTTGACTGATGAGCTTCAGGAAGCTCCTGGTAGAATTCAAGAGCCTCTTTGAGAAAATAATGTTCTGCCTTGATCTTGAGATCGCGGTAGCCAGCTCGATACAGATCATCGTAGAATGGTGTATGATGAGACATAGTCGTGATGGCTTCAAAATGAATAGCATTGGCGCCAATTTTGATAGGATTAGGCACGGCAGCATATATGAACGGAAGGGAGAGAAGCGGGTGTGGAATGCCTCGGCTATGGTCGCTTCTCCCAAAATCATATGCTTGGAAGTCTCGGCTAGTTTTCCCAATGTCGTGTAGATAGCAAGTTGCGAAGAGCCTAGATTTCAGTTCCTTAGGCTCTATCTTAGTCGTCTTTGCGATTCGAGCTAATCTATCTTGTCTCCACTCCAGATATCTGGTGAACCACTGAGTTACCTTCAGGGTGTGTTCTCTAAGAGATTCTTTCGGTTTGGCAAGAATTCTAGTAGAGGAAGAAGCACCCATCCTCATCGCACCATCCTTCATCAGAATCTCTTAGACTCACGCCTGTGCTAAACACATGAGTGAACACGCCATATTCTGCCACGCTACGTTTACAGGTCTTGTCATACGAGTATGATGATGGAAGCGTGAAGACTTGTGGGAGCTCAAGAGAACTGTCCTTTGATGTGGCAACCTTTTCAAGGTCATGTTTCCGCTTTCGATAATCAAAAGGAAGCACAGTACACCGATAGTATACACCTTTCTCAGCAGGCTTGAGATCAGTTATACAATGACTTCTAACCATTATCAGCTCATCGCTTCTGCCAAGAGTAAGCGGGTAGGTGGGGTCGGTGAAAGCGGCTTCCATATCCTGTAGCTTTACTGCACCAGATGGTTTCGAAGGCGCATAGAATATCCGGTACCTTGAGCGGTGAAGCATTTCCCGGACAACAACCGCACGCTCTGCTTCGCCCCCTGTCTTCAGCTTAGTTATCCCCCAAAGATCTCTCGCGAAGCCCTGATGCCCACACAGAACGATGCCTGTCTTAATGTCCTTGTAGAGCTGAACCAACTGTGTATCCTCTAATCCTAGAGCTGCCCCTAGCAATCCGACGAGAGTTGGTTTTGGCGGGAACAGGTATGTTCGCTGATACTGCAGCAAGTGGCCAACTCTGAAAGAGTTGAAGTCACCCTCCACATCAAGGCGTAGGGCTTTCAAAGAATCCCGCACTCTGAGAAGGACATTTACCTACGGCAGATCTATACTGACGACGTCGTCAGACATTCTCTCTATGGCATCGCCGACACTTAGAACCTCAACTTCGAGACCTTTGATCTTCAGGTTGCGAATCTCTTCTTCGTTTGCTAGGAAGCCGCTTCTAACGCCTACGATGAGTTTCTGGATATCGTCTCTATAGTCTTCTAAGACTTGTCTAAGAGGTCCTGTATCGATGTGATATTTGCCGTCTTCCATTCGCACTTCGAGAGCGTGTAAGAATATTGGCGTCTTCTTTTCAAGCCTGCCGTAAATAATAAATTGCGGCGTCATATCAATGAGCATTCTGGTACGTCTGCCCCCTCCCCACAGGTATTTCAGTGCCTGTATCAGCAGCCTTATTCGTCGTTTTCGCGCGTCCTGCTTTAGTTCACCCTCTGAATCCTTGACGCTTTCATACGTCTTCCATTTGCCAGATCTGTCAAGCTCAAGAAGTAGCGTGGTTCTGAATATGTTGTTAGTAACCTCGGTTTCGAAGATTGCTCCCCCTGCTTCAGCTTTCTCCATGAACTCAACAGCGCTCCTAGTTCCCAGATCGCGGTCTCCAGCATAGGGGAAGAGACCGAAAGCAGGTGAGACCCGAAGCGGAGACTCGCGTTTCTTGGTTTCGCCTTTCACGGCCTTCATAAAACCAAAAAAGTCATCGTCAATGTATTTCTCGGGGTCTCCCTTAGTTACTACAGGAGCCTTAGGATCTTTGCTCTTCTCTAGAGGAGACATTTCCTCTTTTATGGTTTCATCACCCTTGAGCATATCGTCGATTGTATCACGGATGTATCTCCTAATGGCTTGGCCTGAAATATATGGATGACTTGCCTTCCCATCAGGCCTCTCAACCTTCTTTATTACCGTGATGGTTCCTTCAGGCCAACCAGCATTGGGATTACCCACGTCTACTCTCAGAAGGACGCCAATCACGATGGCTCGGGCCTTTGGGTCAAAATTTCTTTTTTCCATTCTTACGTCGCCTTAGTTGCCTTCATCTTCTTGCTTCTATTTAGAACATCTACATATTTTAGGACAGCATAGATCCCGACGAGAGATCTATGGTTGCGCCAGTTCTTCTCAGATATCTCGCTAGTGATGGTATCGATGGTTGGTCTGATGTCTTCTCCCTCCACAAGAGAATCTATATGTCTGGTCGCAAACTGGTGCAAATAGGCGTAGTAGTCTTCTAGGCTTCGAAGCCCACGTAACGCGTAGAGGATGCTCTTATCATCTTTTTCCGCTGCTACGTTGCCTAAGATGTCACCAAGACGTTTTGTAGCATTTAGAATGTGGTAATCCAACTCCAAAACGCCCACTTGATACTTCCTCATCAGTTGATATAAGCTTATCACATCAAATCCAGAGAGAAGTCCTTTTTCTGAGAGGATGCGCCGAAATAGAAACTCCTCTATTACATCAGCTATTTCAGCGTAGGTGAAGAATCTACGGGCAAACTCCTCTCGAATAATGGTCTCTCTTTCCCCCGTATGGATAAAGTAGAAGTTCTTCATCACGTCTTCCAAGCTATTGTGTTGTTTAGTCGCGCTCCGCCATTCCATTAAGGCAACGGACTGGAGGATCCGTGACAGATTGGGCACAGTGTAATATCGAGTGAAACTCACCTTGCGATTATCAAGCCTAGCTGAGAAAACATGAACAGTGGCGTCTTGCGTTGAGGCCCTTTTGAATTCCATTTTGCTGTAGACAGCCAATAGAAAGCCAATGAAGTTCTCGAGGGGATGTGTCGTGTAGCTGAGTGCGCCTTTGAAGTTTCTGTTAATTTCTTCTTCCGCTCGAGACGGCCCAAGCGCATATTGGAGTCTACTAAGATGAAGTAAGTCAGGGGCATCAAAGAAAAATGCGTTGAGGGCGTCTTTAGACCAATCTATACTGAAGAATGCGCCTCGAATCGCGAACCATGATGCAAACGTGCAGTATACGCATATGTTGAAAGCTCCTCGGAGCTGTGAGTAGAAACTGCTCATCTTATCTGATTTTACCAAGAATGGGTGTTCGGAGGTTCTAGCCTCAATGACTTGACCCGTGCGACCACAAAAATCACATGTTCCTTCCACGCTTTTTTTCGCCAATTGATCTGGTGATACGAGGAACTTCGTCGGTCCTGCAAACTGCTGCTTGAAGAAGAAACGTGCAAGCCCCGACCACCACATTTTTCCTTTCTTGGTTTCGCCCCAAACAGCATTCTTCAGATGCTCTAAGCCCTCATCCAGTAGCCTGCGAATTCCTTCGACGGGGCCCTTTAGCGTCATCGAATTCTGAGATAAAGTAACGACTACTTTACTCAGTCGGATCTCTTCTGAGCTTTCCTTTCGCAATAGCTTTTTTGCGTATTTTTTTGCAAAGTGGTCAAAAATGAAGACTGTGCCATTGTCTATCCAAGGATCACCGGTACGAACAAACTCTACTACTTGCTTCAGCTATCCTCCCTCTGCTATATTCATGAAGCCGAATCCTAGGCTGTTCATTTCCCCTAGCCCTGCATCCAACCCAAACTGTAATATGTCTCGCTTCAAGCCGTTTAATGGATTAAATTGGAAGCCCCATAGGGTTCCTATGACCGTGGCCTCTTTGCCCTTCATCTCAAGAGGAACCGCGACCTGCTTCCTGAATCTTAGCTTCTCGAAGAGTGACATTGTACCTTCAACTTCCACGTCATAATATTCCTTGTGCTTCTTGATGAGGTTCTCCTCCAGCTGTTTGACGAAGGCTGTTGGCGTGTAGTCCT
>CAYXJU010000093.1:0-6274 GCA_964464765.1 uncultured Candidatus Bathyarchaeia archaeon | reverse complement strand
TGGCTACTGGAGAGATCCTTATACCGGCAGGAAACACTGGCTTGGCTCCAGGTCCAGTAATTAGTGAATTTGGAGAAGCGAAGGTTCCCACCAAGATCGAGTCAGGAAGCATATGGGTAGCGAAAGACACGATCGTTGCGAGAAAGGGTGACAGCATCTCTCCAAAACTCGCGTCAGTCCTTTCGAAACTCGGCATAAAACCTATGGAACTTGGCCTATCACTCGTCGCAGCCTATGATGATGGCACAATCTTTGAAGAAAAAGACCTCAAGCTAGATCTGGGCGAGTATAGAGCAAACTTCAGACAGGCCGCGTCAGAAGCTTTCAACTTAGCTGTGAACTCCAGCTACATGCTACCTGAAACAGCTCCACAAATTCTTGGGAAGAGTTATCGTCAAGCTTTGTCTCTTGCAATTCGTGCAGAATACCCAGCTGAGGAAACCATTTCACAGATAATTCGAGACGCATATGTGCAGATGCTTGGACTGTCATCTAAGGTTGGTTTGCCAGCTGAAACATCTCCAAACGCGAAACCTCAAGAAGCCAAGACAGAGGAAAAGATTGAAAAGAAAGAGAAAACGTAGTGACAGAGGCCTATTGGAATTCGATAAGGAAAATGATTGAAAAAGATCAGAGGTACACTAGCAATGAAATACATTTACGCTGCGATGTTGCTTCACTCGTCTGGACAGAAGATCAGTGAAGAAAGTGTGAAAAAAGTGCTTTCAGCCGCCGGAGTCAAAGTTGACGAAGCGAGAGTCAAAGCCCTCGTTGCGGCAATCTCCGAAGTCAACATAGATGAAGCTATTAAAGCAGCTTCGGTACTTACTGTGCAAGGTGGATCCGCAGCTGCAGCACCAGCCGAAGGCAAGAAAGAAGAGAAACCGGCTGAAGAAGAAAAGAAGAAAGAGGAAGAAGCTCTCGCAGGTCTCGGGGCGCTTTTCGGATAGGCGACGAAGCACCCCAAATCCTCCTCTCCATCCCTCACCTTACTGGGGGTACATTCTGAGTGGCTATACGAGAGGATGAATTCGCTGTTCCATTCTTCAAAGAGAACGGTTTTCTAAGAAAGAAGTGCGAAATTTGCGGAACCTACTACTGGACTCAAGCCGCAGACTCTAAGAACTGCGGAGACGCACCATGCCAAGAATATACTTTCATAGGCAATCCACCAACACGAGGAACCTACGATCTTAGAGCCATGCGGAAACTGTTTCTCTCATTCTTCGAAAGAAACGGCCACAAAATCATAGATCCGTACCCAGTAATTGCGCGATGGAGAAATGATGTATACTTTGTCGGGGCTTCGATCTTCGACTTTCAACCCTACGTGACCGAAGGCATCCACCCACCACCCGCAAACCCGTTGGTAATCAGTCAACCATGCCTCAGGTTCACAGACCTAGACAATGTAGGCCCAACAGCGGGAAGACATCTCGTCATATTCGAGATGGGCGGAGCCCACGCATTCAATTATCCAGATAAGAGCGTCTACTGGAAGGATCAGACAGTCCGTTATCACCACGAACTCTTGACAAAAACATTAGGAGTGACATCTGAGAAAGTAACCTTCAAGGAAGATTTCTGGCGTGGTGGAGGCAACGCAGGACCAGACCTCGAAGTCTGCGTTGGAGGACTAGAGGTTTCTACTCTCGTCTTCATGAGTTACAAGATCTTGAACAATGATCTTGTGGAGATGCCGATCAAGACTGTGGATACAGGATACGGGATGGAACGTTGGACTTGGCTGTCACAAGGTTCGTCAAGCTGCTTCCACGCCATCTACGGCCCCCTCCTCGACAAAATAATGAGCTTTGCAGGACTCAATATCGAAGAGAGGATGCTTGCGGAAAGCTCGAAACTTTCGGGCGTGATGAATGTAAGCGTCGCACCCGACAAGATTACTGCAAGAAGAAAAGTCGCCGACCGACTAGGCATGGGTTGGCAAGAATTGGACAAGCTTCTGGCGCCTGTTGAAAGCGCTTATGCGATAGCTGACCATACAAGGGCTCTCTCGTTCATACTCTCAGAGGGAGTTGTAGCATCGAACGTTGAAGAAGGATATCTTGCCCGACTTCTCATGAGAAGAACTTACAGAATGTTAAGGCTGCTTGGAATAGAGGATCGGCTCCTCGATATCGTGGATATGCAGATCTCGCTTTGGGGAAAGGATTTTCCTAACATCAAGAATATGAGAGAAGAGATTGTAACCGCAATCTCGATTGAAGAGAAGAAATTCAATAGGACTATGGAGAGAGGAGCCGAGATCGTCAAGAAAGTCTGTGACGAGGTCAAGTCGAAAGGAAAGAAAGAAATCTCCTCTGAGACTCTGATCGAACTCTACGATTCACATGGAATGGTGCCAGACATTGTGAAGGAACTGGCATCCAAAGAGAATGTAGACGTAAACGTTCCAGGCAACTTCTACAGCATTGTTGCAGACAAACACTCGCGCACACCCACCTCCCAAGAAACATCACCAAACGAAAAACTAAGAGACAAAGTATCAGGCCTACCCAACACAAGACGCCTGTATTATGAACATCCGTACGAAACGAGTTTCAAAGCCAAGGTTCTATCCTCAATACAAAACGGATACGTAGTTCTAGATCAGACACTTTTCTATCCTGAAAGCGGAGGCCAAGTTGCAGACTTTGGAACCCTATCCTACGATGGAAGACAAGTGAATGTGATAGACGCTCAAAAGATTGGAAATGTGATTGTCCATCATGTGGAAGGGACTGCTCCTCCATCAGGAAAAGAGGTGGAAGGCAGGATTGATTGGGAGAGAAGAGTGAGCCTCATGCGCCATCATACGGCCACTCACCTGTTGATCGGTGCGGCTCGAAGAGTCTTGGGCGAACATGCCTGGCAGGCAGGTGCTAGAAAGGATGTTGAGAGAAGCCGTCTTGACATATCCCACTATGAACGTTTAACCGACGATCAGATTAGAGCCTTGGAAGACTTGGCCTGCAAAGTCATAACTCAGAATATTCCGGTTGATGTTTCTTGGATGCCTAGAGAGAAAGCTGAAGCCACTTATGGATTCAGGTTGTATCAAGGCGGAGCCGTTCCAGGGCGAGAGATCCGTGTTGTGAAGATAGGTGACTGGGATGTTGAAGCCTGTGGCGGAACTCATTGCACAAGAACCGGAGAGATAGGCTTCCTGAAAATACTCCACGTAGAGCGCCCCCAAGACGGAGTTGAACGCCTGATCTTTGCAACGGGACCGCAGGCTCTAAAGTACATTCAACAGAGAGAAGCGATTCTTGAGCAAACCGCTCAAACCCTAGAGACTCCAGTTGAGAACCTTAGCAGAACTGCTGAAGATTTGGTGAAGAAATCACGTGAAATGACAAAGATAATTGAACGCTTCAGAAGCCAGATAGTGGTAACTGAAGCTGAGAACTTGCTCAAGAGTTCTAGAAAGATTGGAAAGTTCAGACTTGCTCTGACGAAGAGAACAGTTGGAGACGACAACGAGCTCATCATGCTGACCAGTAGAATAACTGAAACAGACCCCTTTGCTGTAGCAGTAGCTGCACTTGTAAAGGAAGATGTGAGGCTTTTCGTGTCAGCCGGCAAAGACGCCATAGAAGAAGGCTTTGACGCTGGAAGACTTGCAGGAACGTTAGCTAAAGCCGTGGGTGGTGGAGGCGGAGGAAAAAAATACTTCGGTCAAGGGGGAGGAACAGCGCTGGAAAAGGTTGATGAAGCACTGAAGATCGCTGAAGAATCTCTAAGAAGACTATCGAGCACCGGTGAAAGAAAGTGAGCCTAGACTGGCCAAAGATGGAAGAGAAATGGCGGAGTGAGTGGCAGAGTCGACATGTATTCGAAGCCAATCCAGATCCAACCAAACCAAAATTCTTCATGACCGTAGCCTATCCATACCCAAATTCTCCGCAACACGTTGGCCATGGCAGAACATACACGCTCACAGATGTTCATGCGCGTTACAAGAGGATGCGTGGATACAACGTTCTCTTTCCGATGGCGTTCCACTACACTGGAACGCCTGTGCTCGCCATAGCGAAGAGAATGGCTGCTGGGGATGATGAACTCCGAGAAACCTTTCTGAAGATTCATGGCGTTCCAGAAGAAATAGTGAAAGAGTTTACGGATCCACTGAAGATAGCTCAGTATTTTCACCAAGAGATCAAGCAGGGAATGAAGGAGATCGGTTACTCGATAGACTGGCGTAGAGAGTTCACTACGATCGATCCCCAATACAGCCAATTCATTGAATGGCAGTTTGCTCGCCTGCGTGAGAAGGGCCTGATAACACAGGGAAGCCATCCCGTCGGTTGGTGCCCGAACGATGGAAACCCAGTTGGCCAACATGACACAGTTGGAGACGTTGAACCCGAAATCGGCGAGTATGTGATTCTGAAATTTGAACTTAATGGATCTTTCTTGCCCGCGGCTACTCTGAGAGCGGAAACCGTATTCGGAGTAACAAACATGTGGATTCGACCCGACATCGACTACGTCAAGGCTGACGTTGAGGGTGAAGAGTGGATTGTGAGCAAAGAAGCGGTCACGAAACTTCTCTTCCAAAATCGTAAGGCAACGATCAAAGAAAACGTGTCTGGACGCAGCCTTCTCGGAAAAATGATTAAGAATCCTATGACCGGCAATATGCTTCCAGTACTGCCCGCTGCGTTTGTCGACCCTAACAATGCAACCGGCGTCGTTATGTCAGTTCCAGCTCACGCGCCATACGACTATCAAGCATTGGAAGATCTACGCAAGAATCCAAAGGAACTAGAGAAATATGGAATCTCCACTAGTACGCTCGATCAAGTCAAACCGATCTCTTTGATCAAGGTCGAAGGCTACTCGGAATTTCCAGCGTTAGACGCCATAAAACGGTTTGAAATAGAGAATCAGAACGATCCATCTCTGGAAGATGCTACCAGCGAAATATACGCAAAGGAATTCCATGCTGGTCGATTGAAGGACAACACTGGCAAATATGCAGGTCTAACTGTTTCTGTTGCAAAGGATCGAGTGAGAGAAGATCTTATTCAAGCCAAAAAAGCCGACGTAATGTTTGAGATAATCAACAAGCCAGTCAAATGCAGATGCGGAACCGAATGCGTCGTGAAGATGTTTGAAAATCAATGGTTCATCAACTATGGCGACCAAGACTGGAAAGCTCTCGCAAAGACTTGCCTTGACCAGATGAGCATACTCCCAGACGAGATCCGATCAGAATTCGAATACACAATCGGATGGCTGCAAGCAAAAGCCTGCGCACGCAAATCGGGATTAGGCACGAAACTCCCATGGGACAAAGACTGGGTGATTGAAAGCCTCTCAGACTCCGTTATCTACATGGCATACTACACAATAGCAAATGAAATCGCTCAAAATCATGTCAAGCCAGAGAATTTGACGCATCAGATCTTCGACTACATTTTCTTTGGCCAGGGACAGCTAGAAGAGTTAGCCGCATCGTCAGGCATGAAAGTGGACAGCCTCAAACGAATGCGAGAACAGTTCTCATACTTCTATCCCCTCGATACAAGACAGTCGGGTCGAGACCTTGTTCCAAATCACCTATCATTTTTCATCTTCAATCACGTAGCCATCTTCCCCCGAGAACTATGGCCGAAGCAGATCATCGTGAACGGCAGCGTATTGATGGAAGGGAAGAAGATGTCAAAGTCCCTGGGAAACATACTCCCACTCCGCGAAGCGCTGAAGATGTTTGGAGCAGACGCACTGAGACTAGCGATCATGGTTACTGCTGGACTCCTCCAAGACGCTGACTTCAGCCCAACCCTCGCAAAAAACCTTCGCGAAAGAGTTGAACGATTCTACGCATGGGCCAAGGAAGTGATGGCTCTCGAAAATCATCCTAGCAACGAAAAGCCTGGAACAGAAGAGAGATGGCTGACGAGCAGACTGATGAGATCCATCAACTTGACCACCAACTTCATGGAGAAGTTGAAGGCCAGAGAGACGGTTCAAACCGTCCTATACTCGCTTGACCAAGATGTGCAATGGTATACGAGGAAGAAATCGGCTACATCATCTGGTTTGAGTAGTGGAGCCTCCGTCAAGGTTCTCAACGAGGTTCTCGAAACAAGAGTGCGGTTACTGGCTCCATTCACTCCGTACATCTGCGAAGAGATCTGGCATCAGATGGGAAGAGAAGGTTTGGTCGCCAATGCATCTTGGCCTGTCTACGACGAGAGCAAGATCGATGTCAAAGCAGAGGAAACGGTCGAGATGCTGAAGAACGTTTTAGACGATACGTTAAGCA
>CAYXJU010000092.1:1477-6300 GCA_964464765.1 uncultured Candidatus Bathyarchaeia archaeon | reverse complement strand
ATAATGAAACTAGATCTTATCTTATAAGATTATGGAACTAATATAAGTAAAAAGGCTAATATGGAACTAATTCATTAACAATACGATCTGGGAGTCAAGAATGCCTAGAAAACCCCTGGGTCATATTCGAGTTCTTCCTGAGCTGTTGAGCGGAGCCAAAAGGTGGATCATGTTACTGGAGGCTACAGGACTTCCAAGAGCTACACTAACGAACAGTCTAAAGCGGCTGCGGAAAATGGGATTAGTAGAACCGGTTCTGGTCGAAGATGAAGTACATTGGGAATTGACTCCGCAAGGCATAGCCGTGGCTTTAGAGGAGGCAGGCCGGAAAACAGAGTCAACAGATCTAAAGAAGGCCCTTTTCTCCGTAACCATAGAAGAGTTGTATCCTGATGCTTGGTCGGATCTGGTCATAGAAGCAGCTCGAATCAACAAGATGGACACCCTTCGCCCGAAAGATCTATCAGAAGAGGATTTCAAAAGGAACCTCAAATCGTATTCCGATCAGATTAAGACGGTTGTTGCTGGACTCTGGCCCTCTCTGATTCACAACTTTGTTTACGCGACTGCATATCTTTTGGCAAATCTGATAGTGATGAGAGCATTCCTTCCTTCACCACTGGATGAGAAATCGAGAACGATACTGTCACGCTTCATGGGCAACATTTCCAAACCTGTGTCGACAGATATCGAGACACAGATTAGAGAAATTCTCTTAGGCACATTCAACTACCTGGAAGCACTTGTAGTGTTGGCGAAAGCTGCTGAAGAAGGCAAAGTCAACGCCGAAGAATGGATGAAGAAACCTGTCAACGAAGTCATTAGAATGCTCCAACAGAAGGGGCTCTTGGAGGTTATCGAAGAACCGGGCAGTACGCCAGAAAAAGAAATCATCTAGATATGTTCTTGTCCACCTCACTGGACAGTTCACATGATTGGTTTCTGAGAAGCCGAGTCCTTAAATATTTGGAGTATAAGAAAATGACCATATGCCCGAAAAAATGGACTTTATCACACCGACCGTCACGAGGGTATTAGAACTCTTCCTCACGCATCCCCATGAGACATTTCACGAGAGAGAAGTGATGAGAAGGGCCAAGGTGAGTAAAGGTTCAGCAAGCAAGATACTTCAGACGCTGGCCAAGTTTGATCTTCTGATAAGAGAACGCAGGGGAAGAATGATTTTCTATAAACCTGATATGAAAAACCCAGTCATCAAGCAGTTCAAAGTTCTATTCAACATGTGGAATCTGAGGAAACTGATCGATGAATTGAGCGAAGTGAGCAAGAGGGTAGTTCTGTTTGGAAGCTGTGCTGAAGGAACCGATGTTGAAGAAAGCGATGTTGACCTTTTTGTGCATGCTATCGACAAGAGTTCCGTAAGAAAGAAGATCAGCGAGTACAATTTCAAGAGCGAAAGAAGGATTGTACCCATAGTTGTAGACGCCAATGAATTGGTGAAACTCAGGAAGGAAGATAAACCATTGTATGAAAGAGTGGAAAGAGGCATAACGCTTTGGGAAACCGAATGAATCCTGAACTAAGGCGACTGCTTATTGAACGCAGGATAACAAGGATCAGACCAGATAGGAACCTTGTACTGAAAGAGTTAGATGCAGCACGATCCGATCTAGCAGACGCCAAAGATTCTCTTGGAAGAGACAAATTCAAGTGGGCAACGATTCAAGCCTACTACTCCATGTTTCACAGCGCAAGAGCCCTTGTATACATGAAAGGGTTCAGAGAGAAAAGCCATCACGCCCTCTTGGTAACATTAAGAGAAACTTATCTTGACCAGTTGGGAGGCTCGTATGTCCGAGCGTTTGAGGAAGGCATGGATCTGAGACAGGAAGCTGACTACGGTCTGAGATTTTCGGAAACCGCTGCTGTAGACGTAGTTGAAAATGCCGAGAAATTTCTGCAAAGAACTAAGGAAATACTGGAAGTAAGGTAGCCTCACCCAAACTCAATTGAATAGTTCTGATTCACTTATCTTGTAATTCAGTCTTGGCTTTGCATTATGAATCTAGAATGGCATCTTAACGACCGCTCGCTCGTTCGGTAGTGCTGTGACGTATTCCCAGCCTTCGCCAAGATACTTCTCAACATCGGTCAGAGGTATGACACATTGCCGATTCCCGTTGTTGGCCATCACTCCCAAGAGGCGTTTCCTGACCAGATTGTGAAGTTCCTCATCAGTCATCTTTGTCACATCAAGCTTTGCCATCTCTTCCTCGTTGAAACCCGCGACAGCCAAAAGCTGCTTCTTGAAAGCTTCCTTGATTTTCTCTTCTCCAACCTCCGCCTTCGTCGTTTGCAGGTAGTCTTGGCTTCGTTTGTAGGCTTCACGCATATCATCGATCACAGATTGAGGAAGCCTATGTTTGTTGGTTGTGTAACGATTTTCGATGTCTCCCTTATGCCCCATCCAGAACATGCGGTAGTCTCGCATCACCAGTCCTTTCGACTCTGCCAGCATTAGTTGTGTGTCGAAGTAGGCTCGTAGCACGTAGGGTCGCCATGGGTATCCAGCTTTGCGTATCGCTAATCGCATCATATCACCTATGTTTACGGTGCGGATGAACGGTTTCTCAGCCACTTTGGGGCGAACTATAGCTGAGTCGGTAGATAGTTTCTCGCCGTTTCTAGCTCGTTCTTCGAGGTAGTCTTTGAGGTATCCGCATGCCTCTTCGGTGAGAAACGTGAAGTATTGGTGTCTGGCCTTGCTGAGACTTGATCTGATCACTAGCATAGTGGGCATAGAAACGAAAGTTATCTTACTACCGTCTACCTTGAGTTCAGGAAAGTCTCGTATCGTTATCCCATCTTGCCCCCGGTAATCGCCTATGCTTTCTGGTCGCAGGCCGCCGTGGGCTAGAAGGATACAGGCTACCCTCGCCTGTTTCGTTGCCGACAGGAGTATCCGACGGAGTTCTTCTTTTGCGGGCACTCTCTCATCTTTGAGGCTAGGAGTCTCGTTTGCCCCGCGGATCTTGATCTTATGACGCAGTTCCACATCGTTGTAGTTCAGCCATGATTTGACGACTTTAACGGTTGTTTGAAGGTAACTGCCGGCAAACTTCTTCTCATTATCCGTAACATAATCCATGAGAAGATTCTCAATCTTCCGTGTGCCCATAGAAGCTAAACCATGTGGCGTCTGATGATTTTCTTTGCAGAAAGCGCCGAGTCTCCGTAAATACACGTCAGCTGTAATCACTGAGCCACGCGCCAGATTATCATGCCAACGTTTCAGAGTCTTATCCTGAAGCAAATGTCGATGCTTCGCTCTTTCCTTAAGCACTGGCAACTTTTTTCCGTACATGGGAATGCGCGTTTTGGCCTAATAAAAGCTATGGTTTTGAACCTGAATAATGGTGGACCGGGCGGGATTTGAACCCGCGACTTTCCGGCTTGTTGGGTTGTGCCTTGCAAACCGGACGTTCTTTGACCCTTTTACTGGTATGCCAGACTGAACTACCGGCCCAGCAGTGGCAAATGGACAAATGCTTCTGATTAAAGCTTTCTTGAAAAAAGAAAAAGAATCCAACGGTCGTGTGTCGGGAGCGTGAGAAAACTTGAGGGCCGCCGTCGGGATTTTCCCACCAGCAGTCGGCTGATGTTTTGAACCCGACCTTAACCCAAGCGCCACTTTCATGGTCGCTTTCCAGGCTCCATTGGCCAAGGTCGGCGTCTGCCGTTTACCTTTCAGGCCTGTACGCTAACCAAGGTCCGCGAGAACGAGTTATGCTCGTTCGCTCTACGTTACGGCGGCCATCGCATGGAGCACACCGATCAATGCATATGAGTTTTTCGTTTAGCATCTCCGGTACGGTTTGGAAAAAGACTGGAAACCAATGTTCAGTCTTCGATTGTTTTCTTCGGTACCTCTTTCTTCTGATGTGCGGGTTTGACTTTCTCAGGTTCCGAAACGGCTGGTGCACCAGCCGCTGGTGCGCTTACAATAGATGTCGTCGCTGGAGCCATAACAACCGTTTTCTTTCGTGATAGGTAACCTGCAAAAACTGCCATGATTATCGTTGTGGCTAGGAACACTATTGCTAGAATTGTTGCGTAGTTGAGGTTTTGATTTGCTGAAGAGAGTTGGCTGCTGAGTTCTCTGTTCTGCTCAGTTGCCTGTTGATACTTCACCTGGACCTCGTTGTATTGAGAGGATAATTGTTGGTAGTCAGAGGATAGTTTGTCGTATTCGCTTTTCAATTGAACATATTCTGGGGTTGGCGCCATCACATATGTGCCTGGAAGAGCCTTTGACTCAATGTATTCCTGAGAATACGTTTCAGGATAATAGTAGCCATAGTAGTACGGATAGTACCAGTATGGGGTGCTGTCGCTCCCGTAATAGTATGGGTAGTAGCCATAGTAGTATGGATAGTACGAGTAGTAGGTGTAGGTTGTGGAGCGTGTTGTCTCGGATACGACGGATACCAAGGCGCCTCTGGGAATATTTGTTGAGATGGTTATGGAGAATTCCTTGTGAAGTTTGTTCGCTTTGTAAACGTATTGATCAGTAGCCAACGATGTACTACCGATGGACTGGAGGTCTCCTCCTTCCATGTAGGCAAGTATCTGAATTGAGAGGTCTCTGACTCTGATGGAACTTCTGGCTTCAGCAGTTATCGAAATTAGAATCGAATCGCCTGAGTTGGCAGTCTTAGGAAATGTTAGGGTAACGTCAAAATGTTTGAGTGTGAAGTTTTTGGTGATGGTTTCTGCTCTAGTTGGAACAACGATTGTCGAGAATAGAACTATCATAACGACTGCTATGAAGACCATATAATGTCTTCTCAAAGTTTTCACCG
>CAYXJU010000092.1:0-1377 GCA_964464765.1 uncultured Candidatus Bathyarchaeia archaeon | reverse complement strand
TCTTTGTTGCTCTGTTTCTTGGCGGGTGTAATGGCTTTGAGACCTCCCACAGCCGATAAGACGTTTGGTTACTATCGAGTTGAAGTTCTTTCAGCTTTGGCAAACGGCGTAACGTTAGTCGTTGTCGTGTTGTACATTTTCTATGAAGCGTTCCTGAGAATCATTTCTCCGCATGAAGTTGAAGTGCCGGGTATGTTATTGGTTGCCTTGATTGGATTGATTGCAAACCTCGTGTCCATGACGTTTCTTTCCAAGAGTGTTTTCAACATTAACATAAAGTCGGCTTTCCTTCATGTCGCTGGAGACGCACTCTCGTCCGTAGGTGTCGTCGTGGCCGCTGTAATCATGTTCTTCACAGGATGGTACATAATCGATCCAATTGTCAGCATGATCATCGGACTTGTCATAGCATTCGGCACATTAAGGATGCTTAGAGAAGTTGTACACATCCTCATGGAAGGTGCCCCGTCAAGGATCAAGCTTGAGGAAGTTGTAAGGACTTTGAAGGCCGTGCCTGGTGTGGTGGATGTACATGACGCTCACATCTGGAGCGTAACCTCATATGTTCACTATCTCAGCTCTCATGTTGTCGTCACCAGAAACGGATACGAAGACTCTGGGAAAGTGTTGAACGAATTGAAAGAGAAGATCAGGGAAAGACATGGAATCAAACATACGACGATACAATTGGAGACGGCGGGGTACGAAGAAGTCGGTGAGGTACACCAAAACCCATACTAGAACAGAGAAGGTTGTGGTCCCGCGGGCCTGATTTGAACAGGCGACATTCCAGCTGGCTAGAAGCCAGACTCCGGTTTCCGTTGTTCGCCCAGTAGGGCTGAGCGGCCCATGCCTTAGGCACAGGTCTACAGCGTCTCCGTTGCTCTCCGAGCTTCTAGAGCAACTCGGAAGCTCTACCAGGCTGAGCTACCGCGGGCCGACACTGAGTCTAGAATTGGACAGATAAAGGTTTATCGTGGAAGATTTTGTATTCTGATTCTGCCACATGTCTGTCAGGCACCCCCCCTACCCCCATAGGGTCCCCAGAGTGTTCCACTGGAAACGCTTACAAGAAATAATCTGTACGATACCTGAGAATGGTTCAGTTTTTTAGACCAAAGTATATTAGTTGGATTGTTTGGCGCTGCAGTATTATGGGCTTTGGCTGCCTTTCCTAAAGGTGGCTGATCGGTCCACACTCTAAAGATTCATACAAATAGTCCCTGACAAACTCAACTCAGTTAGCTGGATCTGGTCAAACGAATACGAGGATTCCCCCCAGTTAACAACCCCCCCTACCCCAGTGGGGGCGGATATCACCTGCGTTCACCGATCTTCCGATCAGCAGTCATTCTTCACATTGATACTACATCCAGA
>CAYXJU010000091.1:0-6326 GCA_964464765.1 uncultured Candidatus Bathyarchaeia archaeon | reverse complement strand
CACAGATAACTCTGATAAACCGAGAGAAACTCCCCGAGTACTCCCGCTGTGGATTACCATACGTCATTTCAAGAGTGATTCCCAAACCTGAAAATGTAATCATACAGGAAGAGTCGGCTCTCAGACAGATGATGCGTATTGATCTTAGACTCCACACCGAAGTCACAGACATTGACATGAAGAATAAAGTCGTGATGACAAAGAGTTTAGACTCAGGTGAGAAGTCTTCAGTTCCTTTCGATTCACTTGTCTTGGCATTGGGGGCAAAGCCAGGTAGCGCTCCAGTTCAAGGACTTGATGGTAAGAAGAATGTGTTCAAACTTCGCACGATGCATGATGTTGAAGAGATCTCGAAGCTTGCGTTGCCCGGCAAGACCGTAGCAATCCTAGGCGCTAGCCTGATAGGAATGGAATTGGCTGAAGCATTATCACATCTCAAGTTGAACGTTACCGTGATCCATAGAAGCCCAGAGACTCTGTCAACCCTTTTGGACCCTGACATGAGCCAGCTGATCAGAGTGGAAGCTGAGAAAGAGGGAGTGAAATTCGCGTTGGGTACAACGGTCCAAGAGATAGGTGGAAGCGATAGGGTTGAGTGGGTGAAGACTGCTGCAAGTGAAATGTTTCAATTGGACTTTATGGCTGTGGCTACTGGAACGCCACCCGAAATTGATTTGGCCGTGAAAATAGGAGCGAAGACTGGAAAGAATGACGGCATACTCGTGGATGACCATATGTGCATAGGAGTCGAAGGTGTGTACGCGGCTGGAGACTGCGTAGAGTATCCTGACGTGATGACAGGCCAACCAAACCTAATCCAACTTGGAACGATAGCTGTTCGAATGGGAAGAGTTGCTGGCGCAAACGCAGCTGGAGGAAACGTTACCTTGCCTCCCCTACTAGGCACAACCACATCAAAACTCTTCGGCGTGGAGATTGGAACCGTGGGATTCACAACCAGAGACATGAATAGGAGAGGAATGAAACCTCCAGTATATGGAAAAACCTCGACATCCACCAAACCAGAGTATTTCCCAACTGGTAAACCCATATCAGCTAAGTTGCTTGTTGATGGAGATACGCACAAGATTATGGGCGCACAAATCGTCGGTGGCGAGGATGCGGCTCAAAGAGCCAACGTCATCGCTCTTGCCATGATGCAAGGTTTGACTGTTGAACAGCTAACCAAACTTGAAACCTGCTACGCCCCTCCGGTCGCACCTATTTGGGATCCCATAATCCTGGCCGCAGAAGGCGCAGCAAGAAGATTGAAGGCCAGCCATTAACATGCACGATTCAAGAATCAATTTTGGCCAGCTTCCCTTTCTTTCGATTTGATCGTTTCCAAGTGAAAGCGCAACAGAACCTACAAACGCACACAAATATCGAAAGAATTCCATATCCACAAGGGTTCTGAGACCATTCTATTCAGTACTTGTTCGAAATCGCTAGTTACTTTCATAAGTTCGGTTGATCTACGATTGTGAGGTTGAACTGGACATGGAAGTCGCAACTTGGACCGAGAAATATCGCCCGAGAACACTTAATGAGATTAAGAATCAGTCTGAGATCGTGGGGAGACTGAAGAAATTCGTCGAGACGAAGGCTATGCCTCACTGCCTCTTCGCGGGGCCACCGGGGACTGGAAAGACAACTGCCTCATTATGCCTTGCTCACGACATCTTCGGCGAGAAATACGCTGAAGCCTTCATGGAGTTGAACGCAAGCGATTCAAGAGGTATCGATGTCATTCGGACCACGGTGAAGGAGTTTGCTAGAATAGCTACAATCAGTGGTCTTCCATTCAAGGTATTAGTGCTCGATGAAGCCGACAATATGACAGGAGACGCGCAACATGCATTGCGTCGAACCATGGAACGTTTCACGGAAACATGTCGCTTCATTTTGTGTTGTAACTATTCGGGTAAGATAATTGAACCAATACAATCACGATGTGCCTTGTTCCGCTTCACTCCTCTAAGAGAAGAAGATGTGGCTGGCTATCTGAAGGATATAGCTCAGAAAGAGAAGGTTGAACTTGCCAAAGACGGACTTGAAGCGATCGTGAAGATTTCTGAGGGCGATCTCAGAAAAGCAGTCAACACGCTTCAAGCCGCAGCTTCGCTTGGAAAAGCCGTTAACGAGAAATCGGTCTATTTGGTGGCAGGACAGGCGAAGCCCGAAGATGTGAAAGAAATGGTGGATATGGCTTTTGGCGGCGACTTTGTAGGGGCACGTGGCAAGTTAAGGTCCATGCTTGTTGAGTACGGTCTTTCTGGAGTAGAGATAGTGAAACAAGTTCACAACGAGATATTCAATTTGAAGATCCCGGAGAAGAAGAAGGTGAGCCTCGCAGACGCCGTTGGAGAAGTCGATTTTAGAATTGCACAAGGCGCTGACGAAGAAGTCCAACTTAGCGCTATGCTCGCTAGACTAGCGCTTGTGGCGGGTGAATCTGGAAAAAAGTGAATAGCGATGGCGATTCCGTGGGTCACGAAATATCGTCCTAAGCATTTGAAAGATATCGTTGGAAACGAGGAATCTCAAAAGTCATTATTGAAATGGTTGGAATCCTGGAAAAACACCGACAAGTCCAAGAAAGGAGTGCTTCTCTACGGTCCAGCTGGGACAGGAAAGACCGTTACTGTTGAAGCTGCTGCCAGAGATCTTGGATATGACCTCATTGAGATAAACGCAAGCGACAAACGGACTGGTGATGCCCTAGAAAAGACCGCAGGATTAGCTGCAACACAAGGTGCACTCTTTGGAAAGAAACGGATCATACTGCTTGATGAAGTAGATGGCATCAACCTGAACGAAGACCGAGGCGCCGTAGCAGCCGTTGGAAGCGTCATCCAACAGACCAGTTCCCCCATAATTCTCACAGCCAATGACCCTTGGGACCCAAAGATACGACCTCTGAGAAACGTTTGCGCATTGATCGAATTCAAACGACTAAGTGGGAGGGACTGCCTACCATACCTGAAAAGAATAGCTGCGTCCGAGAAGTTGGACGTTGACGAAAAGACTTTGAAATTTATTGTTGAAAGAAACGAAGGGGACATGCGTTCAATCATCAACGATCTTGAAACACTCTCCAGCGGACGAAAGACTCTGAGCTATAATGACGTTGCATCGCTCGCTTGGAGAGACAGAAAAGAGAATGTGTTTGGAGTACTCGGAATGATCTTCAGCGCAAAGAATGCATTATGGGCAAAGAAAGCTGTCGATGTGGCTGATGTCGGCTATGAAATGCTGTTTGAATGGATCTATGAAAACCTTCCAAACCAACTCAGAGATCCGGAAGACCTTGCGAATGGAATGGAAGCCTTGGCTAAGGCTGATGTCTACCTGACAAGGATCAAGAAGTATCAGGAATGGAATCTGCTTCCATTCGCATTTGACATGATGACTGCAGGAGTCGCAGTATCTAAAGAGAGAACTAAGCCGGCTTGGGTTCCCATGAAGTTCCCCCAGAGAATCACCTACTTGTCTCGAACCCGCAAGGAGAGAGCGAGCAGGAATGAGATTGCCGGAATGATTGGAAGGAAATGTCACATGTCAACGAGGGCAAGCGTGAGACAACAATTGCCGTATATCTGCTTCATATTTCAAAAGAATCCATCCATGGCTGCGAAGATGGTCGAGTACTTTGGATTCAATGAGGAGATGATAGAGTATCTGGCCGGTACCGAGAAGAGAGCTTCCAAGATTATTTCTCTGCTTGGACCGATTGCGGAATAAGACACGCGGGCTTCCAATAAGGTTCTCTTAATGCAATTGCCTTCGAAAATGTAGCTTGTAATTCGTCATGATCTGCATGCATTCTCAAAGGCGTCAGAATATCGACCAAGTTGTCGTTTCTCATTAGACAAGGTTTCAGCATGCCGTCGCTCGTTAACCTGATTCTGGTGCAGTGCATACAGAAAGCAGTGTTCTCAATCGGTTTCACAATTTCAACCTTCGCATTGTCCAGTGTGTATACGCGTCTCGCCTGCATGTAACGCCTAGTTCTAACAGACTTCGCCATGCCTGCAATCTTCTTCTCGATCTCATCTAGGGGGTAGTGATAGTCGAGATAACTATGCTCGTCACCATTGACTGATTCTAGTTCTATTAATTGAAGTATAACGCCGTGGCGTTCTGCGTATCCGATAAGTTGGTCGATCTCTGAATCGTTGATTCCACGCATTACTACGGTATTGATTTTCACCGGGTGTAGTCCGGCAGTAATGGCGGAATCTATTCCCGCAGTGGCTTCGTTCAGGCTGGCTCCTGTCACGCGTTTGTAGACGTCTTCTCTGGTTGATGGCAGACTTATGTTGATTCTGGCGAGTCCATTCTTCTTGAGCTCTTTGGCTTTCTCAAGTGTCAAGAGTCTACCATTGGTGACTATTGATATCTCTTCTATCATGGGTACTTGATGGAGTCTTGAAATGATTTCACTGAGGTCGGATCTTAGTAGAGGTTCGCCGCCAGTGATCTTCAGTTTTCTTACTCCGAAATCTGTTGAAATTGAAGCGATCGTTGCTATCTCTTCAGGCGTCATGTTGACTGATGAGAGGAATTGTCCTTCATGATGACAGTAGAAGCATTCTAGGTTGCACTGCTGAGTGATTGCTATCCTTAGATTGATTAGAGGCCTATTGTATCTGTCTACCGTCATTTTGTGGGACCTTGCAAGATTCTAGTCTCTAGAGTGTTTGATTATATGCCCTATTTCTGGTATGACTAGGTTCTTCAGAGCCTTCTCCACACCGTCTGGAGATCCGGGGAGGCAAAATATTGCTTTTCCCCTTATGACACCTGCCAAAGCGCGGCTCATCAAGGCAGCCGAACCGATCGAGTCATAGCTTATCTTTCTGAAAAGTTCTCCAAACCCTGGTAACTCCTTGTCAAGTAGTCCCTTCACCGCTTCTATCGTAACATCTCGTGGAGCTACCCCAGTTCCACCGGTTATGATAACCGCATCTAGGTTGGATGAAACAGCTGCCTCTCGTACGACTTGTTTGATCATTGCTTCGCTATCCGAGATCAGTCTCCTTCCAGAGATCTCGTGCCCTGCCTCTTTCATGAGTCTTTCGATGGTGTCTCCAGAGATATCCTCAATTGGTTTTCCAAGATTCTTCTCATCATATTTTGAAGTGCTGCAAGTCACAATTAGGATATTGAGTCTTTTTGGCGCTGCAGCTTTGTGTTTGCGTGAAGTTTCGCTCATGTTAGGGACCTTTTGTCTTGCTCTTCACCTTGATAGATTCGATGATTGTCGAGGGGTATTGCCCCATGGAGTCTTTCTCATGCCTCTTTACCATGTCCCAGACTGTTAGGAGGTAGGTTGCCACGGCAACTAATGCTTCCATCTCAACTCCGGTCTTTGCAGTTGTCTTGACGGACACCTCCACCTCAATCGTATCTCTTCCAAGAGTAGAATGCGCTACGACGCTTGTTATCGGTATTGGGTGGCATAATGGAATTAGTTGGGAGGTGCTTTTGGCCGCCATTACTGAAGCTATTTCCGCAGCGGCTAATGGATCCCCTTTCTCTACCCTGGTGTCTTTTATCATTTGGACGGTCTCTGGTTTGAGGCGTATCTTTCCAACAGCGACAGCTTCTCTGAAAACATCGTTCTTCTGAGTGATGTCTATCATACGAAACTTGCCGGCGTTTCTTTCCATAGATATCGCCGCGTCTGTTAGTCTCGTGATTCAGAGTTGTGCCTTAATAGGATTCCTGAAGTAGAACGTAAACCTAGACAGTTGTTATTTCCAAGTGTCAACAAGTTTTCTTATGGCGTGGGCTCGTGGGTTTAAGTCATTGTACTTGTAGATTCTTATTCTACCAAACTTTTTCTGTTGAATTATTCCAGCATCTTCCAATCCTTTAAGGTGTTTATCTGTTGTAGCGTAGTTGAGGCCGGCTCTTCGGGCGATCTCGGATATATTGAGTTCTATGGCGTTTGATAATAGAACGAGTATCCTCACACGACCTTTGCTTGAGAGGATTTCATCGAGTGGAACTTGGACTTCTCTCTGCAATTTTCTTGGACGTCTCCAAGATGGATTCTAACCATTTGCTCATGGCGGAGGCTGGTGTAAAGGTTAGTCCGATCAGGGTGGTTTTTCCCTTAACGCCTTTTCCAGAGATTTTAGTTGAAATCATTCCGGTGGTGCTTAGGTCCCTCATATATTTCCAGAGTTGTGTATGCGCTCTTGGAGTTTTCCTGTACTCTTCGCATACAACCTTGTATACGTCTTCAACTTCACCCATGGTTGCATATGCCGTGCTTGAATGGCCAAGGATCCTAGAGATAGCCAGGAGTAACATTT
>CAYXJU010000090.1:0-6409 GCA_964464765.1 uncultured Candidatus Bathyarchaeia archaeon | reverse complement strand
GATCCACTATTTGTATTGACTCTAGGATATTGCTATCTCGCTGACATGCCTCATGGGTTACGTGGCACTATGGAATACTGAACATTCATTAGAACCAAAGCAAGATCTCTTGAGGATACCTGATTGACTTGCTTTGCGGATCATATTGGATTGTGTTTGAGCGTTAGTGGACAGGTTGCCATCTGCGCAGTTCGTACTTAATGTTCTCATATTGCGCTAGCCTATCGATATTGAATGACTAGGGGTTCCTCGTTCTGTGCAACTCAACTTTGCGTTTCGGCATGTCCTGGAACTCTTGAGAATATCAGATTGGATAGTCTTGAAGGTTCAAGCTTCCTTTCAGGTCCCTTAAGTGATATTCCTAGGTCTTTTGCGATTCTGAGAAGCGTAGATTTGCACTGTCGTTTGTCTGGGCAGATCTCGCATTTTCCTAGGCTGTGTTGATACCAGACTTGGAGTCCTCCCTTAGGGTTTAGTGAGATCACTGCCTCAGTTTGAAAGTCTCTGCTCCAGCCGAAAAGTATCCCTTTGCTAGTATCGATGTGTCTTGGTTCCACCCTGTTGAGTTTTGCAGCATCATTGAGGGCTGAGGTGATTTTCTCAGGAATTGTTTCAGCCAGTTGATGAACAGCTTGACGACTAACGTTTAGTCTTCTGGCGATCTCACTTTGCGAGAGGCCGTCTCGCATCATGTCCCATACACTAAGCTGGCGTCCTGTGAGGTACCCACTGTGCAGATCAGCCAAAGATCACATCGCCTGACACAACTAGTTGTGTGTTAGGGCAAGAGCACCAATAAATTAGTTTTTGCCTTATAGTGTTATGGATAGACTCGTGCTTAGGGTTTCGATCATAACGAGTTTTCGGTATGAATCTATGCAAAATCTTATATTTGCACCTCTGTCAAGTATATAGCTTGACACAGAAAGCGTCTGGCTTGACAAGACTCGAAACGAGGGAAAGACTATTACAGGTGTTGAAATGACTATCACTAGAGAAAATCTCAGGCCGGGTTGTTTGTGTCGAAGGAGTATTGTGCAATGAAACCTACAGAAGTGTTTGCGCGAAGAGCGTCAGGATTAGTTAGAACAATCGGAGTTTGGGATGGAATCTTCTACACCTACTCCGTTATGAGTGTCGCGGCGTTCTACTTTCTAGTGACATTCGCAACTGGCCTGTATCCTATGCCAATGATGGCATTAGCTGTGCTAATCGGGTGGATACCTCAGGTGCTGGTGGCGATTCTTTACTCGTATCTTGGAGCCGCAATTCCACGAACAGGTGGAGACTATGTTTGGGTGGGGCGAATCTTTCATCCTGCCGTCGGATTTGCCGTCAACTTCTACTTTGTCATGATATCGTTGTCATGGCTTGGCACTGTAAGTACATACATGCCTTGGGGTGCGGTGAACACTCTGTTTAGAGCTACTGCCGCACAGACTGGTAACACATCTCTCATATCAATTGCAGAGTCGTTAGAGTCGGCGCAAGGGGGATTCATATTCACAATTATTGCTCTGATCGTCATAACGCTTATTCTGATAACTGGGACGAAGAACGCATTTCGATTCATGCATATTACTTTCTGGACTTCCTTTGTCGCCACGCTTGCGTACACGATCTATTTGTTCTCGCTTGGAAGTGGTGGCGCGGCTGTCAAATTCCAAGAAATTACAGGCGTGGCACCGCAAACGGTGATAGACGCTGCAAAGGCTGGCGGGTACCCGATAGGCCCATTCATTCTGCTTGGGGCCGCTTTGGCTTCAGCACAGGTCATACAGAACCTCATTGGAATGGAGTTCTGCTCGTATGTGGCTGGAGAAGTGAAAGGTGCCAACAAACTGAAGACTCAATTACTGATAAGCGTGGGATCAGTGTCTCTCATGGCGTTTTCATTTTTCCTCATAGGTCATAGCTTACAATACTCGTTTGGCTACGAATTCTTCAATGCGCTAAACTACCTCGGCTTGACCGGGAATGAAGCCTACCCACTTCAGGCGTTGCCTTCAGGATATTATTTCATGACCGTGTTTACAACAAATCTTCCATTCATTTTCTTCGTCTGCATAGGTTGCGGAGTACTAGGCGTCATGGGAAGCAACATGGCTTGGATATACACTGCATCCAGAAACATCTTCTCTTGGGGACTGGAAAGAACGATTCCGACCAACTTCTCAAATCTCGATAAGCGTTTCAACGCTCCCCTAGGAGCTATTGCCCTAGTCTTCATAGTCTCAGTAACATACCTATACATAACACACTTCACAACCCTCCTAACGTACTACACATACTCGATGCTAGGTTGGTTCATTGCAAAAGCAATCGTGGGACTCGCGGCAGTAGTCTTCCCATGGAGGCGAAAAGATCTATTCGACGCCGCACCCGAAGGCGTGAAGAAAAGGATAGCCGGAATCCCAGTAGTCAGCATACTCGGAGGCCTCATAATAATCTCATCGATACTAATAATATACGGCATAGTCGCGCCATTCTACGTCGGCCCAATAAACTGGGGCTTCATTCCATCGGTGGCTGTGCTCTTCGTGATTCCAGCGATAATCTACATCGCTTCGTACGCATACCACCAGCGAAGAGGCATTTCGATGGAGGTTGCTCACAGAGAGTTACCTCCCGACTAACCTTTTTTTTGGAAATCCGTAGTTGTTCGTCATCTGAATTGGTGGACCAAGAACTAGTATTCAGAGACTGGAATATATGTCACAAGAAATCTTGGACAAACTGAAAACTGCGGTTATCAGTGGAGAGGAGGAAGAAGCTGCCGCGCTCACGAAACAGGCACTAGACAAGAAAATACCTGCCCCGGACATAGTCACTCATGGACTCTCAGCTGGAATGAAAATCGTCGGAGAAAAATTCGAGTCAGGAGAGTTCTTCCTATCAGACATGTTGATCGCAGCGGATGCATTCTACGCTGGATACAAGGTCGTCTTACCACTGATGGAGAAGGAACAGAAGGAAAGCAAAGCCGGAGTGATCATGGGAGTAGTGGCTGGAGACATCCACACAATCGGAAAAGACATAGTAATTCCAGTCATGCAGTCAGAAGGTTTCAGAGTCGTTGATCTAGGAATCGACGTGCCAGCAAGCAAATTCGTGGAGAAACTGAAAGAGACAGGGGCGAAATTTCTCTTCATATCCAGTTTCCTGAGCGAGACAACATACGTGGAAGTTCCAAAGATAGTTGAAGAAATAAAGAAAGCGGGAATACGTGACAAGGTCAAGATATTCATAGGAGGCCCGGCAACCACAAGCGATTACGCTAAGAAAGTAGGCGCCGACGGATGGGGAAAGGACGCTTGGGAAGCAGCAAAACTCGTTAGGCGATCTGCCTAGAAGGTGAGAGAAATGCCAATGTTTGGACCTGCGAAACAAGAAATGAATTCCATAGAAAGATGCCTCGCTGTAATGAACTTGGAAGAGCCTGATGTGGTTCCATGCATGCCCGAAATAGACCACTACATTGGAACTCCAGCCATAGGCATAGGTCACCACAAAGTAGCGACAGATGCTGCCGCAGCTGTTGAAGCCACAAAGAGAACATATGAGAAATTTCGATTTGATGCTATCTGGCCATATTGCGACGGTACCATGTACCTTGAGGCAATGGATCCTCACTGGCCCAACGTTAGTTGGGAGATGAGAGATGATAAGTTCCAACTAGCTCGATACGTTTTTGACACAATTGAAGACCTCGAGAAGTATCTTGAGAAAGAGAAATGGAAAGAGATAATGAATCAAGTACGACTCGTCACCGTCTTCAAACCCTACCTAACTGGACTCGTGGAACTCCAAAAGAAATACAAAGTGCCAGTAATCAATGCCACTGGGAACGCCATAAACCAAGCTTGCTACCTGCTGGGGAACGTCAAAGTATTGAAAGCAATGAGGAAGAAACCCGAAACAGTGAAACATGTATTCGAAATGATCACAGAGTACTACATACAGACACTGGCTGACTGCCACTCAGAAGCTCCGATAATGGTTTGGTGGGCATCAGCAACATCAAGTGACCTCCTTGGACCAAAGGATTGGGATGACTTCATTATTCCTTATGATTCAGTAGCATGTGAAAAAGCATCCAGATACTGGAAAGTTTTCTGGCACATCTGTGGCGGAAATAAGAAGTATGCGATAGAACGTTTGGCAGAAATGCCAGGAATAACGGGAATACAGACAGATCGTTTGTGGGATCTGGATGAGGCAAAGAAAATATGTCGTGATCGCAAAGCGATACTATATGGTACAAGCACTCAGACTCTATGGACTGGTACACCAAAGCAGGTCGAGGACGAGGTAAAATCAGCCATAAAGCATTGTGGAGATGGTGGACAGATGGCTATATGTACTGGATGCGAAATATCCTCATATTCGACAGATGAAAACCTTCGTGCATTACGTGAGGCCACATACAAATACGGCAAATACCCCCTGAAATTCTAAATGCTTCACACTTCCGTGAGTTTCACAAAGCGTGGCTATAATTGTTTGATTTTACATCCGAGCAGAAAGTATTTGAATTCGGAAAAAGCAGGATAGGAGGAATTCCTGGATTAAGACCTGTGGTCTTAATCGGCACAATCTTCTACCACAACCACAACGTCCTAGAAGATGAAAGGAAAGGGGTATTTGATCAGGCCAAGGCAGAAGCACTCATCAGGACTCAGGATGAATGGTCTGATAAAACCGGAAATCCATGCATGATAGATATCGTGGCCACTACAAAGGAAGCGATGGTAAAATACCTCAGCTTCGTACCAGACAAAACAGAAGCAGCCATACTACTAGATGGAATCCTTCCTGAAGTCCGAATGGCCGCACTAGATTATGTAAAGGAAGTCGGACTCACGGACCGAATAATCTACGACTCTATAACCCCCGACTACAAGCAGGCTGAATTCGATAAGATAAAAGAGGTCGGCGTCAAGAGCTCAATTCTCTTAGCATATTACATGAAGGATTTCACCACAAAAGGTAGAGTCAACTGCATCAAAGATCTGCTTCCCAAGGTGAAATCCATCGGAATCGAAGAACCCATAATTGACACATGCGTTTTCGACCTTCCAAGTTTCGGACCCGCTTTAGCGTCCATGCACGAACTTAAGAAATCACTTGGCTTCCCGGTTGGATGTGGAGCCCATAACGCCATCGCTCTTTGGAAAGGACTTAAGAAGAAACTTGGAAAACAGGCCTCAAAACCTTGCACGGCTGCCACGATCTCTGCATGTGTAGCTGCTGGAGCCGACTACATACTCTACGGCCCCGTGGAAGATGCCGAGTATGCTTTCCCCGCAGCTGCTATGATGGACGTAGCTTACAGTCAACTTCACATAGAGAAGAAGGTCAAACCTGCTGAGGATCATCCTCGATATAGAGTAGGATGATCCCTTTGCGCGCCTCCCCCTCCACGAACGAACATGATTCTGAGCGATTCGCCAAAGTCCTTTATGGTTTAAGTGAACACAGGCTTTATTTTACCGAATCAGAGTATGGCGTCGGAAACGAATTTGGCCACTGGACCACGGTCAGGATACCTTGGGAAATTCGAGTCTTTAGCCGGTTCGGTTCCAATCGAATCACTAAAGGATGGGACAAACCTGATGGACCGTGAACACTTTCTGAGTGAAGCGGAGAAGATACTGGCCGCTGCAAAGGAAAAGAAAGTAGAACTTCGACTTCTCGGCGCACTGGCAATGTTCATACACTCTCCCAAACACGGACATTTGTTTGCAGCCTACGGACGGAGCGTGACGGACATAGACTTCGCGGCGTCTTCCAAGCAGAAAAGACAGATTGTAGATTTGCTAACAGGTCTAGGAGCTGAGTTCGACAAACTACTGGCTGCAACTGCAATGGGCCAGAACAGATCAATATTTTATTTCGAGGATTTTCACTCAGATGTGTTCTTTGACAAACTCGAATTCTGTCAAACAATAGATTTCTCAAACAGGCTTACGGTGGATTACCCAACCTTGCCATTGGCGGAATTGTTCATGGAAAAGATGCAGATAGTCAAACTGAACAAGAAGGATATCACCGATACTATCATACTTTTGATGGAGCACAATATGGACAACAGTGACGAAGATACAATAAACATAGGATATATTGCTGATTTATGCGCCAACGATTGGCCTCTCTACTACACACTGACTAACAATATGAAATTGATCAAAGACGAATTCTTGGGTCAATACGACATAAGCAGTGAAGAAAAGAAAAATGTGACCGAGAAAATCGTACTCATGCTGAATCAGATAGAAGAAAAACCAAAATCATTTGGATGGAAATTACGTGCGAAGATTGGCACAAAGAAACCTTGGTACAGAGAAGTTGAGGAACTGGTTCGTGCAAGAGAGGTTGAGGAAAAAGAGCAAATGAGGAAGGGCATGAA
>CAYXJU010000089.1:1979-6477 GCA_964464765.1 uncultured Candidatus Bathyarchaeia archaeon | reverse complement strand
AACACATCCTGAAGAAATACACAACACCAGAGATGGTGAAGATTGATGATGATGGAACCCCTCACGGTCTGATTGGAGACAAGATCATCAAGAAGGAACACTGGGACCTTCTATGGAAGGAGACATTCTACGGCTTCGATTTCGAGATCACAATGATCCGCATCGCACTGATGAATATGATTCTCCACGGCATAATGCAGCCGAATATCAAGCAGATAGACACGCTCTCCAAGAGATTCGAGCATAAGCCCATTTATGATGTCGTATTCGCTAATCCTCCCTTCGCAGGATACGTGGACAAGTCCGACATTAACGACAACTTCAAGCTGGATACAACGAAAACAGAACTGCTCTTCCTTGAACTGTTCTACAACCTTTTGAATGTTGGAGGAAAAGCCGCAGTGATTGTGCCTAACGGAGTTCTTTTCGGGTCCTCAAACGCTCACGTCAAAGCTAGAAGGCTAATCCTTGAAAACTGCGATCTGCAAGCAGTTATCTCAATGCCTTCAGGAGTCTTCCAGCCATACTCAGGCGTAGGCACGGCAGTGCTTCTCTTTGTGAAAGGAGGCAAGACTGAGAACGTTTGGTTCTACGAGATGAAAGCAGACGGTTACAGTTTAGATCAGAAGCGGGACTTTGTCGACGGTAAAGGAGACATCCCTGACACTATTGAAAAATTCAAAGCTGGTAGAATAGAATCTGACAAGAGCATCACAGTCTCTTTTCAAGAGATCAAAAAGAACGACTACAATCTTTCAATCTCACGATACAAGCAGGTCGAGCATGAAGAGGTAGAATATGAAGAACCTGAAGTCTTAATTGAGAACATCTCACGCTTGGAAGAAGAGATCGCTAAAGAATTGCAGGAACTAAAGTCGATGATTTAGATGTCTCCGAGATATATGCCAAAAGATTGGCGTGAACTGACACTTGGAGACGTGGCACAGTACATAAACGGTCGAGCATTTAAGCCCAGCGAGTGGAAAAGAATAGGTTTACCCATCGTAAGAATTCAAAATCTCAACGATCCACTGAAACCATTTAACTATTTTGATGGAGAATGTGAACAGAGGTACTACATTAACAATGGCGACATTCTGATATCATGGTCGGCATCGTTAGGTGTTTACGTTTGGGATCGTGGTCCGGCTATTCTTAACCAACACATCTTTAGAGTTCTGCCAAATGAGTCCATAGTTGATAGAAGGTATTTCGTCTACGCAATTCAGACTATTCTCGAAGAGATGAAGAGCCGAGTTCATGGCTCAACAATGCGGCACATTGTCAAAAGCGATTTCCAGTCACTGAAAATACCGATTCCTCCTTTGACTGTACAAAGAAGAATTGCAGATGTCCTCGACAGAGGTAAGCAACTGCAACGGCTTCGTGAAGAAACAAACCAGCTTACAAGTAAGCTCACCCAGTCAGTCTTCCTGAAAATGTTCGGAGACCCGATCAACAACACGAAAAGATATGACCTGACAAAATTACCAGACGTGGCTAAGCTAGAACGTGGCAGGTTTGGTCATAGGCCGAGAACAGAGCCTCGATTTTATGGTGGAAAATATCCATTCATCCAAATAGGCGACTTACCTAGGGATCGAATATACATCAGAGCCTATACTCAAACACTCAATGAGAAAGGGCTAGCAATAAGTCGACTGTTTCCACGGGGCACGATTGTGATAGCCATTGCAGCAACAATTGGCGAAGTGGGAATACTGGACTTTGACAGCTGCTTTCCCGATAGTCTTGTTGGCATCACACCAAATCAATCACTTCTGACGCCGGAATATCTCTATTTTTTCCTTGTCTCGATAAAAAAACGGCTCACTGAACTAGCCCCGCTAACAGCCCAGAGAAATATCAACCTGAGAATCCTCTCTCAAGTGGAGGTGCCAGTTCCTCCTATAGATCAACAGAGGAGGTTCTCAGATTTCATCGACAAAGCGGAGAAGATGAGAATGAAACAAGAAACCTCCACAGCTGAAATCAATGAACTTTTTCGCTCATTAATGCAAAGAGCTTTCAGAGGAGAGCTTAGATAGCGACTGAGGTCAGAGATGACAGAATACTATCAAGTCCGTCGAGCAAATGGGGGAGCTGAGCCCCCACTCATGAATTACATGAACCATCCTGATGTTTACAAGTCTATGAGAGAGCAGTCATTCCTCTCCAAAACATCAGTGAATGTTAGAACATGGTCATAATTGGTCAGTGTTATCCATTAGAGAGGATGCAGGAGTGGTTCAGAAAGAAGGGTCTGCCGAAGGCTCAGATGGTTCTCAAGAAGTTTCCCAATCTAGATCGTATATTCTCCTCTTTTAGGGCATACCAGAATAGACGATGTACAAGACCGACTAACGTTGTCCTTTCTTATTGCTTGCCTGATATGTGGGGAAAACTGGAGCCTGAATTCGTAGAACAGCTTCGTGAACTTGAGGAGGCTCTGCTCACATTTGAGATATTCAAATGGAAGAAAAGCAAAGAAAGAGAACTCATAGCGAGGCTCACAAGCGATGACTATACCACTAGCTTATCCGCTGCTACCGAATTGATATTGGCTAACCAACTGGCCAAAAGAGTAGGCAGAAACATTGTTGAACTCTATCCTGAATTACGATCAGGGAAGCGATCAGACATTCTTGTTAGGTTAGGGAAGAGAGAAGTCTACATTGAGGTGGGTAATCTCGCCGAAAGTGCATTTGAGAAGAAGCTCCAAAAGATCCTCGATGCAGCTGCCGAGCAATTAGGCAACAAGATAGGAAAACCATGCTTGATGGAAGTAACGATAGACACTACTAAGCTTGTTTTCGACTCGCAAGGATACCTTGACGAAAAGGAATCGGTCAAGAAGCTTGTGAGTGAAATGGATCGCCTTCGCATTGATAGGCTGGTAAATGCCAAGAAGGTTTTGATCGATCTGCAGGATGTTGCGAGCGCCCTAGAGACAAGAGGCCTTTTCAAAGGACTTGAGAAATTCATGCCGAATTATCTTCTTAAACCGTTAGACTCTCCTGCCAGAGACTGGATTGAGGCCAACAAAGACGAGATCATCGCTGGCAGTGAACTTATTAAATCAATAATCGTCGCAGAGGAGGAAAATCTGTGGGTCGACATCGAAACAGAATCGTTCTTTCCATCGGAAGCGGGTAACGTCGAGCTGAATGCATTCATCAATCATATTAAACGAAATATTGAAGGTCAGCTAGTGAAACAACAACTGCAACCGGACTGTCCTAACATAATTGTTGTAAAAGGATGGATTTGGATAGCGTTAGTTCTGGAGGAGGATTTCGCAGAACGACTGTGTACTGAAATCAAAGATTTCTTGGCTCAAAAGAATGAGAGGAACCTCAGCGGGATAGCAGTATTCGGTCGAGACTTTGAGAGGATGGTGTTCATATCCAATCCGCCTGTAGGAACAGCGTCGAGGCTCGACAGAGATGAGGTAAAGCTTCTTGGAATTAGTTACGTCGACTAGCCTAGAAGCAAGTGCCGGGAAGGAGCATAGGCCAGCATTTATGCGTGCAATGAACTCGATGGAACCAATAAACCATATCAAGTCTCTTGGGGACTTCTCTCCTCACGTCTTCTCTGTCCTTGTCCAGCGGTTCTGTCCGAGTTTCATCTACTAAGAATAGAGTAAGAACGCCATACCACTCAAGTTATGGATGAACTACGTCGGAATTCTAGGATTGACAAACAGGGTATGTTAATCTATAAAGTTGAGAGACCCTGTTCCTTATATCTCCTCATAGTAGCAAGTTCACTTAGGAGGTGGGTCGGGTCTGCCGATAGGAAAAGATGAGTTTGAGCAGGGTATGACATGGGAGTCAATGGAAGGTCAGATACTGCGTTTCTTGAAAAGCCAACCTGACAAAGCTTTCAGGATTACCGAAATCCTCAGTGGTCTTGGCTACCAGCTCACTACGCAAGATTTCACGAGTGCATTATTTGCTGGGATAGCGTATCTTGGTGTTAACGGCGCTTTAGAGAACTTGGTGAAAAGAGGTCAAGTCAAAGCCAAGAGAGTTAAGGCAGCATCTGGTGAAGACGTCTATTACATGGCTTTCATTGACAAGTCTAAACCCATCCTTAGAAGTAAGCGATAAGTCAATCAAAGATGTCTTTGACCACTAACACCAGTGAGAGCCCCCCATGAGCGTCAGCCATCAAGACATAGAGGAAGGAGTGGATGGCATCATCAAGTTCTCTTTCAGGGTGAGTACAGTATGATGTTTCTCGTTTAGCAAATTAGGAAAACAAAGAACTAGCCTACACTCATCAACTATGTGAATCGTGTCCACCCCAGAATTGATTTATGTCGCATTAGCCAAGAAAGTAGGGGTGATCGTATTGCGAATTGTCCCAAAAGAAAGTGAGGCAAAGCTATACCTAGAAAAAGGACAAGCTCCCCCGCCCACCGTGAGTAAGACTGTCGTTCTGGGGAAAGAGGACACAATTCTGGCTATCACGATAGGACTGATACCCTTAG
>CAYXJU010000089.1:0-1969 GCA_964464765.1 uncultured Candidatus Bathyarchaeia archaeon | reverse complement strand
TCTTAGGAGTGGCTTTAGGCCAACTAACAATCAAGGATGCGCTAGAATATTTTGGGCTCAGTGCTGCTGGCGGAGTATGGGGTTTGTTAGGTGGCCATTCATCTTCGAAGTGACCTTTCTAGATTGTGCTAACATAGCGACCGTTCTAGGCAGTCTCTTAGGGGCTGGACTGAATCTATGGACGTAAGGAAAGGTGTTGAGTTCCTAGCAGGTCTCTATGATTCAGAGGCTGGTTTGCTGAGAGAGTATCAAGGGCATCCAGTCTACTTCTTTTACAACGACAATTACTTAGCACTACACATACTGGAGGAACATGGCTACGATGACCTGTGTAGAAGAATCAGAGACACCTTCAATTCTCATCGGATACCTACAAGTGGAAATGGACGGATAGAAATCTGGCTTAAGAACAAGATAAAGTACCCACCTAGATACGCAGAGCCATACCTTGTCAATTATGCAGGCGGACCAGTATTGTTGGATGAGCGTTGTAGGGAGCGGAGCATCTGGCAGCGGGATGATGAATGGAAATATTGTGCTGACATGCTTCTGATGGGCGTTGTTGAACGATGGCTGGAGAAGAAGGAGAAAGAATACCCCAATCTGTGGGAATCAGCAAAGAGAATGTTCAAAGAAAATCTGGGAATGATAGACAAGAAATTCGAAGAGACTGAGAAGCAGGGTAAAGAACCACTATTTGAAACGTATAAACTGGCTCTCCTACTTCTAACCGCCAAAATAATCAGAGAGTCGGTTGATGAACCACGTATCATGGAAATCCTAGATAAAATGCAGTCGGAAAATGGCGGAATCACAACGCATTATGATAGAGATCTGATTCCTTTGGGGAGGCAAAACGTAGAGACCACCTGTCTCGCCATCTACGCCGCAACTAGCTAAAGTTCTGTCTTAACGCCATCCTTCATTCTGTAAACGCTTACTTCTCCATCAACGACTTCTGCGAAGGTGCTCTCTCCCTCCACCCAGCTTCCAGTGTTACAGTAACCTTCTTCCCTCTTCATCTCAGCTTTGTGAGTATGTCCGTAAACAACCTTTGCTATTTTCGGGTTCTGACTAATCTTCCTAGCTCTCTCAAGGATACCCTCCTCGAATATCAGGGTCCTGGTGTACTGGCTTCTATCAATCTTCGCTAGAGTCAAGAGGGCTTTCCGGCGTGGTTTGGCTTGCATAGCCCTTGGCAACTCTCGACTGAGAAGCCTCTTCCTCTCATATGTTGGCACAAACAGGTGTACAGCAAGGTCTTGATTCTGATACAGATACTCTAAACCTCTTTCTAGTCTTTCAAGCGTCTTCTTATCTTTCTTCTCAAGAATCATCTCAAGTGATTCACCCACCTCTTGGGGGATGAATGGCGCACGCTCACTAGCCAAAGTGAAAACCCTCTCCTTTCCCTTGATTCTCCTTAGCCATTCCATCACTAGCTTGTAAGGATCGTAGAAGTATCTCTCCAGAACCGAGACTGTAGGCTCATCTAGGTGGTATATGGCCTCATATATGGTATAGACAGCTTCTCGGAGAAAGTCGTACTTGTAGATGTCGAAGTAGTCTCCATGTGTCAGAAACATATCCTCGATGATGAGATATGGATAGTGAATATTCATCCAGAGGAATTTCTCGGTCATACCCTTGGCTTCGTGCGAGACCCAGCTGTGGTAGTCATGATTCCCCACGACATAATCTACCTCAACGTTCAATCTTCTAATTCTCTCAAGGTACGGGTTGGATAGAACTAGAGCATCCACTGGATCAGACCTCCAAAGATCTAACACATCACCTAGTAACACAATGCGATTGGCATCTCTAGAGTCTTCAAGATACGTCAGGAACCGTTCAAACTCAGGTGCATTGAAGTTATCGTATCCAAAATGGCAATCAGAAATAATGACGGTCTTCAATCTTCCTTCAATCAAACAACGCTGACATTGATTATTTAGACATTATGTGCGAA
>CAYXJU010000088.1:0-6499 GCA_964464765.1 uncultured Candidatus Bathyarchaeia archaeon | reverse complement strand
CCCCATAGCTCGCGTAGGGACTGTATGGTTGAAAAGGTGTCTGAATCGGCGGATATCCGAATCTCTGTTGAATGGCAGGGACCATTTGCTGATAGGGTAGAGCCAATGGAGCTTGGAATGCTGCGGGAGAGTAGGCTAGTCTCGATCCACATCGAATACAGAAATTGCCCGCATCAGTCCAGTAACCACATCTATTACAAACAACTTGAGAGTACATTTTCTATCCACTGAATGGTACTCTGCCAATTGTATAGGACCTTATTTACAGAAGAAAGATCATTTTCCGAGAAAACATGCCTAATATTAGCAGGTGCATGTCTCTATCAAGCATCCTTCCTGCCGATTCGCATATGTAGGTGTACGAGATGCCCTTCTTGGTTCGATAGACCAGTAACCGTTCATCGCAGTGTCCGTGTGTGATAGGAAAAATAGAGATGAGGTTCTGAAATCATTCTTGCCTTGAAATGGTTGAGTTCTTCCAGGGCTCCTCATATGATTCTTCCACGTACTCGCAGACACCGTCATCTGGGTAGTTCTTGCAGTAAAATGGTTTTGTATCGTTTATCGTGCAAGAATAAGTCTTCTTTCCTTCATCCTTTCCAAGGAAGGGACAACTGCTCGAACTGAATTGTGATGGCCGACCTTTTGAATCATCAGATTCCGTCATTAGATGCTTCAAAATATCCAATCTTCCTTCTTGCTTCCACCGAATCACATCATCATGTGTGGCTTCAAAGGATCCCCAGTGGATTACGCAACATCGTCCGCAGCGCTTACACATGTGTTCAGTCAAGTTCTTCACGTTCTGAGTTCACGCGATCAAGGATGTAGCAGCGTTCCCGAAGCAATGAAGAGTATCTTATCGTAACGTTATGTGTCCTTTGTGGCCCGTTCTCAATTGTAGAATTCCAGAGTAATTGACTGCTTGACAGTTGCAGATCTTTACGACGTTGCCTTTCTCAACCTGATTCTCAAGGTTTCTATGTGAATACCTCACGAATATTCTTCCTGATTCATCATCCACAACAAGCATGAAATTGTTCATGTTCACTATCTTGCCTTCAACGCAGACATTTCTCATTCCGTTCTGGACGTCACTAATTTTCATCGCCATCCATCCCTCCCATCATATGATGTCAAAAAAGTGGTGTCGCCATCCCTCTTGGATGGCTTCGGTTACAATCTATTCGGCTTTTTCGGCTATTGCGAAGCGGTCACGAACTTGTGTAACTTGGATCTTGACATGGTCTCCAGGCTTTGTGTTCGGCACGAAGACCACGAATCCCTCGACACGTGCTAGACCGTCACCACGCCGGCTTAGTTCTTTGATGTCAACTTCATATTGCTTTCCTTCCTCTACCGGCGCGTCTCTCATTTGATAACCCATCTAATTTTCACCTCTCTCGATCTCGGCTAGTTGCAACAAGAATAAGAACGTTGGACGATCGTCTTTCGCTAGAAAGCGACTCTCGGCTCTCGATCTCGTGAACTACCTTGCATTATGTTGGACAGCGCCATATATAAGCGTACAAAATTGTGAAAAGATTTGTTTGAATGAAAGTCTACTCAGGGTTCGGTCATTCCTACGGCTTATTGGCCATAACTCAGTGTCATCAATAGCCAGTCAATAGAGTTATGGAAGCGATTGAGCCAACAACAAAGAGTTGACTGCCGATGGAATGGCGATGCGGCGTTCTCACAGTATGACAGAGAGAGGTTTGCGAGATTCATTACCCAATGTGTACGCCACAATAGTCATGTGAGTGCTTGCTGGACAAATAGAAGTTCCCAAACTGATTGTCGAACCACATCTAGTTAGGGAACTTCCATCTCATATAGCGGATCAACAACTTCTTTGTAAAAGGAAAAGCGTGAAGAATGATCATCGCATATGGTATGCCGTTCGAGGCCATCCTTAGCAGAATTCGCTTGTCAGTGGTCCTCCTTACTCTGTATTTCACTTCCTCATGAGTTCTCCAAACAGCTCTGAAATTGGTGATATTCCACTGAAGTCCCCTTAACATCGCCGTAGCAATTCTAAGGTTCTTATTGTGTAGGTTCCTGAGAGACGAACCAATATCCATTATCATTCTGATTGGAACATATCTCAGAATGTTACTCAACTCATAGTTCTGGATCATCGTGCTTATCATATTCTTTGTGTTATGAAAAGTCACTAGTGGATGTACTCTGCCGGTTGACCCTGCTCGTCGGTGATAAACTACTGAATCTGGAACGTAAATTGCTCTGTATCCATTGAGCCAGATTCTCCACCCCAAGTCAACATCATCATGCATAATGAAGAAGTATCTCCTGAATCCTCCAATCTTCAAGTACAAATCGCGACGTAGTATTGTAACCGTTCCAACGGCATTGAATATCTCCTCTGACCTAGAATATCTGCCGTCGTCGTACTCTCCAGCGCCCTTTCGCATCGTATCTCCAAATCGGTCAATATACTCGCCCAGAGAATCAATTCTTGTCTGGTCATTGATCGTCAATATCTTGCTCTGCGCAATTCCTATAGTCGTATCTTTCTCAAGGGCAGTGACAAGCTGTGTGATCCAATCCGGATGCACCGTTGTGTCACTATTGAGAAATATTACATACTTAGAGCTCGAACTTCTTACACCAATGTTACTTGCTTCACCGAGCCCTACGTTAGTTTTGAGGAGGATTACTCGTAGCTTGGGATCGCTGAATTCGGATCTTACAAGATTTGGACTCCCATCAATCGATCCATTATCCACGAATATTACTTCGAAGTTATCATACGCAGATCTCAACAACGATGCCAAGCATTCATCAATGAAGTCGATTCCATCTTTGTTCACAACAATTACCGAGACTGAGGGGTGATTCTCGGCGGCATTCGTCTGACCGCTTTTTTCCATCCCAGAGATCTCTCCTTCGTCCATTACCATGCCGCCAGTCCAAAGGGGAGCGTGGAAGCAGCTCAATGCCATGCTTCTGGACCTGCAGATCATAGAACGTGAGGAAATATGTACGTCGCTCCGCACGATACGGATGTTTTGTCCAAGGTTGATTTGCCCCGGTCGATCAAATTCTGAATGATCTGGTTGTAGAGGACGCCCCTATGCCGACTGGCCAATGCGGTGTACGTTCGGCTGTTGAAGGATTCGATTCGCTTGAGGCGGTCTTTCCGCCATAAGAAGTTGTCTTGCCAATTGTTGGCCAAGTCAGCAATGATGTACTGGGGATGATACTTAACCTCCGCTCCAAGGTAGTTCATTCCATCCGCACCAATGACAAGGAGGAAATGAGCCGCGTGGTATGCAGAGAACTCGATTTTGCGTTCTGCGTACCTATCGGGGAAAGTGAACACATGAAAATCGTCCGATTGTTCCTTTCGGATCTTCTCAATCTTCGCCAATACTCCTGATTGATTGACGCGTTCCGGAGCTCCTGTATCCCATCGGATACACATGGGATGAAAATAGATCCAGTGGGCCCCTACTGAAGCGACCTTTCCCGTGATCAGGTGTAAGGAGTCCGCATTCTCTTTGGATGTCAGTGCACTAATACCTATTCGAAGCTTGCTGCCTTCCCTATCGATCCGCGACCTCAGAGTCTCGATCTGTTGAAGAGTAGCCTGCAGGTCTGACTCGGTCTCTCTTGTCCAATCATAGATGGATACTCGGATTGTAGACGCGTACGCACAGAGCGCTGCGGCAACTTGCTCCTCGTCCAGAAGACTCCCATTTGTCACTATTGCGATATCAATGAACCCGTATTCCCGAGCCATACGAAGCACCTCGGGAAAAATTGGCGCGAGCGTAGGTTCTCCTCCCGAGAGGAGAAGGCCTCTCGTCTGCCCTTCAAGTCGAGCGAACAGACGCTTAATGAAAGCAAGATCAAGTGCGCTTGAACTGGGGCTTGTTGTGCTCGGACAGAGCGGACACCTCTTATTGCATCGGGTTGAGATGTCCAGTTCAAGAGTTACGGGCATAATCTGTTCATTGCGCAGATAGGCCTCAAGTCTCTCCCGGTGATAAGCAATTTTGCAGGCAGACGCGATCTCAGTCACTATCTCACGCTTCTTTTCTCGATCTGTTAAGGCACAGTTCTCACTTATCTCTCATGCCTAAAGAAACATCTTTGTCAACGCAAAAGCGAGAGTGCAACCAAGCAACGTTGATCCTGTTGCCCCGAGTAATGCACGGTACAAAATGCGTCTATTTATGATCGCTATGCGTTTGGAGAAAGCCGCGCCAATGATACTGCCTATCAATACATGCGTGACAGAAATCGGCACTCCTCCCTGAGTGAGAATCCACACACATAATGCGCTAACTGTTGTACCTACAAATACTGCTTGGGGACTCAAGACAACGAGTTTTTCTCCAATCTCTTCAATCATCCTACGACTCAAAAATATTCCAACAATTGCTGACGCTGACACAACTGAAATCAGGAATAATTGAAATTCACTTGAATCTGATAGCAATGAAGCGCATAAGCCATTTATGAAGCCCACGTTGTTCGCGCCGAGCACATAGGATACCACGAATATGCCAAGACCGACACTTACTCTACTTATGTAATCGACGCGAGCTAGACTGAACCTTGAGATGAACGCGGTGAGAGGCCCATATGCAAGCATTGCCAAAAGACCAGCTAGCAAAGGCAGGAACAACCAAGACCCCAAAAGCAACATTACAAAGTCTTTATGAAACGTCAAATCAAACCCGAGAATCGTGCCCATAGAGGCTCCAGCGGCGATCAAAGACAAACTAGATGGAATGTGTAGCGTTGAGAAAACAAAGAGAACTACAATGCTCGTCACAAGAATTGTAAGAACCATAATGGCTCTGACATCTGAAGGAAGGTTTTCAGGGCTCACTAGGCCTCCAAACACGGCATGATTCATTTTGTTGCCCTCCATAAGCGCTCCAAATAAAACTCCGGCACTGACTATTACTCTGCTTTTGTTGTATCGGAACAGTCCTGAACTGTACGAGCTGCCGATAATTACACCTGAATTATTCCAGCCGAGTAGTAGCGCCAGAACTGCACTGATTGCAATTAGGATGCTAAGCAATCATCCGTAGCCTCGAGTGATAAGAACCCGGATCAAGTCGCCTGCGTCTTCAGCGTTGTCTGCAATCTGATCTGCAGTATTGATGAAGTTCTGCCACTGCAATACTCCCAATGTATCCACGGTAGGGCATTCGCCAAAAAGAACCTTCAGGAGTCGAGATTTGTAAAGATCAGCATCTTCTTCATGTTTCTTTATCCCATTGACCTTTTCGAGAGCCGTCTGCCTGTTAACGCCCAATCCCCTGACTGCGTCGTCTAAGGTATACACGGCGTTTCTGCATTTCTCCAAGAAATGATGGAAGTCATCGGTCTTGAGCATGCATCTCACAATCGCTTCGTCTAGCTTTCTTTGTGTCAGAGTCCTGATGGCGTCTTTTGCACTGTCTGCTATGTCATCGATCTTCTCAGTCAGCAAGAGAAGCTCACTAAAAATACCTCCAAAGTAGGAGCCTTCGCAGATCGTAGCCACGATTGATTCATGTGCCTGATCAGCCTCGTTTTCGAGTATATCCAGAATCCCCCAGATTCTATCCAGCTCGTTCCAATCCATTTTCTTGACGCAATCGGAAGTGTTCATCATCTGATCGACCATTTGTCTCACGATTCTCAAGTGACCTTCGATCAGGTCCAGAATCCTACGTCCTCGATCCAGAAACTTGATCCATCCGAACACAGAACTTCACTCTCAATTGATTTAGCAGGCTTTCGTATCAACGTTTGAAATGAAGTGCAAAACATGTATTTCATCAGTTCACGTATGCATAAGTGTGCAGCACGCTCACACACTTCTACTATGACCACCAACTCTAGGCATTTTTTCAGTGAAAGATATCACTTTGAAGGAGCTTTACAAGTCCTCATTATGTCAGCCTAAGACGATCTGTAGATCACGTGTAATTTAGAATTCGATCTTGGGACGTTTTTCTACTTCTTCTTCAAACTTCAGGTATTCTAGTTTGGTCAGGTTCATGATCCCAGCCACGAACCTTGATGGGATGGTGTCTTGCTTTATGTTGTATTCCTGCGCAATATTGTTGTATGTGTATCGCTGTCTGGAGACTTCATCCTCAACACCCCTGACAGAATCCATTAGGTTCGTGACAGTGCCAGATGTCTTAAGGTCTGGATAGCTCTCAGCCACAGCCAAGATGTTTCCCAAGATTGCCCTTGACTCCCTGTCCACATTGCCCAGATCAGCAGCTCCTGATTTTGACACTTGAGTTCTTAGAGTCGTAATCTTCTCTAGGGTTTCTCTCTCGAATTTTGCATAGCTCTTGACCGCCTCAACCAACTGTTCTATCATGTCCAGTCTTTTCTTCAGAGCAACCCTGATCTGACCCAAGGTAGCCTCAGCGGAATTCCTGAGACTCTGGAACTTGTTGTATATGGAAACGAAGTAGACAACCAGTCCTATGACAATGATTGCCAGTATTACCAT
>CAYXJU010000087.1:0-6609 GCA_964464765.1 uncultured Candidatus Bathyarchaeia archaeon | reverse complement strand
GCTGACAAGGTTATCAAGGAGAACAATATTCGTTTGATCATTGTGGATTCGTTAACTGCCCATTTCAGAAGTGAGTATCTTGGACGTGAGATGCTGGCTGAGCGTCAGCAGAAATTGAACAGCCACATGCACCGGCTCGTAAGGTTGGCTAGAGCGTTCAACGCTTCAGCCGTTGTCACGAACCAGGTTATGTCTAAACCGGATGCCTTCTTTGCAGCCGGGGTTGAAGCTGCCGGCGGCCATGTGGTTGCCCACACAAGTCATACTAGGATGTTTGTGAGAAGGGCGTCTGGAGGCGTAAGGATTGCGCGACTGGTTTCGAGCCCGTATTTGGCAGAGGGCGAAAGAATATTCAAGATCACGGAAGACGGTGTGGTTGATGTATCCGAAGAGGATGAGGTGAAGAGGAGAAGGTAACGATGATGGGACCAGAGATGTGTACCAAATTTCTCAAACTTCTGGCTTTGAGAAAGATTCCAGAAGCCGAACAGGAACTTCAGAAGATACGGACTAAACTGGACAAGTCAATTGATGATCTGGGTTATCTGAGGGCCCTTGAAGGATTGCTCTTGACTCAAAAGTCTGGCGACAAGAATCTGTATCTTGGCCGAGTGAATCTGGATGAGAACTCGGTGAAAGAGATTAGACAAGAGTTCCTTGCTCATGCTTCCAATGAGTTACACGAGGAGTATGACCGTGCATACTTTCGGGCTCTGGCAGACTACATGAAAGTATTGGAGGAACAAAGAGTCTGGGAGCAAATGCCGAAGCAACCCGAAAAGAAATTCGAAAATGAGGTTGGAGAGGAAACAGAAGCATCCAAACCCTAACGCATAACATAACCAATACATCATTCACGATCAAACTTTTCTTTCCGAACTTTTCCTGAGGAGAAAGCTGACTACCCTTGAACTCCATCATCTTTCCTTGTTTGAGATGGCATTCAAAGCTTGGCAGATCTTGTTTGCGAGGTCAAGGAACTTGAGCGACAAAAGTTTTGCCTTGGAAGATTACCTAAAGCGTCAAGGGGTACAATATAGAATCTTGGAGAAGCCCTCAACTGTCCATACAGCTGACGCTTCCAAGGTTACTGGAGTTCCTTTGGAACGCATCACCAAAAGTCTGGTCTTCAAAGCCGACGGTCAGCCCGTGCTAGGCGTCATACCTGGAGACAAGAAGGTCGACATGATGAAGCTGGCCGAAGCTGTAGGTGCCAAGAAAGTTACCCTCGTTCCCTTCGAGGAAGCTGAAAAGTTCTCAGGTTACCCGCCTGGTGGAACTCCGCCAGTTCATCATGTGAACATCGTGAAAGTCGTTTTTGACAGGGAGCTGATGCGTTTCGACACAATCTACGGTGGGGGAGGGTCAAGAGACAAGTTGATTGAACTTGGCATTCAGGATGCGTTGAAGCTGTCAGATGGAATAGTTGCGGACATTTCAAAATGATGAACAGTACCGTCATGGGATACAAGACTGGGCAAGCAATCATGGAGTGTTGACTGTGGATGGTCAGTATGGATAGAGTGTGTAAAGCAGTATCCACACGATGGCCCACGTGAAGATGTAAGTTCCGATGCCAAGGGTTGCCGCCTTGTGTTTTCCCTTCAACTCCGTCTCGCCAAACCTTAACCCATATCGAACAATAAGATAGGAAATCACGTAGACTCCTACCATCAGAACTATTCCCATTGTGCCCTTAATCTCAAGCGTCATCAACACGACCGCTATCAATGCTCCCAACGCTAATCTGAACCAGTAAACTATGGTTGAAGGACGGATCCCTCTTTGCAGTTTAGGTTTCTGTGCTGTTCCCACTTTCAACTCTACCTACCTAACAAGTCTGTCAATGGGCGATAGACTTTTGCCTACATTGCAGATCTCAGCTTATAAAACGTGTCTGTTGGTTTCAACTCGGATGCGTTTAGTCCGTTCAATCTTGGAAGTAGTATCTGGTTTCCCCCATAGCGCGAAAATCAAGTGGTCTCACATCAACAACGAGAGGAAGATTGTTTACGACATCGCCTATAACGAGACAGCGTTGGGCTGGCAGTTCTTTAGCTATCTGGCGGATACTTTCCGAATCGATTCTTGAAGCTCTGGCGATTGCGTCTAAATCATGTTCATTCACAAAGTTGAACAAGAAAATGTTGTCTGCCTGACGATAGATTCCGTCTCGGATCGTGTCAGGTTGATTAGTGACGAACGTAGTGAAGAGACCCAGATGCCTCATCCTCGTTACGATGTCATCCCAGTAGGTCTCTCTGAGGTACAAGTGTGCTTCTTCAGCAAATAGAAACGCGGCACGAAGTTTCCAAGTCGAGAGAAGCTCAGCAAGTTTGCCAAGTGTCAACTCAACAATCATTCTTCTATGGGTTGTACTGAGGTCCCTCATATTCAGCACAAGAGCTCCTCCTTCAGCTATTCCACGGATCAGTTCGCCATAGTCGCTAGTTTCTTCCTGTCGATCGGAGAAGATTCCAGAATCCAGCAGTGTGTTGCATCTGGCAATTATCGCGTCTTTCACGGCTTCGTTACATGCGATTCTTGCCGATGTCTCAACAAAACCTCCAATTGAGAGTCTTCCCTCCTTTTCCAAACTATTCCACACCCTTGAGAAGACCCTGGAAGAAGTTCCTGGAAGATCCAGGGCGTGGGTGAGCATATCAAGAGCCGCTTTGAGACCGATTCCCTGAAGAGATAGTTTAAGATTTTTTCCCGGAGCTAACACCGTTACTCTGACGGAGGGACTAAGGCTATCCATCTTATCGTTGATGCTTGTCAGGTTCACATATTCCCCATTTACGTCGAATACTATGCAGGGCGCTTTGTACTCTATGAGGCTTGACACGAGGAGTTTCGTGAGATGCGATTTTCCTGTCCCTTTTCTTCCAGCTATGATGTTCAATCTTCCATCAAGGAGCTTTGCATCGATTTCCAATTTGGAATCCGTCTTTGTTCGTCCGATAAGTACAGGTCTTTTTCCACCGTTTAATCTGGCCAGTCTCTGAATGCTTGCGGACGATATCTTCGAGCTCGTTCTTGAGGGGAGACGTGGAATACTATACCGTAGTTTCTCTGCTTCAATGCAACCTCGGGCCTTGCAAACCAGTATGATTGTGTCTTTAAGAATCTCAATTTGAGATTGAACATTCAGCGGATCAAAGTCCTCACCTTGAACTCTATCCTCGGTCAATCCATCACGCAAAATGTCTTCAAGTATCCCAGGAACGTTTGCAAATTGGATATCTATCACCTGAACGATTACTGCTGGGGGCGAATTGTCCTCGATCAGAAGGTATTCCCCCTTCTCAACGACTTCACCGGGAAAACTGACTATGTAGAAAACATCGCCCTCCTTCTTCAGAAGTTTCAGTCAACTCGCCTCCCACGATGAACCATAAGGTCCAAAGAGGGACCTTCGAAGATTGAACGAAGCCTCTGCCCGTAATCCATATCTACCTTGGAGAAACCTCTGAATTCCAATAACTTCGTTAGCCGTAAATGTGGAGAGAATGTGCGCCAGACGCAGAGTCTCAGGATAGCCTTGGCTCACTATGTCAGATCTCACTAGTTTTCTAACGGATTCTATGGCGTTCTCGCGTGGGATCTCTTGGTCTACGTCCAGTCGGAAAGAGAAGCCTTTCTGAAAGAGTTTGGCGACAAATATTCTTCCCAGCAACTGAACCGGATATGGTGGAAAACGCGCTCTAACCGCGGAATCAACATCTATCAAGCAAGCGGAAGAGATGTGATCAGTGAATCGTGTTATCTCGTTTCCCATGAGCCGCAGTTTTGTGGACTTTGATAGAGCTAGGACGGAGTCTCCATTGTCTCTGGCGGTCTTGAGCATGGTGGTTATCGGTCTAGCGGGATTGTCTGGCGTTCCTGCGGTGAGAGATCCATCAAAAAGGATCAAAGAATCTTTGAAAAGGTTGCAGATGGAGCGCTGGATCCACCTTTCTAAGGCGTTTCTCAGTCTTCCAAGCACTCTAGTGGCCAGTGGAAGACTTGCGCCGGACACTCCAAGAGGAAAGTGGAGTCTCTGGAAGATAGATGAGATTGTTGTATCCGTCAAGTGGAAGATGAGTGGTCCACATCGACTGTAGAGGTAGTTGTTCAACTCTCTCCAAACAACCGCCCCGCGCAAAGCGCAGAGCGTTCCATCGGAGGTTTCGCCAATTCTTATGCTTGAGACATCGACAGCGACGACCGGACACAGCACGTCCGCAGGTTCGATCGGTATAGGTTTGGCATCAACCTGCGAAATGTCGAGTGGAATCGACAATTCTGCATCATTGTTAGTTTCCACTAGATTCTGGGGAATACCGCGGTCCAATGGGTCGTATCGTGTCTCTGCTTTAAGGTTAAGTGATTCGTTACTCAAGCGAACGAGGAATGCGGGAAGCAGGTCGATTGTATCATCGAGTCTAGTCTGCTGGGGCGGGTGATCAAGTATGGTTGAGTTCATTCTTCCAACTCACCTCCATCAAGTCCTAGTGTTGGACACTGCTCCTCCAGCATTTCCATTTCATAACATCTGGCTCGAAGTAGAATCATTTTTTCCCGCAATCATTCGATAGTTGAGTTGTTGGACATCTCGTTTTCATTGAGCTCCTTTGCTGCCTCTTGCACTTGGATGACTCCGTTCGTACTGATTCTATAGGTTCCCCTTCCGGTCCGTTCTACAAGTCCTGCCTTGACCATTTCAACGAGTGTGTTCCTAACGGTCTTGACGGCTTTTCCCGCAGCACTGGAGATCTCTTCCACTGACATTTCGTCATTCATTCTCTTTCCAAACTTGTAAGCCACTTGGGCGCAAAGGAGCACTAACCCTATGGCTTGATCTGATGAAGGCACCGCTTCGGTGACGACGATTTCACCTGATGTTGAGATCTTTGCCAGATCTGAGATTGTTTCAAGCATCTTTGCATAGTCGGGGGACCACACGAGTCGTGATGCGATATCGAAGGGCGGACAGACTCGCGAAATGAACTGGATAACCTCTCGTATGACTTGGTCTGAGTCACCTTCGACTACGTGTCGAAGTCCATTCAATTCCACTTGAACTTTGATCTGATTTGAAGTCACTGTCGAACCTCCTCATTTTGCCCGAACTTTTGACACTATCGTGCCAAGGAAATGATCGAGGCCGAGGGTCGTGGCTCGATACTCGCCTTTGCCCATGCGTTCAGCGAGACCCTCTGAACACAGTTCACTGAGTCTTCCGGCAATCGTTCCAGCTCCAGATTTAGTCTTCTCGATAAGATCGCCGATGCGTACAGTATCCGTCTCACATTTTTTCGTTAGGAACCCAAAACGTGCCCTCGCAAGGTGAAGTAAAACGAGTTCTTTGTCAGCGAGGTTCTCTGGAGCACCCACTATGGCAATTCCTTCCTGAGTGACAGCGAACACGCCCTGACACGATTCAAGGAACTTCTGTGTATCAACAGTTAGAGATATTCGTGAAGCAAGGCTCAATGCAGGTAACATGCTAGAAAAGAATGCGAAAAGTTCTCTCAGAACGGTCTCCGCATCTCCAACTATTCTCTTATCCACATCACGAAACTTCACTGTGACTTCGACCCTTTCGCCTTCTGTCAAGTCTTCGCGCCTCCATATCTCCCCGACGCCACAAGATCCTCGATCCACTTTTTACCAGCGACGGTTAGCTTGTAAGCGTCCGCTTCCTTGTACGCAAGTCCCTCTCGCTTCAGTTCACTGATTCTACTTGCAAATCCGACAGAAAGGAAACCACTAAGGCTCAGAAGCCGGCTCATCTCCTTGGGTTTCAAACCCGCTGGGTCCAGAGCGTATAGAAGTACGCCCACCGCCTCTTTGTCTGTCAGTCTGTCTCTCGGAACGATGATCACAGGGCCGTCAGCAGTCGTCTCAACGATTCCTTCAAGAACCTCCTTCTCTCCAACGACCGTGGATTGCGAGGCTACTAATCCATCGATAACCTCCAGCCATTCCGGAAAACCTTTCATGTTCTCGACGATTTCGTCGAAGCTGTCCGCCTCAACCTCAACGTCTCCATAGCTCCTGTGCAAGACCAGTCGTACTTTCAATTGGATCCTCAGATCTGGAATGAGTCTACGAGATACTTAAAACTTACGCACAAAGTAAAGTGTATACGTAACGTTTAACGTAGACGTCTACATGACCAAAACCGAGTGCAAAATATCTCCCGGGCCTAGAACGATAGAATTTCCGCTCTTTCACGTTGATTTAACTCGAAAACACGCTTCATTCGACTCTTTTCTTGGTAAATAAGGCTTTGGAAAAGGTATTATATGAGCCTCATGGGGAGACATGGGAACTGAGGTAATAATGAATGGTAGAGATGTTTTGCGTTAAATGTAAGAAGAAGGTCACTGTGAATGATGCTGACGTCAAACGGGACACTACCTCCAAAGGTAGAGCGATGCTCAGAGCAGTATGCCCAGTTTGCGGCACCAAGATGACTAAGTTTACAAAGTAGACGCTCACCCAAGCTCATCTTGGATATTTCCCAAATTCTTTGGATTTCACCACCTTCCCGTAGCACACTCAATGATATTCGAGAAAGCGATCGGATCAATCCAAATGCGCCATAGGTTCACAGAATAT
>CAYXJU010000086.1:0-6631 GCA_964464765.1 uncultured Candidatus Bathyarchaeia archaeon | reverse complement strand
TGTAAGTGATTCCTTCTATCGATGAGATGCTTCCTTTTCCGTTAATAACAACGTTGGCGAACTCGACCATCGTTAGCTCTCCTTCTTGGCGCACTACGACATCCACATTCTCGTTCTGCAACGTTTCCATGTCCATAATGCTAGAGTGGGGGCCTCCTAGAATGGTTGTGATTTTGCGATTGAGAGTCTTGGCGAGTTTCGCGATCTTCAGTGCGTTCTTGTATGTGTGAGTAGATGTCGATATTCCAAGAATCTTCGGATCATGCTTCTTGATCTCGCTTCTGATCGCCTCTTCGTCCGAATCTAAGATGGCGCAGTCCACTATCTTGGTATCTAGATTGAGGCATTTGGAGATGTTCGCTGATATGTAGCCCAATCCCAAGGGCGGGCTAAGTACAACGTCCTTGGCGTATGCATTCATGGGTGGAGGAAGTGGAGGTTGCATTAGCAGAATTTCCGTCACAGAACAGTCTCCTCTATGGGCACCCCATCGTTCTTCATCACGTGGTCTTTCTTTCTAATCTTCTTCCAACAAGCCATGGAACTAGTAGAAACAATGCGTATGCAATCCAGATCGAGGCATATGAAAAGTAATCCAGACTCCCGAACGTGATGACATAAACCAACAAATCCAAAACGACATTCACAATCAGAATTGTCACGCCAAATTTCAATCCTTCACGCGATTTCTTATCCGTTGCTCTAAGGTACGTCTTGGAAAAGAGAAAGATCACAATAGGGCATAGAATAGTGAGTACGGCGCTAACTGCGGGAAGCTTCGAAATGTACGGGACCGATGGAATGCTCCACATGGCTGGCACCATGAACACTATCATTCCCCACAAGAATCCGATAACCCAGAGTAGAATCGCGTATCCGAGAGCTTTCTGAGGCTTATATGGCATGGTCATCATGATCGCCTTTCATTGAAGATACAGGTCGTCTGAACGCTTTCCCTTTTGTTATGTGACACGTATAAGAGGGTTTATCGTATCATTGTGAGTCCGTTCGGGAAGGTTGACTGGTGACAAATCCGTTGCTCATAGATCTTGCAGAGAAAGGTGTAAGAGACGCAGAGAGGTTTGGGGCAAGCTACGTCGACGCCAGAGCTGAACAATCAGTCGGCACGATGATCCGACAAAGCAACGATGTTCTCGATCAAGCCTCGAAGGGCGTTATGAATGGCTTCGGGATTCGCGCCCTAGTTGACGGAGCATGGGGTTTCTCGTCTACTGTATTGATGACTAGGGAAGCTGTTTCTGAATCAGCAAGAAAGGCTGTTAGCTCGGCCAAAGCCGTGAGTTCTAACATCAAGGAAAGGGTGAAGATTGAAAACACTTCACCTTCAAGAGACTCTGTCAAGTCTCGCGCCAGCCAGAATCCATCAGATATCGAGATAGCTCGAAAGATGCGAGTACCCACAGAACTTGTGAAGGCTGCTCGAGCCCAAGATCAGAACGTTGTTAGCGCGAGTTCTGTTTACTTGGATGCCACTGGTCAAGCAGCGATCGCCACCAGTGACGGCACATGTGTCGAGATGGAGAGTTGCAGAATACTATTCTCGATAAATGCTGTTGCAAAAAGTTCAGATAGACTTGTCTCGGCACGTGAATTCGAGGGAACACGAGAAGGGTTCGAATTTCTTGACAGGATCAATTTGCTGAGTTACGCGAAAAGAGCGAGTCAAAGAGCATTATCGTTGCTGAAGGCCAAACCGGCTCCAAGCGGACGCTACAAAGTCGTTATGGATCCAGAGCTGGCCGGGACATTTGCACATGAGGCAGTTGGTCACGCATGCGAAGCCGACCTCCTGATAAGTGGTGAATCCATTCTTCAAAACATGCTTGGAAAAAAGATAGGATCGGAACTTGTGACGATCTGCGACGATCCAACAATGGAGAATGGATGGGGGAGCTACAAGTATGATGACGAGGGCGTTAAGGCGCGGAAGAGGGTTCTCGTTGAGAAAGGCATTCTTGCAGGGTTCATAACAAGCAAGGAAACCTCCGCAAAACTCGGCACTATATCTAATGGTGGCGCGCGGGCAGAGTCATACGCAGCCAGACCAATAGTAAGGATGAGCAACACATACGTCTCGCCAGGTGACTACTCGGTCGAAGAACTGTTTGAGAAAGTTGATTCTGGAATATATGTGAAGGGAACGAACGGCGGCCAAGTAGATACATCGAAAGGGACCTTCCAATTCTCAGCTGAAGAATCCTACATGATAGAGAAAGGCAAACTGACTACACCACTACTCGACGTATCTCTTTCAGGTATGACGCTTGAAACACTCAATAACATAGAAGCCATCGCCAAAGACATCAAGTTCAATCCTGGTTTCTGCGGTAAAGCCTATCAATCGGTTCCAGCAGGTGACGGCGCTCCTCATTTCTTAGCGCGAAACGTTGTCGTTGGAGGAAGGCTCTAGATGCATGACCTTCTTGACCGTGCCGTGGCTTTCGCTGAACGGAAAGGAGCAAGCCAGGCGGAAGCATTCTTTGCTGAAAGCAAGATCCTGAACGCTCTGATCGAGAAGAAACAAGTGAAATCCGTTGACAGCAAGTCTGACGCGGGAATAGGCACCCGAGTCATACTCCACAAGAATGGAAGAAACTTCCTTGGATCAGCCTACACGATGGATTCTACAAGATCAGGAATTGAGACTATGATCAGCGAAGCCATCTCTATAGCAATGTCAAAGCCTGAGCAAAAAGAGATGATGAAGTCTTTTCATGATTCCAAGAAGGTTCAGAGCGTTGAGAACCTTTTCGACGGAAGGATCCCTTCCGTGGAACCAAATGAGGCATGCGATCTAGCCAAGAATATGATTGAATCCGCCTCAGTGAACGAGAATATCGCATCCATAAGTGGAGACTTGCACTTCATATCTTACAGAACAGTCGTGAAGAACTCTCTGGGTGTCGAAGCAGGTTACTCTTCAACAATTTTCAAAGCCTCATCGTACGTAACGGCTAAGAACGAGACATCTGTCGGGTCGGCTGGTGATGATCTCTCCAGCAGAATTCTGGATGAAGAGAAGGCGATAGAGGTTGCGAGACATTCTGCTTCAATGGCTCTGTCTCAACTAGATCCTGAACCCATAGGTGGTGGTCTAATGGATCTAATTCTCGGTCCAGATGCAGTTGCTGGCCTTCTGGAGAATACCTTTGCCGTGATGGTTCGGGCAGACCAGATCCAGAGAAATCAATCGCCATACGTTGGGAAAGTAGGAACTCAGGTAGCTTCCGAACGGATCAATATAGTTGATGAAGGAAAATGTCCTGGTGCGGTTGGTTCAAAACCCTACGATGACGAAGGCTACCCTACTGGAACGACCGTTGTAGTGGATAAAGGTGTTCTGAAATCTTTTCTTTACAACGTATCGTCTGCCTCAAAGGAAGGTAGAGAGAGCACGGGTAACGCGCTCAGACCAAGCTCTGGGGATTCCGTGTCAAAGTATCTGGCGGAACCATTGGTGGCTCACACGAATCTTACGATTGCCCCGGGAACGGAAAGCTTCGACTCGATAATATCTTCTGTCAAGAATGGAATGTACGTGCGACAAATCATAGGCGCCCACACAGCGAATCGAATAACTGGCGAATTCTCAGTAGCCCCACTTGTCGCATACACGATAGAGAAAGGAGAGATCAAACATGCGGTCAAGGAGGCTATGATAGGCGGAAACATAGAGAACGTTCTAAGAAAAGTAACGGCAATTGGCAAGCACTCGAAACAATGTCAAGGGAACTTTCTAGACACGACGATTGTATCGCCAATTTTGAAAGTTGAGAACATTTCCGTTGGCGCGTAGGTTCAGAAGCCATTGAGGGAATCATGCTAGCGTGTAAAGTCTCGCTTGTCAACGTTGACATTAATGTTCTTCATGTAAGAGGGCGCGTTCTTTGAAGAACCAGCCAAGGTGAAGAGACCGTTTACATGAAATTTGAAGTGAGCATCTTTGGTAGTTCCTGAATAGGTCACGGTTAGCTCGCCAGGTCTTCCATTAACACTCTTCTCATGCCTTATGATAATGTTCTTGTCCCGTCTTGCGAACCATGATTCAATTTCCTGTCTGAGAGTTGACTCGACCGAGTCGAATGGCATCCCCTTGTACTTCTGCTCGAACTGAGTCGTCAACGCTTTTCGACACTCCCTAGCTACCGCGGTCATGTAAGTGAACGCTTTCTCAACGAGCGCGCGACCAGACAACGTATCAGTCAAATAGACGATTCTCCCTTATCGGTGAAGCTCACATACGTTTCTCCGTTAGAAATGCCTTTCGTACCACCCAACTTGCTGAGATTTGCGGTAAGCATCCCACAGAATCGTAGCCATGATTCCAAGCTTGCATCGTCCATCAAGAGTGAAACCGTTGCCATACGGGTCTGGTTGAAAGCGCGTTTTGAACCAATCGATCGAAGAGAAGTCTGAGCAAGTGTTGCCAGATAATTCATGTGCAAATTGCTTCAATGGGCAAATCACTTATCTGCAGACGAAGCTATCTTCTGTCGCAGTGTTTGGTATGTCCGTTCAACCCGCAACTCAGGGTAGAATCCTAGTCTGTCGACTAGACTACGAATCCGACCTACTTGAGTCAATAAAAGCACTTGCTGAGAAAAATGGCTTTGTCTCTGCTACATTCTCAGCGATTGGAGCCGTGAAAAACGCTACGGTGAGCTTCTACGATCAGAGCGAGAAATGTTATCTTGACCTGACGTTCGACAAACCTCTCGAAGTCCTAACTTGTTCAGGCAATATTGGAAAGTTGAAGGGAGAAACTCTCGTACACGCTCACATCGCGCTTTCAGACATTGAAGGTCGGGCCTTTGGCGGACACCTCATGAAGGGCACCAAAGTGTTTGCGATCGAAGTCGTTATGACGGAGCTGAAGCATGTGGAGTTGTTGAGGGAGTTCGACCCAGTCACCGGACTCAATCTGATTAGGTTTCCTCAGTAGACTAGCGGGCGATCAAAGCAGTATTCCCGAAAATAGAGCGGGAATCGCGTCCGCTAGAAAGATTACTCCAATTCCCAGAAGGAAGAGCGCGCAGACTAGAAGGATTGTTCGATAGACCCTGTCTGTGATAAGTCTCTTACCTCTGTGTATGGAAGCCGATACGAACGTAAACCACGTAAGGTCGGACATCCAATGGGAAATCACGAACACTACTACGCCGACTAAACCTGCCGCTTCAAATCCTCGAAGCATGAAGTCGTTTCCAATCGTAGCCCACCAAAAATAGAAATATGGATTCATGGCACTGGTGACCAAGCCCACGATGATTGGACTGTGTCTAACAAGCGCGGATCTCGCTTCGCGAACCGACTCTTGAATCGAGGCCTTCCGTGCAAACCTCAACAACTCTAGACCGGACCACACTAGAAACGCTCCGCCGACCAATCCCACCGCAACTTTCATCAATGAAGACTTTAGAAAAATCCCTAATCCAAACCAGAGGAGCGTTGCAGTGGCCGTCTCCATTATGGCATGGCCTATAGTCGCCATCGGGCCGGCAAGCATTCCCCGTCTGGTCGCTTGACTTACAACAGCAACGAACACAGGTCCAGGGACAAGCGCACCCGAGAAACCGATGATGAAAGAAGCCAATGCCAGTGAAACTACTTCAGCCAACACCAACAGTGTTCGCCATGAACACATCATTTATTGATTCGGGTAGTGCACTTTCGAAACAAATAAGGTTTTGACCACGCCACATGGAAATGATTAAGAATAGCTCATTAACCACGGTGTCGAATGATGCCTCATGTGGAAATTTAAAGCTGAGCAGAAGAGGTTCGAGATAGGAAAGGTCAAGATAGGCGGAACACCCGGCGAACGCCCAACAGTCCTGGTAGGCACCATATTCCATAACAAACACAAAATCGTAACGGATCACAACAAAGGCGAATTCGACCGCGATAAAGCTGAGACCTGCATCAAGACCCAGGAAGAGTTCGCGGACAAGACTGGCAACCCACATATGCTTGATGTTGTGGGGGCTTCCTCTGACGCAATAAAAAAATATCTTGACTTCGTTTCGAGCGTCACGGACGCACCAATTCTGTTAGATGGAGTCTCTTCAGATATTAGAATAGCGGGTCTCGACTACGTGAAACAGGTCGGATTGAAAAATCCCATAGTCTACAACTCCATACTCCCAGACTACAAGCAAGCCGAAATTGAGAAGATCAAGGAGACCAAGACAAGAAACGTTCTGCTTCTAGCATTCAACATGAAAGAATTCACCTCGGCAGGTAGAGTCAAAGCCATCAAGAACTTGATTCCCATAGTTGCAGGCGCTGGTGCCGATCAACTATTAATCGACACTACGGTGATTGACATACCGAGTTTGGGCATGGCTTCAAAAGCATTGTACGAACTCAAGGATGAGTTGGGGTACCCTGTTGGCTGTGGTGCCCACAATGCGATAGGCACTTGGAAGGGACTGAAGAAGAAGATGGGTTTGCAGGCTCACGATCCAAGTATGGCTGTTGCCGCCGGAATTACTGTGACACTGGGCGCAGATTTTGTTCTTTATGGACCAATCGAGGCTGCGAGCTACATGTTTCCCGCCATCGCTATGATCGACGCGGCATACGGGCAACTCATGATGGAACAGGGAAA
>CAYXJU010000085.1:0-6658 GCA_964464765.1 uncultured Candidatus Bathyarchaeia archaeon | reverse complement strand
CCTTGTTGCTGATAGTACTGATGGGGATGCTGATAAAATATCGATTGGTAGTTAGGCATCATTACCGGGTACATGGATTGTGGACTGTGCCAGGGTAGCATGGGATAGTGCTGGAACTGCGGGCTCGGCCATCCGTGCCATGTTGGCCATATTGGGTAATAGTAACTCAATCTTTCACCTCCTGTATGATGGAGCAGAAGCGAGTAGTTCTCTGCGGGTAATTGAGGCTGCATGATTATTTGATTCTATGCCTCTACCATGCGCAGGTGTGACTAGTTTTCAGTCTTTACAGCATCTGATAATCCCAGTTCTCTAAGGGCGGTCTTCGTCTCATTGACTTTCTGGTCAGGAATGCCTTCTTTTGGTTTGACCTCGACGTTCACTTTGAGTTTCAGATGTTCCCCAATTTGGAATCGCGACAATACCTTTGTGTAGAAATTCATCCATTTTTGCGGTGGAACTTCGCCTTCCCAAGACAATGAACTGACTTTGCTGATGGAGACCCTTTCCGTCGTCATCTCTTTCTTCTCAGATGGTTGTAAAACAATTTCTTCTTTCTTTTCAAGTGGTTGTGGAGGCACGACACCTGACTTGATTGCTTGTGCGATATTCTTTGGTATCAAGAAGACCTCGTCAGATATCTCGACGCTGGACTCGGGAAGACTTTCAGAAAAAATTACGTCTACTAAGGTCCCGTCAGGGGCCTTGTCGGCATAGCCAAATGCTCCCTTATTGATTCCTTCTGAAATAGTTCGTCTCAAAGATTCTGGTCTGCATAGCCTTGGGAATTGCGGCGATGCAAAGAAAGTATCTCGCAGCGCTTTTGTGCTCCATTCTGACAGAGCTGGTGGCCAATTTCTGACGATGAAGCTTGGACTAATTGTTTCTTCTTCCAAGTCTCCTTCCTGTGCTAGCCTAGTCAAAACTAGTTTGACAAAGGACTCGGCTGCGCTTGAGTGAACTAGTCCTAGGTCAATTCTCTTCCACTTCCCGTCTTTTCCCAGTAACAAAATGTTTCTATAACTCCGCCATACCGCTTCCTTAAGATCTCGCTGAGATCGTTTGAGTTGTTCGTTCAGATGTTTTTTCTGAAATTCGGAAAGTCTTAGTGACTCCGACTCGTCATCGAGCACTTCCCATGCAATCAGTTTCCTCGCTTCCTCGTTGAGCGCACTAGGACCGTCCGCCACAGCCCAAAACAATGCGCTCTTGAATGTCCTAGCAGACGCTCCATGCTCCTTTGTCATGCTATCTATCAGTTTCTCGGTAGTCGCCCTTGTGTTCTCAACCCAACCTTGTTCAGGATTAAGAACGACTAACATTATCGAAGGCATGTCTGGTATCTGTCCACTATTCTCAGGAAAGAAGACTCGCTCCATTCCTACGCCAGCGGATAAGACCTTCCTTATCTCATCTTTCACTAGATCTTTTATTTTTTGGTCAGGAATATTTGCTCGGCGGTCTGCTAGCAGTTTATTCAGATTAGGTGCTAGACTAAACTTGTAACGGTTTCCATCGACGGTCAAATAGTAACATGCATTGGATAAATCATCAAGAACACTTTCTACATTGCCGATATCAAGGTCTGGTTCACCGATTGCCAAACGGATCTCAGGCTGCGTAGCTTCTTCTCTCACCTGACCGCCTGATGACTCGAAAAAGATTGTTGCCGCGACTTTACGGTGCAGTCTTGCTCCCTTGATGGTGTCTGTTGATTCAGCATCCAATCTTGTTGCATGTGCTTCCTCTCCTGCAATGTCGGTCATCACAGCAGCTTCCAGAAGAGATTCACCAAGCTGGTCGAAGATGTTTGCACGAAATATTGAATCTTCAAATGGTGCTGTGCCAAGCGTGATGAGCGGGTCTTTGTGGGCCCCACTGAACCCTTCTCGATAGGTTTTGGACACCCAAATGGCAAACATCCTAAGCACTCCTCTGGTTCTTTGGAACCTGGGCAACGTCTGCCATTTTCTCTCAAACACCGAGAGTGCGACTGGATGGAACGGGTAAGTCGCTTCAAAAGTTTCTCCTGCGCGGTCTATCGGAAACCATGTAGGCAATTTCTGTCGATGTTTAATTGCCCAATCAGCATATGCTTTTGCAACAACTTTCCGCTCTTTTTCAGGGCCGAGATCTTCGAATAACCTTTTTCGAATAATTTCGGCAATTTCGAGTCCTTCAGACAGAACATATGGCTTGCCGACTCTCGTTGTTAGTTTTTGAAGGCGGCCAAAATCTCCCTCGTCCTCAGCAGTCATTTCTTGTTCTGACTTTGGAAGTGAAAGCACTACGCAGACACCCGGTCTACCTGAAGCTTCTTCGGTTAGATTTTGCAGAAATTCTAAAAATTGTGATGCAAGCGTAGAACCTCCAACCTTCTCCGCTCGTGCCCGCGTCATGAAATTCATCACTTCGTCCATAAGGATGAGCACTGGTTTATTCGCAGGCAGAAACTTGCGAATTATATCCTTTCCTGGAGGGGTCTTTTTCGCATCGTGTTCTTGAACAATCTTGAATCCTTCTGGACCTCGAAGTTGCCACGCGATTTCTCCCCACGGCGTCTTACGGATTGGTTCACCCTTCGAACCTCTTCCTGTAACGTAATCGAACTCCGAACCAACAAAGACTGCAACTGCGGCCTTTGGTATCTCGGTTACTTTTGCTCTTGTGAAGATTTCTTTTACTCCCGCGAACTTCTTTGCCTCTGGTCCAGTTCGTGCCAAGTGATAGAGCAGTGTTAACGCATGTGTCTTGCCGCCTCCAAATTGTGTTGTTAAAGTTATGACAGATGAAGCGCCGATTGTTTCGCCTGAGAGTCTACGAATGACTTCTGAAACTAGCTCTAGAAGGCCTGAAGTAAGATGTGTCTTTGAAAACAATCTGCTCGGTTCGCGGTAATCGATCGGAGCCCGTCCATCAAGGACTTGGTCCAGATGGATGGCAAATTCCGCAGCATCTAATGGTTTTCCTTCCCGCAAGTCTTCCCGCGGAGTTGCGACCTTATACCATGGTTGTATCACCAGTTTTTCCACCTCTTCAAAATCCTAACACTTTTTTTCTCGACAGTACGCCGTCTACCCAGCGTTTCTCCTCTGAACTTCTTGGATACAGGGCAGACAGCGCATTCGCCAAACGCCAAAATCTATCATCTCTACCAACACCTTCTTCTACGAGAAACCGCTTAAGTGCTTCACTTCTTCCATCACCAAAAAGTAGCATCGCTTGATGAAGTCTATCAAGAGAAGTCTTCCCCGTTTCAAGCGCTTCGCTAGTTGCTTCAATCACAGACACAGGTTCGCCAAGCAGAGTAGTCTGGCCTTTAGTTATCTTGCGTGGCTCAGATTCGCGCTTCCCAAACAGTGCCTCTCGCCTTTCACTGACAAAAAGTAAGGTTGCCATGTTACCTTCTATCTCAACAATCCCATCGTGACGGCTTAGTTCTTCAAGATGTGTACCGAGCCCCTGTGATATCTTGCGCGCAACATCATATTCGAGTGCGTATCCGTTTGCCTTTTTTGCGTTCTTCTCTCCAGCTTCTATCTCTCCAGACCCCTTCTTATTGATTCCATTGCTCTCGGTGTGAAGAGTCCAGAGCCACATTGCAGTTAGTCTGCTATCTTGTTCAAACCCTGTCGGGTCGGCACCCTCAAATATCGTGTTAAGAGCCTCCCTCGCGACTGATTCCCATACATATGAGAGGTATCCCTTCTCCGTCAGTTCTCCGTTCTGCCCATATTTATCAGCCAATTCAATTTTTTTGCCTCCTGCAGTTTCGACAGTATCGTACCTGCTGTATATCTCCAACGCTGGGCCAATACATGCGAAGATGGCATCCGCACCAACTATGTTTTCTTTGACCAAACGTTGCATCCATGAGTGCATACGAGGCTGAAGCTCTGAAAGAACCTCACGCCAATCTCCTACTAACTCAGTATCGAGACGTGGTCTGCAAACTAGAAACACTGAAGAAGCGAGCACAGCTGAATTGCGAGCTCGCATTCGAGCCCCACGTTCTGTTGCAATAGGCCATGAAGCTGTCACCGTCCATCCGGCCTCTATTAATGCCTTCAATAATGCTTCCCAGCCAGCAGTACCCTTATGGGCAAAGAGCACTACTGCAACTCCATCTGGCCGAAGCACACGTTTACATTCCTCAAAAGCTCGTTGAATACACTCCTCGAAGAAGGTTCGGTCTTTCTCTGACTCCCCTGCTCGTGGAGGACCAGGATCCATTATGCACTCTTCTGATTTTGGTGTCAAATGCGAGCTGAATAAATCAGGATGCAATTTGGCTAGCATCCGCTTGAGCCACACATAACAAAAATCAGAAAGATCTGCGTATGGTACGGCATCATAGTAGGGTGGGTCGGTGGCAACTAAAGGTACAGACCCATCTGGCAACGGGATTCTTGCAGCCGGACCCTGTCGAACCGTGCCTAACCTATATTCTATTTTGCTTTCACGTTCCAAAACCTGAACTAACTGCTCCAAAGCGTATCCAAAACCTCCCACCAAATCGGGCATAAGCGGATTGGCCTCAGCAAAGTCAGGTCTCATAGGGATGGCCATACCCTGCATGAAGATAGAACGCATATGATCAGAAGAGTAAAAGGACAAAGCGGATTGATAAGGTGCAAGAGTGCCGCTTACTGCCAGCGAAAGACAAGTCGTCACCGCTCTGGCAAACTCTTTATCTCCAGTTTCTTTCAGTATCTGCTGGTGGGCTTCTGATACTGCATGGGCAAAGGTATTCAGTGCAAGTATCTGGCGGGGTGTAAACAAGTCGCCCCAAGTAGTCATGCCGTATTTATGCAAAGAGAAAGCTCTGCTCGCTCCTGGTCCGCGAGCCTGCGGAGAGGGCTCATTAGGTATCATTGGCAAAGATCCACTTTGTCGCTGGATCTGTTCCAATCTCTTCGTAGCCAAACGCACAGCTCTTAGGTCTTGTTCTGCAGCCAGTCGAAAGGTCCGGCTCCCGTCAGGTTTGAGAGTTATAACCGCTATCAGGCGAGAATCTAGAGTTCCCCCTTTCTTGGCTCGTAGTTGCTCTCGCACACGCTTGTATGGAGTAGTATAGCCACAGCTTGGGATTGGACAAGTGGCCGAGAAACGTTGCACAATGCCGCGTTGAATGTCCTCTTCTGACTTTGGTCGGAATAAGTCAAATATCACCTGCTTTCTAATCTTATCGCCTCGGTAACGTAGAGCAACTAGGTTCTTTGGCTTGTGTGACAACATCAGTAAGCCTACCAAAGGCAACTCCGCTCCGCAATTAGGCCCCTCACATAAGATTGTCCTCGCCCATATGTATGCCAAGGGAGCAGAGCCATTCGACTCAGGGTAGAATTCCTTAAGTTCTTTGGTTACTTGCTCCCGAACCCATGCACCCCAGCGCTCAACTGCTTTAGCTAGGCGTTCTCCATAAGTCGGGATATACTCCAACGTAGTCTTGAGTAGCAGAACTGCGACTGGATTGAGGTCACTAGCAAAAACATCAGTTCCTAAACGAAGGGCTTCGAACGGAATAGAGCCCATGCCAGCGAAAGGATCTACTACTAGCGGAAGTGCATCTGGATAGGCTGCTTTGACAAGTTCGCGAGCAGTATCACTCATCATTTTATTGGTAGAATTCTCCCATGAAGAGAAGTCACCTATGAAGTCTAATAGCGTGTTACGGAGGACTATTCCGTCTCCTTCTGATTTCATTTGGAGCGGTCTGAGTAGCTCCCACGCACGCTTTCTGAAATTCTCAGGGCAGTTCGGATCTGCTGGGTCGGGTAAAAGTGCTCCTAACAGCGCCGATCTGCAGGTAGCCAGTGGGCGAGTGGCCCACCAAACATGCATGCCGTGAAGATGACCCTTTTTTACGTTCTGCTCATGTCTAGCATGTTCCGAAACAACCTTGATTGGCAAGTCAACTTCAATGAGTCGTTTGCATTGGCCTACACTCATGCCTTCGCCTCCTCGCTTTCTTTGAGCAAAGTGTCTGCTCCGATGCTGAAGTGGTCGATGACTATGATTGGTTTCCATCCAAGTTTGGAAGGGTCGTTTACCAGAAGCAGCTTCGGACTTGTTGCACAGTTGAACGCAACGTACAACCAATAATCCTTTCTCAGCCGCTGAGAGGTTTCGTGCTCATTTTTGCTTAGGATTATTTCACCTATCGTGGCTCTTCCCTTGACTTCGATGAAACGGACTGCTCCTGTATTGGGGTCCTTGGAAAGTATGTCAAATCCGCGATTTTCTTTTGAGACGTCTTCAGGTTCCCACCCTCTCTCACGCTCATAGGCCATTGCTTTTTCCATCGCGATTTTTTCAATCGCCTCATCCGCAACCATGGGCGCGTATTTGGCCTGCTCTGGGTGAGGTACCACCCAAGCCCTTCCAATGTGAGTGATGTCACCAATTGTCAATTGCTCCTCCCTTTTCAGCTCAGCCCTACGATACTCTAGTCTATCATTCAGTTCACTCAAACGGCTCTCAGCTTGTGCAATTTGACCTGAGAGCTCCTCGCCTTTCTGTTGCCGTTCGATTAGGTTTGCGAGCATAAGGTTTCTTTCGTGGATTAGCTGGTTGAGGCTGAGTTCAATGTGCCGTCTTATTGTTTCTATCTCCTTGGAGCGTTCTGAGCGCACCTCTTCCACAAAAGGTATGAGCG
>CAYXJU010000084.1:0-6851 GCA_964464765.1 uncultured Candidatus Bathyarchaeia archaeon | reverse complement strand
GTGTTGTCTAGTTCAAAGAAAGATCATGAAATGAGAATAGTGGGTAGTCAATGAGTGATTTGAGGAACCGTTTGGAGAATGTTTTGAACATTCATCCAACGACGAACATGTACGATCGGGCGTTCGTGTATCTGCTCGTTGCGAGTATAGTGCTTAGACTGATATGGTTGGACATGCCCAAGGGTTCACTAATATTCGACGAAAGATGAGATGAACTCATCCGCCTCAAATATTACGTGAACGTCGCACGAATAATCTTGGGCTTGCCTCACGAGGCAGATGTCTACCCAGGCGCGACCCCTGGACTTGATCCGAACCACGAACACCCCCCCTTGGCAAAGGGAATCATAGCTCTCTCCATGTTCTTAATTGGAGATAATGCGTGGGGATGGCGTATTCCAAGCGTCATCTTTGGAACAGTCTCAATAATCGTGTTCTACTTGCTTGTGAAGAAGGTTTCAAAGAACGATCTGCTCTCGTTCATGTCTGTCTTCCTATTCTCTTTTGACAATCTCGTTTTCGTGCACAGTCGAATCGCAACCCTGGACATCTTCATGCTTGCGTTCATGCTCTTGGGTTTCTACTTCTACTTCACTGGAAAACCCATTCTAAGCGCCCTATGCCTAGCGCTTAGCACGTTATGCAAGATAGGGGGATTGTACGGTTTTGCTGTGATTCTGATATTCCATTTCGCGAAAGTCTTCTTCGATGCACGAGCGAAAGGTCAGAAGATAGATTGGCAGAAGAATTTGGGATGGCTTGAAAAGTTTGTACTCGTCTATGCAATTGCAGGCATAGGCCTCCTAACGATAATGGACAGATGGTGGGGTGGATACAACAATCCATTCGACCACATAGCATTCATCTACGAATACACCAAATCGCTCACCCGACAGATCCCTGAGGGCATAGAAAGCTATCCCTGGCAATGGCTACTGAACGAAGTGAAGATTCCCTACCTAACAGTCAATGTGAACACAATGGCAGACGGCAATGTGACAGGATCCTACACATCGGTCGCTTTTGTCGGAGCGATGAACCCTCTAATCATCTATCTTTGCATCCCAACGATCGCGTACGCAGGCTACGAATACTACAAGAAGAGAGATGACCTAACCCTGCTTACCGTATTGTGGTTCATCTTCACATACCTACCCTTCTACCCCATGTCGATAATAGGGCATAGGATAATGTACCTCTTCTATTTTCTCAGTACAATGCCAGCCGTATGTATGGCCATATCCTACATGATCATAGACCAGAAACCGCCACGAATGATAGTTGTGATATACTTTGCCGCCGTCCTCGGCGGATTCATAAGCCTCTTTCCATTCAGAGTCGTGCCTTAGATTCGAACAAATCTGAACGTAGCATAAGTCTGCTAGTGATTGTGGAGATAGAGTCCTATTCATCAAAAGATCATATCTCATGAGGAACTGCAATTCAGCTGGTTGATCTGATCTAAGAATCAACTTGAAAGAGAAATCAGGGAAGAAAAGAGGAGAGAAGCGTGGAGGGGGGCTTAGATTCTTGCTTCTGGTGCCGCTGCTGTTGGAAGCTCTGGGAACCTCTCTTTCATCTTCTGCTCCGCGACGACGTTGGCTTCGGTTAGTATTCTTTGTGCTTCGCCGCTCGTGGCCTCGGTATCGACTGACTGTTCTGTTGCCTCGCCTACCTCTACTACCATGTCTTCCAGTGAGTCGTGAATCTCACCGAGTTTGAGAGACACTTCTGGAATGACGTTTCTGAGGTTATCTTTGAGGAGGCTGACGACGCCGGATACGGAACTCATCGTGTAGGCTATGTCACCAAATTCTTTGACGGTTTCAAGTCTCAAGGCTACTTGCTCTAGAGCCAGTTCGCTATGTAGGGTTATCTTGACTATCTTTCGGATTTCAGCGCATTCATTTGCATACATAGCGGCCATGGCACTGTCTTTCGCTTGTAGTGCTGTGACACATTTTTCTCGCAGTGTCCTGTCACGTTGTTCCAAATGCCTTGAGGTATTCTCGATTTTTCTCAGCTGCACTCTCATGGTTGAGAGCGCTGTAGATATCCTATATTTCAGGGGTGTTGGCTTGATGGCTTCCTTCAATCGTTTTGTGATAGACTGTCTTTCCTTAAACAATCTTGCTCGCCTCCTTTGGGGTTTTGTTCAGAATCTCCTCATTCCGTTCTTGCGTTAGCAGTGACAGATAGTTTCTCATGTTTCCATTGTCATATGTCTTGATGATTGGGCTTGTGTACTTGATCTTCAGATTAAGATTCCTCAATTTCGACATGACCTTGTCCACCTCATCTTTGTTTTTCCCAACTAGGAAGACTATGCTTTCAGGTGATCCGAGGGAACTGATCACAGAAACCGTTTGCGGTATCTCTGCCACTTGACGCAGGATATCATCTCTCTCCGAGTTCTTTGGAAGAGATGCACCCACGTACATTTGTTCCGTAAGACCCAGCTTGTCAAGATCTAGCACCGTTGTATACTCCTTGATGATTCCCCCGTTCTCCAGCTTGTTTATTCTATACGCCACAACATTGGGATGAATTCGAAGTTTCTTTCCAATCTCGACGTTGGATGTTTTTGCGTTCTCAACTAGCTCCGTCAATATCTTCAAGTCAGTAATATCGATAGTAATCATTTTGAAATCACTTCTATAGTGCCTTGTACGATTCCACCCATCTCATGTAGCCTTGAAGGGTCTGCGGTGAGACACTTGGTTTCCTCTTTTCCAGAGCTCTCTCAAAATCCAGCATTGTAATCTCGCGTGGGACAATCTCCTTGTCATTTGGATCCGCGTTCTCAAACAACTCTCTGACGACATCTATGTGTGCTGATTGAGCGATGTCCCTCATGTCACTTCCAGTGTAGCTCTCTGTCCTTCGTGCAAGCTCGTTCAGGTCAACATCGTCTGCAAGTCTCAGATCTTTTGTTTGAATACGTAGCATGGCGAGACGCGCTTCAAAGTCTGGAAGTGGAACGTAGATTCTCTTTTGGAATCTTCGTATGAATGGTTCATCAAGAATCCAAGGTTTGTTCGTTGCACCGATGACGTACACATGAATCTTGTTGCTCTTGTCAATTATTCCATCCATTTCTTTCAGGAACTGGTTTCTTGTGCGAACCTCTCCACCGACCTCTTCTACACGTTTTCCAACCAGTGAATCGATCTCATCGAGAAAGATTATTGCTGGTTGACCCTCTTCCGCATTCTTTCTGGCATTCTGAAAGAGGTTTGCAACATTCTTCTCTGATTCGCCAAGCCACTTCGACATGACCGATGCCGAGTCAACACAGTAAAAGGATGCATCAATTTCTGTAGCTATCGCGGCTGCTAGAAGAGTCTTCCCGCATCCTGGCGGACCGAAGAATAAAATCCCTCTAGGCCATCCCAGAGGAAATAGATCAGGTCTCTTAACAGGGAAGACCACTGCTTCTTCTATGGCATTTTTCGCATCTTCCAGTCCAGCTATCATGTCCCATGATATGTTTGGTTTCTTGTTGAGGATTAGTCGGTCTGATCTACCTACTTTACCATATGACGTGTTATCGGAAGATTGATCCAGAGGATGATTGTTGCGAAGTTCCTTTACCCTCCTCTGGTATGACTGCAAATGTTCACTATATACTCGGTTTTGAGGAGTATCAGGGTAGAGAGCACTTAGTTTGGTGAGAATCTCCATAGCTCGCTCATACTTTGTTATGGCCAGGTGCCTCGATCCTCTTCGATCCTGTTGGACTGCCTCCGTTGCATATTTCGCGGCGAGCCGCTCAAGTTCTTCGGACGCTGACATCAAGATTGATCTTCACCTTCAAAACTGACCGATACGTCAGCCAAAATAGCCCCCGGCAAAGTCGTCACTCCTATTGTTCTAGCCTAGTCGGATTCTCCCTTCGTCCTGAAGCCTCACTATCGCCTTCTTGACATCCTCGTCCGGGATTCCTAGAGATGAAGCACATTCCGACAGGCTGAATTCGCAGTTGTGGTCTTTGACGTAGTTAAAAATGGCATCCTCTAGAAAAACACCGTCTCCTCCTTCCGGTACAAGAATAAGCTTATTTGGAATCTGTTCCAGCTCTGGTATCTTGGGGAACTGTTCTTTTATTTTCTCTTCAGCTATGGCACAAGATTCTTGAAGGACTTTTCTTGCTTCCTCATTGTTGACACTGGTATCGAGATTCGTTTCTTCTGGTTCGCCTGTTTCCAGGCTCATGTCACTGAGCATTGAGTTTACTTCTTCAAGTTCATTTCCGACTTCAGGAATGACTCCTGCAATCTGGCTTTTGGTTTCCTTCACAACATCGATGACCGGTGCGATTTGAACTAGGACGTCTCCAAACTCTTCCACGGTTTGGAGTCTAAGCACCGCTCTCTCAAGCGCTAGTTGACTTGAGAGGACAACTTGTGCTATCTTTCTGATTTCAGCACATTCATTAGCATAGATTCTTGCATGCGAGGTATCTTTTGCGACTTGAGCGCCGATGCATCTCTGGAATAGCTCTTGATCTCTTTGTTTCAGTTTGGCTGATGTATGCTCCAATTTGCCTTGTTGGGCTGATAATCTAAAAATAGCGTGTGCTATTTTCTCTTTGAGAGGTTCTTGGTGATGGACCATCCCCTCAATCTTGTGAATTATGGAGATGGGTATCCACGCCCCTAGAATATCTTCTCTTTCATGTGTACAACCACAACGTCACTTGGCGTGGTGGTTCTGGGTTGTGGGAGGATCGCGGGAGGCAATGTCGAACTGTATGGTGTTGTTTGAGGTGTTGGTTGAGGATTTCTAAGTTGTTCCAACGTTTCTTCAATGTACCTTTTTTCCGAGAGCAACATCTTCAAGCCTGATCGAATCGAATCGCACATAACCCTGTAGGCCTCATCCCCTATCTCCGCAGAGGCATGTTGCATCTTGTTGTTTGCTAGTGAAGTCTCAAGCTCTCTGATCTGATCGTGTAATCGGTTCTTTCGTTCAGACAGGTTCTGAGTCAGCTTCTTTCGTAGGTCTTCAAGTTTCTCAACCGACGATCCGTTCTCTCTCTTCATTTCTTCATAGATGTCTTTCTCAATGTCGCCGGAATGATACAACTCGTCAAGTGCCTTGACTCTCTTCGAGGTTAAGTTGAGTTCCGTCTTCAGATCCTCAGCCTCAACTTCCCAGTCGTGCATGTAGATCAACGAATTGCCTTCCAAAATGAGCCGATTGCTCGGACAGTTGATGAAGTCACCATTGACGGTTTCTAATGTGGTGGATGTGACTTCGTTCCTTATGTTGGCGTGCATGCTCACGATTTTTCCAATTGGTCTTTGATGCGAATCCACTATGTCCTTTCCCAAGAAGGCCTTAACATCCTGTGTCTTGAAGGTCATTTGGATCAACATCCAATTCTGAGGTCTTTATCTGAGGAAGGATTCAGCGTCTCCTTGAGGTACTGCAGGTGCCGAGGCTGGCAGATCTGGGAACCTTTCCCTCATCCGCTGCTCGGATATTGCGGTAGCCTCGCTTAGAATTCGTTGGGCTTCAACGTTGGGTGTGTTCGAGTCATATGTTTCTCCAGTGGTCTCACCAGCTTCGACAACAATGCCGTTCAATGTTTCACCGATCTCTGAGAGTTCAAATCCGACCTCTGGCACTAGTCCCGAAATCTGGCTTTTGATCGAGTGAACGACACTTGCGACCGGTGCCATCATAGCTGCGACATCTCCGAACTCTTCAATGGTTTCCAACCGGAGAGTCACCTGCTCCAGTGCGAGCTGGCATCGAAGCACCGTCTTCGCCATCTTTCTGACTTCAGCACACTCATTAGCGTACATAGCGGCTCTAGCGTGATCGTTAGCAACCTGTGCCGCTACAACCTTACCGAAGAGTTCCCGATCCTGATGCATCATCCTAGAGGCCGAGGCTTCCAACTTGTTCTCCTGAACCTTCAATCGATAGATAGATGTCGCTATCTTCTCTTTGAGTGGAGCCCGGTGGATGTGGAACCTCTCGTCTATTCGAGTATGGAATGGTCCACGCGACCCCCCATCCCAGTCTCGAAGGATTCTATTCGACAGAGTCTTCATCTCCAAAACTTGGGTTTATCACAAAACGCATTGTGCAAACAGCAAAAGAACCTAGGTTTTATCATTAAACTTAGTACAAGAAACTTGTAAAAAACGCCAAAAGAAAAGCGCAGATTTTCCATCATATAGATAGGCTGGTCCTCGCAGAACCGATTCAGACCTTGCTACTTCATGTTACCTAGGACAGGATTGGGAGTTCACAGATGTCCTCTGTTTAAATATGATAAGGGAAGGTCGCTTCACGTGCGTTCCACAATGCCATTTGTGTAACTACCAATAGTCCGAGCCTAATGGCAAAATAGCCTCGTGCATCTCCGCCTTCATTTGCTGGATAGGACCCATCTTTCCAGACTCCACATAGCAACGTTTAAGTTGATTGTGAGCCTTAACTCGATGTTTTGCGGTACGGACAAGGTACTCACGGAGGTGAACGTTGAATGACAGAAATGCCAGAGCAAGGTATGCCGAGAGAAGTCGTTTCTAGGCCGAGGACTCCTATCCCACCCGACACTATACTAATTGGGAAGAAACCGGTCATGGCCTACGCCACAGCCGTCATGATGCACTTCCACAGTGGAGCTAAAGAACTTACCGTGAAGGCTCGAGGAAGAGCCATCAGCAGAGCCGTAGACGTTATCGAGGTTGTTCGCAGAAGATTCTTTGGCGGCAAGTTGGCAGTGAAAGATGTGACCATTGGAACAGAAGTTCTCGGAGAGGCTGGAGACACGCGAAACGTCTCTACCATTGAGATAAAGGTTCAGAAGGCTGAGTAGAACCAGCTCAGAA